>NZ_JBFUIJ010000002.1:0-445403 GCF_056401935.1 Mucilaginibacter sp. P4_D1
TGACAACTCTAACCGGATGGGATTGCGGGATTAGCTCCTCCAGGGTTGGCGGAATAGCTAATATTTGCTGCTGATCATAGTGTTTGAAAACAGGTTGTCTGATTGCCATATCTCATATATCTATACTTTAAATATATGAAAATCAGATTGTTAAAACAAATAAAACCATAGATAACTAATTGATTTTATAGCAATAAACCATTAATAATAAAAAAGAGGCTGATCATGATTTATGATACAGCCTCTTTTTGCTTTAGGCTGTTTACGTAAAACTTACAACGTCCAACGTACAATCTCTAAGCCGGCATGTGCTGCATGGTTTCTGCCAGGTCAAGCTGCAGGCCTTTGGCTATGGCCATGCCCAGGTTAATATCTGCACGGAACCAGTGGCAAAGCTGACGGTTGGTAATCAGGTCTTTCTTTGGCCCATCTATGCCGCTCATGGAGTTTACGATATTATTAATCAGGTCCTGCTTTTGCTGGGCATCCATTAACCGGTACAAATTGCCGGGCTGGGTGTAATGGTCGTTTTCGCCTTCGGCATTGCGGTCGTACCAATCGCCAATAGAGCTGCCAAAATCCCAGGCGGGTTCTTTGTAGCTTTGGTCGGCCTCAATATCATCAAAGCTATTGGGGAAGTAATTAGGTGCCGATGCGCCATTGCCGTTTACTGCCATTGCGCCATCCCGTTGGTAATTGCTTACCAGGTAAGGGCATTTATTAACCGGTATTTGCTCGTAATTGCCCCCTAAACGGTAACGGTGCGCATCCGGATACGATAAAATACGGCCCTGCAGCATTTTATCCGGCGAGTAACCAACCCCATCAATAACGTGAGCCGGGGCAAAAGCAGCCTGCTCAACATGGGCAAAATAATTATCCGGGTTCTCATTCAGTTCCAATACGCCAACATCAATCAGCGGGTAATCGCCATGTGGCCACACCTTGGTTAAATCAAATGGGTTGATGTGGTAAGTTTTGGCATCAGCCTCGGGCATTACCTGTATTTTCATGGCCCATTTCGGAAAATCGCCATTATCAATATGGGTTAGCAAATCATGTTGTGCAAAATCAGGAGCTTTGCCACGCATTTCGCCGGCTTCGGCATCGGTAAAGTTTTTGATGCCCTGCAGGGTTTTAAAATGAAATTTAACCCAAAATCTTTCGTTAGCGGCATTAATAAATGAAAAGGTATGGCTGCCGAAGCCATCCATGTGGCGATAGCCGTAAGGCGTACCCCTATCGCTCATCAGGATGGTTACCTGGTGCAGGCTTTCGGGGTTTAACGACCAAAAATCCCACATCATGGTAGCGCTTTTGCAATTGGTATATGGGTCGCGCTTTTGCGTGTGGATGAAGTCTCCAAATTTTTTGGGGTCTTTTATAAAAAACACAGGGGTGTTATTGCCAACTAAATCCCAGTTGCCATCCTCGGTATAAAACTTAATGGCGAAGCCACGCGGGTCGCGCTCGGTATCTGCCGATCCTTTTTCGCCGCCAACGGTCGAAAAACGAAGAAACAATTTTGTTTGCTTGCCAATGGCGTTAAAAACTTTTGCCCTGGTGTATTTACTTATATCATGTGTAATTGTCAGTGTGCCGTATGCGCCCGAACCCTTGGCATGCACAACACGCTCAGGTATACGTTCGCGGTTAAAATGTGCCATTTTCTCGTGCAGAATAAAATCCTGCAATAGAATTGGCCCCCTTGGCCCCGCGGTTTGGGAGTTCTCGTTTTCGGCGTAAGGCTTGCCCGAGGCGGTTGTCAGTTTCTTTTTAGTTTCCATAAATACTTGGTTTTGTCATTCAAACTTCAGTATAATAATTCAATAGAGAAAATCAATAATTACTATATTTGTATAGAATTTATCTATATCAAATGACCATAACACAACTGGAGTACATTGTAGCTGTCGATACCTATCGCAGCTTTGTTTTAGCCGCCGAAAAGTGTTTTATTACGCAGCCTACCTTGAGCATGCAGGTACAAAAGCTGGAGGATACCCTCGGCGTAAAAATATTCGACCGTAGCAAACAGCCTGTGACACCTACCGAAATTGGCATCGAAATAATTACCCAGGCCCGCATCATGCTGTCTGAAAGTGAAAAGATCAAAGAGATTATCACCGACAGGCAAAAAGAGCTATCGGGCGAACTAAGGGTTGGTATTATCCCTACTGTATCGCCCTACATATTACCAAAAATTATCCATGGGTTTATTGAAAAATACCCGCAGGTGAAGCTTGTAGTATGGGAGCAAACAACCGAAGAAATTGTACAGCAGTTAAAACTGGGGATGATTGATTGCGGAATATTGTCAACCCCGCTGCATGAAAGTAGCTTGACGGAGATCCCCGTTTTTTATGAAAATTTTGTAGCCTACGTATCTAAAAACAGCAAGCTTTCAAAAAAGAAGAACATTACCCCCGATGATATTGATATGGAGGAGATATGGATCCTGAACGAAGGACATTGCATGCGCGAACAGGTATTAAACATTTGCCAGCGCCGCAAGGCCACCAAAGGTTTCCAGCATTTTGAATATAATACCGGCAGCGTTGAAACCCTCAAACGCATGGTCGATCAAAACAATGGGGCCACCATATTACCCGAACTGGCCCTTGCCGAATTAAACGATAAACAGCTGGACAAAGTGCGCTATTTTAAATCGCCCGAACCGGCCCGCGAAGTAAGCATCGTTATCCAACGTAACTTTTTGAAGCGTCGCCTGATTGAAGCCCTCAAAAACGAAATACTTGAGTTTGTACCCAAACGGATGAAAAGCAAGAAGAAAAAAGAATTAATGGATATATAGTTTTAGATGTGCAGATTTCAAATTGCAGATGTGCAGCTGAAAAAAGCTATAGAGCGAATGGTGTTAATTGCAACCCTTCAGGTCCCAGATGTCTTGATACTTGATACTTACTACTTGATACTTCTTTAGAATCTTTCTAAATAAATTTGGATGAATTGTCATAATGGATTACTTTTGGCCATTATTATAATTAGTCTAAATAAAAATGAATCAACTCCAACCCTACATTTACAAACTATTTTCCATTTTTCTTTTACCCGTCATGCTACTTTTAATGGTTACAACGGCATTTGCCCAGCAAAATCGGGGAACCGTTAGCGGGCACGTGATTACTAATACCAATAAGCCGGCCGACAATGTTTCGGTGATGTTAAAGGGCACCAAATATGGCGCTGTTACTAATGACGATGGCGATTTTAGCTTTAGGGCACCCCAGGGCAAATACACGCTGGTAGTTTCGCAGGTTGGCAGCCAAAGCCAGAAGGCTGCCGTTGAGGTTATTGCCGGCAAAACTATTGTTATGCCGCAGTTCACCGTATCTGACGCTACCCACGGTTTACAGGAAGTAAATATCAACGCCAATAAAACCAATAAGTTTAAACGCAACAAAAGCGTTGATGTATCTAAAATGCCTTTGAACAACCTGGAAAACGCTTCGGTTTACAATAGTATCAGCAGCCAGTTATTACAGGAGCAACAGGTATTTTCGGTTGATGACGCCATACGCAACGCACCGGGAATCCAAAAAATGTGGGAAGCCACCGGCCGCGGCGGCGATGGTGGCGCTTATTATGCCAGTCGCGGTTTTGTGGTACAATCTGCATTGCGCAACGGCATTGCCGGTAATGTTACCAGCCAGATTGATGCATCCAATATCGATCGTATCGAGATTATAAAAGGCCCATCGGCCACTTTGTTCGGGAGTAGCCTTACATCATACGGAGGCTTAATTAATCGCGTAACCAAAAAGCCCTATGACTCATTTGGCGGCGAAGTATCTACGTCGGTTGGTAACTTTGATTTTCAGCGTGTAAGTGCCGATATTAACACGCCGCTCGACGCTCAAAAAAAAGTATTATTCCGCCTAAATACAGCCTATAACCACGAGGGCAGCTTTCAAAACACTGGCTTTAACCGCACTATAGCTGTGGCGCCAAGCCTGGTTTATAACGCTACTGATAGGTTAAGCATCGCGGTAGATGCAGAGTTGTTTTACGGAAAAAGCATTGGTAAGCCCATCTTCTTTTTTCCGTATGGTGTAACCATTGCCCAGCTTGGGCATGATCGGGCTGATGAACTTCCTATCGATTACAAGCAATCATACATGGGGGATGATTTAACGGAAACATCAAGAAGCACCAATTTTTATGGCGAAGTAAAATATAAGATCTCCAATTCATGGACCTCGCGTACCAACATCGCATCAACCCATAGTTACTCTGATGGTTTTGGCCCTTACTATTACCTGCTCCCCGGCGATTCTGTTTCCCGCAATGATCAGTCGACCCGCAAAAGCAAGGATGATATGATCGAGATTCAGCAAAATTTTAATGGCGATTTCAAGATTGGTAAATTCCGGAACCGGTTTGTGGGCGGGCTCGACTTTTTCAGGGATAACTCCAACCAGTACTTCTTCGGCAGCACATTGGATACCGTATCATTAAAAGGGAACCAAAATTACAGCAACTTTAATAAAGCCGCTATGGATGCCATGTATGCTACCGGCACCTATGGCTTTACCTACCCGGCCATCTATATCCGTAACACCTATAGTGCATATGTATCTGACGTGTTCAACATTACCGATCAGTTACTTGCATCGGCAGCCCTGCGGGTAGATCGTTTTGTTAATATCGGCAATTACGATCCTACTACCAAAACAAGGTATGGCGCTTACCAGCAAACCGCTTTCTCGCCAAAATTTGGCCTGGTTTACCAGCCCGTGAAAGATCATGTGTCCTTGTTTGCCAATTACCAAAACAGTTTCCGTAACCAAACAGGTATTACCGAAGATAATAAGCCACTTAAACCCGAGCATGCCAATCAAATTGAAGGCGGTGTTAAGCTGGATTTGTTTGAAGGTAAGCTAAGCAGCACCATTAGCTATTACGATATTAAAGTTAAAGATATCACCCGCCCATCGGCTACGCCAAACCGGGTTATCCAGGATGGCACCCAGTTGAGCAAAGGCATCGAGGCCGAGGTGATTGCAAACCCAATTGCCGGCCTGAACGCTGTATTAGGCTTCTCGTACAACGATTCTAAGTACGATGCTACCACCAATGCCGATGTGGCCAACCGTCGCCCGGGAACAGCGTCATCACCATACCTGGCCAATTTTTGGGTAAGTTATCGTTTACAAAAAGGCGCTGTTAAAGGTTTAGGATTTGGATTTGGCGGCAACTACGCCAGCGATAACAAAATTATTAACAGCGTAAGCCAGGGTGTATTTACTTTGCCGGCATACACCATTTTTAATGCCTCTGCTTTTTACGACCTGAAAAACTACCGGATAGGCGCTAAAATGGATAACCTGACCAATCAAAAATACTGGATAGGTTATACCACTGTTAACCCGCAAAAATTAAGAAACTACGCCCTTACATTTACCTATAAATTTTAATGATGACCTTTAAAAAAGGCATACTATTTGCGCACCGCTGGCTTGGTTTTATAGCCGGGCTGGTGGTGTTTATTGTGAGTATTACCGGCTGTATATTTTGTTTCCAGGACGAGATCCAGGATACTGCTCACCATTATCGCCATGTAGATAACCTGTATAAGCCTTACCTGCCACCATCTGTACTAAAGGCCGAAGGTTTAAAAGGATACCCCGGCGCCACCGCCAGCTATATATATTATTATGGGGCCGACAGGCCGGCCGGCGTATTGGTGAATTTGCCGAAAGATAAGGGGATGTTGTATGTATACCTGAACCCTTATACCGGCAAGGTTACCCACACCGAAAACCCGATGCACAATTTTTTTATAATTATTGAATACATTCATTTGTACCTGTTATTGCCACCCAAAATAGGTGGCCTGGTAGTGGGGATATCGGTTATTATATTTGTGGTGCTCATGATAACGGGCATCATCCTGTGGTGGCCTAAACGTAAAACCGATCGCAAGCGAAGCTTCACCATAAAATGGAACGGCCGCTGGCGCAGGGTAAATTACGACTTACATAATGTATTAGGTTTTTATGCCACCGGCGTTGCCCTGATTTTAGCTATAACAGGTTTATCTATAGCTTTTGACTGGGTGAGAGAAGGCATATATACCACAGCCAACCTTGGCAAGGCCTATCCCCAGGAAAAAGCAGTATTAAAATCAGATACGCTTTTAAAGGGCAAAACCAATACCCGCTTTGTGATTGATAAAGCTTTTGAAGCAGCACAGGCAGGATCGCCCGGGGCCGAAATGTTTTTATTGTTTGATGATGCGTCTGCTTCGGGAACTATCGGCGTAAGCGCCTACGCGCAAAGCCTGCATTATTATAAAAGTGATGAGTATGCTTTTGAAAAGTATACCGGCAAAATGCTCAAAAAAACCAGCCACGCCCAAAAAAGCCCCGGCATGAAAATGAATAACATGAATTACGATTTGCACGTTGGCCAGGTGCTGGGCCTAACAGGTAAAATCATTGCCTTTTTAGCCAGCCTTATCTGTGCTTCGCTGCCCATAACCGGGTTTATCATTTGGCTGGGCAAGCGTAAAAAGGGCAAGTCAAAAAAAGGAAAAGAGGTGGCGCACAGGCGGGTGGTGAAACAGATGGGCATTTAATATATCGTGGTGTTAAGTCAACAGTACTAAGTCGTAAGTCTAAAGTTGATTTTTTCTTCTTTGACTTGAAACTTAAGACTTTGGGCTAAAGACTATCCGCCAATTTATCGATGACTCGACAGCAGCACAATGTTAATATGTTATTTTCCTGGCTTCGAAACTAAAACTAACTACTGACCACTAACCGCTCCCGATTACAACTTACCGGTAACCGGCACATATACCGATACCAGCGTACCCCTGCCAACCTGCGAATCCAGCTCGACTTTGCCTTTCAAAAAGTTAATGCGCGAGCGCAGGTTGTTCAGGCCCATGCCACTATAAGCTTCAGGCTTGGCAGCATCAAAGCCCAGTCCGTTATCTTCAATAGTAAGGCTCATGTTTGTCTCGTCCCTTATCAGCGAGATATCCAACCGGCTTGCATTAGCGTGTTTCATTACATTGTTCACGCTTTCCTGTAAAACCCGGTACAAAATAATTTCGATGGTATCATCAAACGGGGCATCAAAGCCTTTGCTGTAAAAATTTATGGCGATGGTATCGTTTTCAATATTCTCAATAAAGTGTTTAATCACCTGTGCAAGGCCTGTTTTATGAAGTGCCCATGGCATCATGTTATGCGATATGGTGCGCACCTCCCTAAAACCATAGTCAACCAGGTTTATGGCCTTTTCAAATCGCTTTCGCTGGTCATCGCTTACAAAAGGCAGTTCGCCGCCAATAACCGTTAAGTTAATTTTTGCTGCCGACATGGTTTGGCTTACACTATCATGCAAATCCTGTGCAATGCGCCTGCGCTCACTTTCTTCGGTTTCAATAATAGCCTGCATGGCCGCGTTGCGTTGCTTTAGCTGCGCCTGCTTATAAAAAACAAATACGATCAAAAGCATCAGCAATACAAAAACGATAATGCCTATCATCCAGTAATTGCGTTTGGTTATTTCAAATTGCTGTTTCAGCAACTGGTCTTCCCGTTGTGTTATCTCGTACTTGGTTTGCAGTTCATCAATAGTTTTTGAGTTTTTGGCAGTACTTAATATGGCATGCTTTTTTAAGTAGAAAAGCGACTGCTTGTAATCGCCCATCTGTCCATACAAATCGGCTATCTCGTTAACAGCGCTGTTTTGCATGTCGGTATAATTTATTTGCGTGGCGTATTGTAAACAACTTTGCAAAGCATCCAGCGCCTGCGGATACATCCGTTTGCTTTTGTATAACTGCCCCAGGTTAAAATAATTAATGGTAAGCGCCAGGGTATCGTTTAACGCTTTTTTTGTTTCTATCGTTTTTAAAATGTCGGGCGCCTGGATATTCTTCTGTTTCATGCTGCCCAAAACATCTCCCATAAAATTATGGCTATAAGCTTCGGAGGTGTTTTCCTTTGCCTTTTTTACAAAATCAAGCGAGTCGCCGATATCAAAAGATTGCCTGTAAAAAGTTAACGCCTCCTGGTAGTTTTGCCTGGCTTCATACAGTTGGCCAAGCCCGTGCAAGGCCAACATCAATGTTTGCCGGGTGCCGGTTTTGGGTGCCAGGTCTATCGCCGCATTGTAAAGGGTAATGGCTTTGTCGTAGCTTTTTTGCCTGGCATACACCTCTGCCAGCTTTATATAGTCATCGGCCAAAACATGCTGTTGATTTATGGAGCCGAGTGCTTGCGCCGCCTTATCGTAATAATGAGCTGTAGAATCATAATTGCCTTTTAAAAAATAAATTGCACCCATGCTTCTGAGCATTAAACCGGTTACTTTTTTATCATGAAGCTTCATGGCAAGGTTTAGTCCTATCCGGGCAACAGGCAAAGTTTCGTCTGTATTCTTCGCGGTTATATAACCTACAGTTTTTTTGGCGGCGGTTAAGCGCGTTTGGGCTGGTGATGTACCAACCACTATTTTTTTTAAGCTATCAATATTCTGACCGGAACACGGAAGGATAATTGAAAAAAACAAAAGCAAAAACAAGTATTTCATATCCGGGTGTATGGCCCCAGTTAAAGATAGCAATTTATCAGCTTTGAAAAAAAAACTCCGATTGTATAACAATTATTAGCAATGCTGATAGTATGGCCAATACCGAAAACAATGTTTGCCTTTGCTTTGCGCCCTGGATATCCGGAATTTTACCGGTACCCTGTAATTTGTTGAATTTTAGTTTGTAAACACGCGACAACACCACAAAAACAACCGGGGTACAATAAGCTAAGTATTCTAAAATGGTTGTCATATCCTTTAATTTTAAGTGAAACAAATTGGTTTTAAGTAGCCAATAAATGCAGCCTGCTGTTGCCTGCTATATTTATTGAGCTTTGCATACCACAATTTTATGGAGTATTAAAAACGCACACAATACAAAGCGATTGGTATTTTTTGCAGGGCCGATAAAGTGTAGATTTACAAATAATTAGTACAATAAAAACAAAAGCGGCACAGGCGGCTTGCCGGGCACAGTGCCGGAAGCATTTGTTAATGCTGATTTAAGTACTAATAAATTAAAAAACGCTAACTTTAATCTGGATGGTTTTGCAGGGTGCAAACCAATAAAAGGACAACAAATAACATTATATAATTCGGCAATCAATCATTCTATAACAGGGCCTCGCCTTTGTAAATAAGACAATCATTAATGGAAACATACCTGATCAAAAAAATAAGAAAAATCAAAGCTGCCGTTAAAATGCTGGTGGCCCTGGTTTTTACTATTATAACCACTGCCTGCTGCCTTAACCGGGCAATAGCCCAAAGCAGAACCAATCAGTCCGATTGGAATGTACCGCCACCTGTGCCACCGCCCTTGCATCCCGGCACCCAGGTAAAGGGGAGCACCAATAGCAAACCTCCGTTGGATAAACCCGTTTCGCTTAGCCTGAGCGATATTCCGCCGGTTGCATTGCCGCCGGCACCTCCTGTACAAATGCCGGTTTTGGCTGCTATTTCAACAACGTCGCCGGTGGTAAATACCCCCGACCAGCCAACAATATTGGGTATTGGCACCAACCTGCCCGAAATTCCCATGCCCGGCGCACCCGAAACCCCGGCCTTACCAAAACAATCCCTGCGCGATTTACCGGTTACATCTATTCCTGAATTGCCGATACCCGCATCGCCTGAATTACCCACCTTACCTGCCGAGCCGGCACCATCGGGCCAGCCCGCGCCTGCAAACGTGTTAATGCCTGCTATGCCCGAGGTGCTTAACCCGGTTACCCCCAACCTGCCCGCAAACAGCGGCGGATTAGAGCCATGGCCCAGCCCGGGGATTCCTGAAAACGCCAATTTTAAGCTGATAACAACAGCCGTAAAAGAGAGCAGGGCAGGCAGCACCAAAGGCGCAAAAAAAGTTAAATCTAAATCAGTTATAAAATAAAACAGGATGGCTTAGCAATAGGCCATATAGTAATCATGGTATATTTAAAATACATATTTATTATAACGCTAACATTTATTGGCAGTGTAACCTGTGCGCAAATTAGATTTAAAGCGGGCGATGAATTTCAACGGCAGGTGATCACCAAATCAAATTGTGTTTTACAACGGGGAGGGCAAACGCTGCATGTAGGCTCGGTTTCAAACATTGTTAAAACATACAAAGTAACAGATGCAACCGAAAAGGGCGCTTCTGTTACCATCACAACCGATAAATTGATTGATACGGTAAATGCAATGGACCAAAACCTGGTGTACAACTCGGCCAAACCAGGCGATCCGAATTCAATCATTCACGCCGGCTTACAAAAAATAGTGAATACCCGGCCGATGGTTTCTGTAAATCATAAAGGCGAAGTATTGAATTTAAAACGCCCGGTATTGGTAGATGATACGCTATTGTCGTTCACCGGCATCCAGCCCGAACGTTTGTTGCCAGGCAGCACCCTGCAGTTTATGGTCGATTTCCCGGTAAACCCAACACTAAAAAAAGGCTATACATGGACGGATGCCTCCAAAGCTGCCGAAACCAGTTATACTATTTACGCGGTAAGCGGGCGCACCACAACTATAACCTACAAAACATCTGTTTTGGGCGGCAATTTAAATAGCCGCATTAACGGGTCGATATTGATAGACAACCTCACGGGGATTATTTTAAAACGCTACTCGCAAAGCGTTTCTACCGGGTACGAAATGGTAAACGGCGTTGTTTATACCGCCACCCGCCGGACGGCTATTACCGAGGTGAGTGTTAAAAAGTAAAAGTATCTATATGCTTGGTCGCCTATTCTTAGTGTTTATGCTTTTCAGCTGCTCTTCCTGTTACTCCCAGGAAAATATGGGATTAATAAAAAACTGGCACAGTTATCCAGTTCAAACCAAAGATGATTCAATCGTAAAATACAATTATTCGCCTAAGGAATGGACTGTTTCCATAAAAAACGGCGAAGTATTAGTTGCCGAAAAAAAGAAAAACGGAACTATTGGCAACCTGCCGTTCAAGGTACAGGTTAACGAAGAAGATAAAATTAACGCAATTGGTGATGTTTGCTATCTGAAAGTTGATGATGGCTTTTTAGTTGGATTCAATCGTGGCGAATGGGGCGGTAGCCTTTACTGGTTTGCAACCGACGGTAAAAAGCATTACAAAATATCTAATGACGAGGTGGTACAGTTCATTCAAAGAGATAGCCACAACTACGCCATACAGGGCCTTTATCATATGGGGTTATCGGAAGGTAGCATCATAAGTATCGAAAAGAAAAACGGCAAATGGAAAGCAAGTTCCTATTTGGCATTACCTAAGGCACCCGAGGCCATTACGTTGGATAACCTCGGCAACTTCTATATTGCAACATCAAATAGCATCTTGAAAATTGATAAAATCCCACAAAAATACACCCTAATTGAAGATGGGATTTGGGCATATGGCCTTTACGTTAACTCGATTGTGGCAAAAGATGATGTATTATATATAGGTATGCATGGAGGTGTATATAAATATGATGTGAAAGATGGTAAACAGGCCTGGCTACTAAATTATTGAGCGATGCCGGCATGGGCAACCTTGCGTTAATGTCAGAAAAAAGATATCTTCACCCCAAAACTTAAAATACTACCGTATGAGTTCGTCAAAAGAAATTTTTGAAAAAATGTTTGCCGGGGGCGATATAAAAATAAACGGTGATAACCCCTGGGATATAAAGGTAAATGATGAAAGAACCTATGACAGATTGCTTAGCGATGGAATGATAGGCTTTGGCGAATCGTACATGGATGGCTGGTGGGAATGCCCTGCCTTAGATGAGTTTTTTTACAGAATGATGTATTACCGGATTGATAAATTAATCCCCAAAAACTTTAATACCGTAAAATTCGCGCTTAAAGCCAAATACCTGAACATGCAAACCAAGACAAAGTCTAAAAAGGTTGCGCATATGCATTATAATATCGGCAATGATCTTTACAGGGGCATGTTGGATAAGCGCATGATATATACCTGCGGTTATTGGAAAACGGCCCAAACACTTGATGAAGCACAGGAAGCTAAGCTCGACCTGGTGTGCCGGAAGCTGAAACTGGAACCAGGAATGCGCATGTTGGATTTAGGGTGCGGATGGGGAGGTTTAGCTAAATTTGCAGCCGAAAGATATGGTGTAAGCGTGGTTGGCGTTAATATTTCTGAAGAGCAGGTTAACCTGGCCCGCGAGGCCACTAAAGGCTTACCTGTCGAGATCAGGTTAATGGATTATCGGGATATAAATGAAAAGTTTGACCGCGTTGCCAGCGTTGGCTTAATGGAGCACGTTGGTTACAAAAATTACCGCAGTTTAATGGAAGTGGCCGCCCGCTGTATGGATGACGATGGTATTTTCCTGTTACATACCATAGGCGGCAATTTTTCGCAAACAAAAACTGACCCCTGGATAGATAAATATATTTTCCCTAACGGTATGTTGCCATCGCCGCCGCAAATTAGTACTGCGGCCATGGGCCTGTTTACTTTAGAAGATTGGCATAACTTTGGCGTTTACTATGACCGCACCTGTATGGAATGGCTGCACAACTTTAAACGAACCTGGCCGGAGATAAAGGATAAATACGGCGATACCTTTTACCGCATGTGGGAGTTTTACCTTAATGGCTGCGCGGCATCATTCAGGGCGCGCAAAAACCACTTATGGCAGGTAGTATACAGAAAATCAAAAAGCTTAGGATTGTATGAACCGGTAAGGTAGTATTGTATTACAGCTATCAGATATAAAGCAAAAAGCGGGGCTATTCTTTGAACGAATAACCCCGCTTTTTCATTTGTAAGGGCCTTTTATTTCCCTTTATCAAACTTCATCCAGTGCAGGTTAAAGCCGCCCATATCTGCATAAACCCTTACTTTATTACTGCCGACTTTTAGCTTAATGTTTTTTAGTTCGATGACCTGCCATTTTTTAAAGCCACCGGTGGCGGGGATATCGATAGCCTGTTTAATTCCGTTAACATCCAGGGTTATTTTGCCATCATTGGCAGCGGCGGCAACTTTCAGTTTAACGCTGTAGATGCCGGGGGCTGCTGCTTTTAGCGTGTATTGCAGCCATTCGCCTTTTTCAATATCGGTTACATAGTAGCTGTTGTACGCTGCAGAATCTTTGGCTATATCTACCCCATCGTTACGGTACATGTGCCCATTGTTGCCTTTGCCGTATTTACCGGTTGATACGTGGTAATCGGCAGTATCGGTATCAAAGTAGGCGTAACCGTTGTGGCCCAGGTCATAATCTACCGCGTTGATAATGGTTCCGTTAGTAATCTTATTTGCCTTAAACGGTTTTGTTGCGATTGTATGAGGCTGCCTGAAAATGGCATCTATCACATCATGATGAATAATGGCGTTTTCCAGTTTGGCGTAAGTGGCCATCTCTAAAGTGCCGCTGTAAACATTACTTTCCTTCGGCTTGTTACGGCCAGTGTTCAGGTAATTGGTAACATCATCATAGTTTGGGTTGGATGGTATCTCGATAGGATTATTATTACCCATCTTTTTTAGCGGCCAAAGCGCCCAGCCAATGTTATTTTTCTCTAACAGGCCAATGGCCTCGGTTAACCACACGTTGGAGTTTTCGCCGGTTTCGCCAAGCCATACGGGCATGTTGTACTGGTCGCGGGTTTTTATAATGTGCTCTACCGATTTTTGGTCGTTATAGTTCCAGTATTTGTGAAAGCTAAGCACCATATTTTTATCCCAGGCAGGCAAAATGCCGTTGTAGTTGTTGCCCCAGCCATTACCTTCAATAATAATAATGTGTTTTTTATCAACCTGGCGTATAGCCGTGGTAATATCAATCATCAGTTTTCTTAGCGGGGCGTTGGTTTTTTCCTTCAGGCCGTTCCTGTCATTCGCCGGGTCATCAAAACCAAAGTTGGGTTCGTTAATAATATCATAACCGCCTATGTTAGGTTCGTTTTTATACCTGTCGGCCAGTTTATGCCAAAGGGCAATCATTTTTTGCTTGTTGGCCTCACTATCCCATAGCGATGGGTTGTCGGTATTCCTGTCGGATATATTCAGATCGTTACCCTGGCCGCCCGGCGTGGCATGCAAATCAAGTATCAGGTACATGTGGTTGGCCTTGCACCAGGCCAGCAGGTCGTCGGTCATTTTAAAACCTTTGTCTATCCAGGTGTTTTTACCGGCAACGGGCTCCTTTTCAATGGGGAGGGTATACAGGTTGTAATGCATGGGCAGCCTAACCGAGTTAAAGCCCCACCGGTGCATCGAATCCACATCAATTTTGCGGGTGTTATTGGCCAGCCAGGTATCGTAAAACTCTTTGGTTTCTGCCGGGCCCATCAGCTCCTCCAGCCGCTCGCGGATGCGGTACTGGCGGCTATCTTTGGTTACATGCAACATATAGCCCTCCTGCAACATCCAGCCCCCAAGGCCCATGCCGCGCAACAGTACGTTTTTACCTTTTTCGTCGGTTATTTTTTTGCCATCAGCCTTTAAAAAGCCTTGTTGCGCCTGGCTTTGTACCGATATAAAAGAAGCCGCGGCCAATACCAACAGGCCCTTGCAAGAAAATATATTTTTAACGGATTTTGTTAACATGTTATTAGCGATTATTATAAACGTTTATTTTAAGAGAGTCAAGAATTAAGAATCAAGAAAAAAAAGTAGCAGACCTTTTTGCGCTTATCTTAATTCTTTACTCTTAATTCTTGATTCTAATTTTACCAGGTATAAGTACCAACAGACCCTTTATCCAAATGAGCGGCAAGCGTTTTGCCTGCGTAGCTGATATCAAAATCATGTGCGGCTTCGCTGGTATTGGCCACAATTAAAACCCTTTTGCCATCGGGCGTTTTAAAAGCCACGTTTGGCAATTTATCCAGGTTATTTGATGCTATGCGTACCGAACCCGGCCTTACAAATTTTGATGCATGCGCAATGGTATAATAAGCTACGTTTTTTTTCACCTCGTTTTTATTGATGGTAACCGCGCCCTGGCATGATGGGCATCCTCCCCTATCGGTATAAGGTTTATAGTCCTGGTCGGCGGCCAGGTTCCATTCCAGTACGTTGCGGCTCCAGTTGCGGGTTGCGCCAATAATCAGGTGCTTTAACGGCCACCTCATATCAATGGTCGATTCGTTTTCTGGTTCAACAACCATCTGTTCGGTAAAGTAAACGTTCTTTTCGGGGTGGGCATTGTGTACGGTGCTTAGCGCGCTGATATCGCCGCCATATAAGTGAAAACCCGAGCCATCAATATACTTGGCGGCCTCCTTATCATTTAATATCGAAATTGGGTAGTCGGGCCGGTCGCAGTTATGATCGTACAAAATAATTTTTGTTTTGATGCCGGCTGCCTTAAAGGTGGGGCCCAGGTTATTTTTGATAAAAGCGCCTTCATCAGGGGCAACCAGCAGTAAGCTGGGGTTATTGCCGGGGTGTAAAGGCTCGTTTTGTATGGTAATGGCATCTATGTTTATACCCTGAGCTTTCATCCCCTGTATGTATTTTACAAGGTACCTGGCGTAGGTTCCCCAATATTCGGGCTTTAGCCTGCCGCCGCGGGTATCGTTGTTGGTTTTCATCCATGCCGGGGGTGACCATGGCGAACCCAATATTTTTATTGAAGGGTTAATGGCCAGTATCTGTTTCATCACCGGTATTACGTCCTGCTTATCGGGGCCAAGGTCAAAATGCTTTAATGTGGGGTCGGTTTGGCCGGCGGGCATGTCATCGTACGAGAAAACTTTTTCATTTAAATCCGATGCACCTATGCTCAACCGCAAATAACTTACACCAATGTTGTTGTCATTAACGGCAAACAGGTTTTTTAACAGCGCGGCGCGGCTATCGGCATTCATACGGATGATGTGCATGGCGCTGCCACCGGTAAGCGCGAAGCCAAAACCATCAATGGGCTGGTAGGTTTGCTTATCATCCACCGTAATGGTAATTTCATTGGGCTTGCCCCCTGCTTTAAACTCCAGCGCTTCTTTTTGTTTAGCAAACAATGCCGACCTATCGGCCTTGGTAAGCCAAAGGCTGGCCGCTGTTGTTTTTTGGGCTGATGCTATGGTAGCAGTACACATCAGCGCTGCCGCCGATAAAAACGAAATGACATGTTTATTCATCAAACAAATATTTAACGGGTTATACATAATCCAAAACAGGTTTTGAAAAGGCCGGAAGGCAATTGGTTGAGTAAATTTATTATTGTTTTTGAGATATAACCGCATAAATTATTAAGTAACCAACAATTTACGTGTATTAGTTACACAAAGGTGCCGGATAGTATGGATGCCCGGGCCTGACCGCCATTAAACTGACCGGATTATACCCCCGAAAAAGCGCCTTACAACGGGCAGGAGTCGCATTTAATTAGAAGCTAAATTTATTTGCTTTTATTAAAAATAAAGTATATTTTCACTTGCACTATCCACATGAGAGACCCGAATAAAAAGATCATCATTTTTGATGATGACGAAGACATCCTTTCTATATGCAGTTATATTTTAGAAGAGCAAGGCTGGGAGGTTTTTACTTTCACTGATTGCAATAATATAACCGAAAAAGTATCGCGCGTTTTACCGGATGTTATACTCATGGATAACTGGATTCCTGATGCCGGCGGCATTATTGCCACCCAAACATTAAAAAAATCGGAAGAGTTAAAAAACATCCCGGTAATTTACTTTTCGGCCAATAGCGATATCCAGATCCTGGCCAGCAATGCCGGCGCCCAAACCTACCTGGCCAAACCGTTTGACCTAGAAGAATTGGAAAAGGTTATCAGCAAGGTGCTGATTAGTGAATAAACATTAAATTTTATTCTACATTATATAACAAGGCCCCATCTGTTTAGGATAGGGCCTTGTTAGTTTATGCCTTTTATTGCGGACCACCCGGGCCGCCGCCACCCGGACCACCACCGCCTGGACCGCCACCACCCGGACCACCGCCGCCTGGACCACCACGCTGCCTGTCGCCCCTAATGTCCTGGGTTGGCGCTTTACCTGCAAATTTTTGCAGGCGTAAGGTAAAGGTAAGCAGGTAATACCGTGCAAGCCTGTTTACGTTTGATACAGTAGTTGAACTGGCTGTTGTGGTTGATGAATAACCGGTGTTTTGGTTAAATAAATCGAAAGCTGATAGCCGCAGGGTAGCTACCTTGTTTTTTAAGAACCGGCGTTCCACATACATGTTTAAAATATTAGGATTAGTTACTTTAATGATCGAGGCATACCCGTAATTGGTTGCCTTGGTATAATCGTAGCTAAATACCCAATCGCCAAAATAGTTTTTACCGGTGAGGCCAACGTTCCAGGTCCGGATATTGGTTAAACCATCGTTAATATCATTCTTTACCGAGTTAGTTGTTCTGTTGATGGCATAGTTGGTTAAAATTTGGGCGTCGATGATATTCGGTAAGTCTACCCTGAAACGGATTTCGGGTGTAAATACCAGGTTTTTGGCAATGTTTTTTTGTTGTGCAGACGCTATCTGATCAGGCGTGGCTGCCAGCGGGTCAAGGTCGGTAAGGCTGGTTAAGTAGCCTACGTTATTATTGTATTGCGCGGTACCATTAAGCGTAACCGAATATTTGCGCTCGGCCCATGGCTTGGAGTAAGTAACCCGGCCGGTAAAATTATAAAAGCCATCGGCATTCAGGTATTGGGTAAATATCCTGTTTGAGGTATTTGATGTAATGGTATTAGTTACCACCTGGTTAGATACGTTTTGGTACGTAAAGTTTGCAAAAAACACATTACCTGTTGTAAAACTAAAGTTGTTATACCTTATGGATATATTGTTGGTAAACGCAGGTTTCAGGTATGGGTTACCCTGAACCGGGTAAAGCGCGTTCGAAAAATCGATAACCGGCTGCAACTGGGTAAAGCTTGGTGCCGCGTTTGATCCGTTATAGTTAACCGCGAATGTTTTGCTGCGCGAAAAATTATAAATATAACGGGCAGTAGGTATAATATTAAAGGTGTTTTTATGCGTATCCGGGATGGTACTGTTTGTTACGGAGTGCCCATCTAAGGTTGAAGGCTGCACCGCCAGGCCCAAAGTATAGTTATACTTTTTCTCGATGAACCTATAGTTTAAGCCAACCTTATTGGTGGTAAACGTATAATCAAATTTGTTCGACAGCAAATCGTACACATTCCAGGTTTGGGCATTGCTTAGTGTATCCGTTTCCTTATTATTTACCGTTGCCGAATGATTTACGGAATAATTAAGCTCTAAATATGATCGTGTGCCCAATGGCTCAAGGTATGACAGGTTTACGCCAACACTATTGGTACGGCTATACGTATTAATAATCTGGTTTTCGGGAGCGGTTTGCTGTGTACCCGGAACAAAATTATAAATAGGGTTTTGATATGATGTGGTTGGCGCCGAGCTTGCCGATGCAAAAATGCTCAGGTTACGGCGATGCGGAAATTTATGGTTATACAATGCGGTAATACCATAGTTAGGCGATTGCGAATCGCCATTGGTAGTAGAGGTGTATGCCGAAGCAAGCGTTCCTTTACGGGTAAGGTTTACACTATCCGATTCATTAGTGTTGGTGCTGCCGTATGAAAAAGATGGCACCACTTTTAAGTAATTAACAGTATCCGGCTTATACTCCATGTTCCAGTTAAATCGGTGATTGATATTCTGATCTTTTTCGAGGCTTAACTGGTGCTGCTCGCTTGGGTTAGCTGCCGAGGTATTTTGCTGAAAAATATTGTTATTGGTGCTTGTGGTATTATCCGCAAAGCTATAGCTGCCGTATACCGCCAGGTTTTTGCCCCATTGATCCCTAAAGTTTAAACCTATTGATTTTGCATCAGTTAAACCATTTTGAGCGGTAATCAGGCTTCCGCCGCCACCACCGCCACGGCCCGCATTGCCACGGCCACCACCGCCGCCAAAACCACCACCGCCACCACCACCTGCAGTGCCGAACGAGAAGGTATTAACATTGGTGTTATTGATACTTCCCTGCACCGCAATTTGCTGATCGCCGTGAAAATTGAAAATATTTAATGATCCTATGTAGCGGTTTTTATTGGCTACGCCCTGGTCTTGCGGCAGTGCATCGCGGCCATCGCCGGCAGTTGCCTGGGCGGTATAGCCGTAGTTTTTATCTTTCCTGATGGTAATGTTCATTACTTTGGTAGGGTCGCCGGTTTTAATGCCGGTAAGATTGGCCTGGTCGCCGTAATCATCAATCATCTGTATGTTTTCAATAATATCGGCAGGCAGGTTTTTGGTGGCGCTTTGCACATCGCCGCCCATATAATCCTTGCCGTTTATCCGCACCTTGGTAACCTGTTTACCCTGCGTGGTAATATTGCCGTTTACATCCACATCCACACCGGGCAGCTTTTTTATCAAGTCTTCGGTGGGCGCGTTGGCCCGTACTTTGTAAGCTGCCGCGTTGTATATTACGGTATCCTCTTTAAGGGTAATGGGATTGGCGGCTCCTATAATGTTTACCTGGCCAAGCAAGTTTGTTTCGGCCTTTAATAATATCAAACCTAAATCTACCGGCTTGGTATTATCCTCCAGGGCAAAGTGTTTTTTTATGGCAGTAAACCCAATTGATGATATGGTGAGCGTTATTTTACTCCCTTTAACACCCGCAAACCTGAATTTACCATTAGCATCGGCAATGGTTAATGAACTATCGCCGGCATCGTTTACCAGTTTTACACTGCTGCCGGGCAAGCTCAGTTTGGTGGTATCGGCAATGGTACCGCTAATATCGCGGGCAGTTTGGGCCTGGGCGCCAAAGGCGCATAATAAAAAAATACTTAAAGTAAAAATTAGGGGTTTCATGATATATGTTCAGCTACAAATGTGTTTAGTTGTGGTAAAGACACAATTAAAGTGCAAATGTTCAACATATAAAGGGCATATTAAATAATAAACATATAATTGTTACACATACAGCTCCTAAAGGCCTATCAATCATATTATTGTTACATATACGACTTAAAATTATGGCGTACGCCGCCGGCAGAAGCGGCGCCAGGCTTTCTGTTCATACTGCACAGGCATTAGTCACCTGGCCGGTATCCACGCCAATCCTTTACGCGAGCCACCGGTATACAAAACAGCCGGATGAAATTAAACATTCGGGATTTGCATATTCATTACCTACATGGCGTTTACTTATCAGCAGGCCACAAGCCCTGAGGCTTGCGGTTATTTCCCGTAATTAAAAAAGCTGAATATTTATCGATATCTATTCAAAACCGGAGCATTAACGTGGTTTGCATGCAAACTGTCAAAAACCAGAAATTGAGGGTTAATTTGATTTTTCTGAAAAAATGGACTCTTATAATATACGGCTTGCGCCACAGTTACATATCGCGGAACGTCAAACTCGAGCCTTTCAATAAATGACGATCCAGGTTTTATATCGCGCATTGGCCGAACCCGAAATTGATTAAAAAATGTTACCTGCTTTTTATATTCTTCTACAGAATCTGCTTTAATGCCATTTATTTCCCGGGTTGTATAAAACTCAAAAGCCAATACATGCTTATATCGATAATAACGGGTAACACCATATTTAAATTTGTTAATCGTTTCAAAATGAAGCGTATCATCATTGTTTGTAAAGTCCGGCATATATTCTCCCGGGATATAAATGGTGCTATCGGTATTATTTGTAATCTTAACATAAACCGTATCTTTCTCTTTGAGACAGAATAATGAAACGCGGCCTTGCCTTACTTCTTTTTTAGGAGTTGCAAAATTACAGGAGCAAATAAACATCCCTAAAACGATATAGAAGAAAAAAAGGTATTTCATATTGCTAAATGGATATTAGATTAATAATTAAAATCGCTTTCTGTATGCGTAGGGCAAACAGCCTTAAAGGCACTTGAAGTTAGCTTCTGGTCGGTGTTATCAAGCTGAAAAGTGCTTGCTTGCGCCAGCGGGGCTCCATCTTAGGCAAACAAAAACCAATTCTCATTTTACAATGACGGTTTGATTTTTGTCATCCCAATAAAGTCTATCCCGATTTTTTTCCAACCAATCGGACCACCTTTTATAATCGTTTAATGTCGGCTTATATCTGCCTATGTAATCTCCGTCTGACTCAGATTGAATCCCCAGGCTGGCGCACGCGTGTCGCGTGTGCCAAGTTGTTTAGCACAAATCTTGTCATTTACAAAAATTCAATATCAACGAGTCCTTTACCATCGGCATAATCAATAGCGCTTGAATATTTCCAGTACCATGGTTCGTCAACAAAGCCGGCCGCTACCGGGTTGTTGTGAATATAGTCGGCTTTTTGTTGGATAACGTGGGCACTCCATAGTTCAATAGGTTTGTTATGATGCTGCCAAAACTGGTAGYTTGTAACGTTACTGCTATTTGCAGCCGCCTTTTTAAACATCGATAACATCCACTCCCTGCGAGATTCCTGGATGTTGCCCTCAATTTCCYTAACCAATTTTTTCGCTGTAAATTCTTTAAACCTGCCTAATATTACTTCCGGGTTATTATCCCTTGCCCTGTAAATTAAATGTATATGGCTGGGCATTATACACCAGCAATATAATTCCATGCCGAGGTTATTTTTGCAATAAGTTAAACTTTCTGTTATTACCTCGTTATAAACCGGCCTTGTAAAAACATCTATCCAGTTTACTGTGGCAAAGCTTACAAAGTATAACCCCTCTTTATTTAAAAATTTATATTTTCTGCTCATTGGTAATTGGTTTAGCTTTATAAAGCTACAATGATTAGATAACATTAATAAACAAATGCAAAAAATCCCAGATGCTTCTAAACATCCGGGATTTGAAATTGGCTTTGCTTAGCGCATACCTATCAGCGGGGCACACGCGACACGCGTGCGCCAGCTTGGGGTATGTAATCTGCTTTTTGCTGAATAACATTGGCTATTTGTTTCACTCTTTATCGATTTAGATGGAGTTGAAAATTACAAAAATTTGCAAGATGCGGATAATAAAAAATGGTAACCGGTACCAGTTGCTGCGGGCAGCATTTACCCAAAACTTTTAAAGCTAAACTTAAATAGTTAAGAAGGCTTTTTTATCTGTAAATTATTGAGACACTTGTGTATTTTAGCGGCCAAATTATATAAACAAATGAAAAAACCTTTATCACTATTTTTACTTATTTTATTATTCTCGACAGTAAAAGCCCAGTTTAAACAAATTGCAGAAGGCCCGGTTTTTAAGGAACCAGAAGAGGGCTTTGCCAAAGTTTTACAATTAAAAAATGGCAACACGATGTTCCTCGACATCAGCCTTAAAGAGGGCATCCAGGTACACATGTATAACCCCGCCCATCATGAAACCGCAATAACCCAGGTTGATCCGTCATATGGCAAAATAAGCCGGGGTGGTAACATTAAAGGCGCGTTTGAAATTAACGGCGATGTTGTATTGATGGTTAGCTCACTTGATTCAAGAGTACCTACCCTTTACAGGGTAATTATTGATGGCAAAACAGGAACCTTAAAGGATGATACTAAAATTGCAGAGTTAGGCAAAGTAAATATATTTCAAGGATATTCGATGGCCTTCGGGGGCGTACCTATACCTGATTTTTTTGTACGTAAAGACCCCAACAGCGATAATTACGCGGTAGTTTTATTTAATACCTTCGAAAGCGACAGAAGTAAACGAATTGAGATTGTTAGCTACGGCACAAACAATAAAGAAATGAGCAGGGCTTATTATGCATCTCCGGACGAAAAATATAAATACCTGCACTATATCGACATGGCGGTAATAGGTAGCGAGAAAGTTTGTGTACTGGCTTACGGCTATAACAAGCTTAATGATGGTGACAGTGAGCTGATTTTGGCCAACCTGGATAAAGGCGCTAAAGAAGTAAGCTATACCGAACTCGGGTTTTCGCAGGATCTTTCTGTCTACCAGGGAGTCGCCCGTTATAGTCCCGCAACAAAATCAGTAATATTATCTGTGGTTGTTAAGCAAAAGGGAAGTAGAAACGAATATAGCTCTGTTCTAACTTTTATTAACCCGTTTGAAAAAAAGATCAATAAGTTTAATGAAATATCCCCGTCAGACAGGATCAACGCTTTCGCGAGTTCGAAAAAAGGATTCAGGGGCTTACCTCAAAATATCTTCATAAACCAGGATGGTACTTTTACGGTTGTATATGAAGAGATGGAAATAATTACCCGCACCAGTTATGGTGTAAATGTTTCTTCGTCGAGCAATTCATCCACTACATTGGGAGACCTGGCAGTTGTTAATTACAGTAAAACCGGCGAGCCGATAAACGACTTTATCATTCGTAAAAGCCATGTTTTAAGCAATACTTTATTGGACCCTTTTTATCATTCGGTAAGGGAGGGCTCGGCACAGGAACTTCGCGGAGGCAACCAGTTTAAGTCATTCGCGTATCTCGACGGAATATCTAAAAGCTTTATCCTTTTCAATGATACCGAGCGCAATAACGAAAAGCAGGAACAAGGCAGCCTGGTATCTATACAAGGTGTGAGCGATTGCGATGGCTTTTATTATGCCATTGCCGGAGCAAACGCAGTACCTAAAAGAGACTATGTTTTTGGTAATCCTGCAGGCAAGCATGATCATAACCTGGGTTTATTTTCCATATCTGATTATGACCGGAAAAATAACGTATATGTAACGCTCGAGCTATCTAAAGAAGATGGTAAAAAAGGCGTAAAAGTAGTTTGGTTACAACCTTAATAACAAAATTTCGTGGGTGTTTAACTAAATCACATTCAACGATTGATCCAATCATCACCCGATAAAAAAGCCGCCTCAACTGTATCGATGAGGCGGCTTTTTTATAACCTGTTCCAAGAAGCTTTAGGCTTTCTGCCTTCAGCATTAAGCCCTTAATTAAAAACTACTGGCACGGTTAAATTCTCCCAGTTCAGTTCAAATCCTTTTCCCGAAATGGTGTAGGTTAGCCTTTCGCTCGTGCCGGCAGATTTTCCGGGGGTGGCAGTTACCACGGCAACGTCTTTTGCAGGGTCCTGGGTGGTGGTGCCATCGCGGTTAATGCCCCATTGCCCGGTTTGCGAGTTGAAGATAAATTTCCATTCTTTTTCGCCCGGTACAGCGTATAGGCTGTATTTGCCGGCCGGAATGGTTTTACCTTGTATGGTTAAGGCCTTATCGGCAGTAAAAATGGTTGCCTGGTTGGCGCCCGCCCGCCATACTTTATCATAAGGTACCAGGCCACCCCATATGGTGCGGCCTTTAACCGCCGGGCTGCTGTAAACAATAGTTACCGCTGCGCCGTTTATAGTGCCGGTGGCGGTAGCGGCCGGACTTGCTTTTTCTTGTGCCATAACAGTAAACGACATCATGATGCCGAACAAAACGAGCATAAATGACTTTTTGAATGTGATACTTTTCATAATGGGTAATGTTTTATTGGTTAATACGAAGCAAGTTACAAGTTATTGACGAATAAAAACAAATTAACAAAATGCACCAGATATGTTAACTGAGCAGGAATTTGCTTTAAACCATATCTATAGAATTAAACCTGCTACAAAATCAGGCATTGACAAAATCGTGGCCTGAGAGATTTAACGCTGACCACTTAATTACCTGGTAAAAAGTCCGGTTATTATTAATCAAGCCACATCCTACTTAAATCTATAATTTAATTTTTCCTTGTTGAATTTTTTTATCTCATCTCCTAAAAACATTCTTAATTGGTGATTTACCTCTGCCGGCGAATTAGCTTTTCTTCCGTTTTTCCTGTAATAAACAGTGTAAAGATTATTAACTCCAAATACCTTTAATTGTCCGTCGTCAGCAAAAATGGGGTTGCCTTTGATGCCTTCCGGTAAAGTAACAGCATCTAAAAGTTTATGGCGCTGCAGGTCGAGAATTACAATTGTTTTATGGTCAAAAACGTAAGCAAATAAATTATTGTCCTTCGAAAAACTATAATTAATATACTCAGATGGTTCAAGCCACGCGGGGTATTCACTATCGGCACGATACCATATGTCACCAATGTTATATTGAATGGTCAATCTTTTATCAAACACAATGATAGGGGTATTGGTGGACGACTGGCTAATTACAAGCGCATCTTCTGAAAACGTCATGGTCTCAATTACCACACCCTTATAATTCAACGATTCGACGATTGTATTATTTATAGTTTTATAGGTTGCAATAATTCGATTTTTATAAAAATATATGTCGGTTAAGTTTTTGTTAGCTTCTGCGGTATTCAATAATGTAGTTTCTACACCATCATAAATGCGGAACTTATAATATTTTGATAAATTTTCAATGTCATCAACATCGGGGATTGGAGCGATAGTGTCGGCTGTAATTATGGCGGTGCCTGTTGAATTTATTTTCCATATCCGTTCTTTATTCCCCCCAAATTTTACTGTCGTTACTGTTTTCTCTGCTGTATTTAGGTTGAGTAAGATTTTATTAAACACCTTGTTTGTATCTGAATAATTAAAAACAATATTTGTGCTATTTAAGGTTGGCTCTCCGATACCTTTGTTTGTATTTAAATTAAATTTGACCGGTGTTTTAGCAAATTTCCCATCGGCTATCTTCCAAATATTTATTACATATTCTTTATTAACTAATGTTCTTGAATAAATATAGTCTTTCGTTATTCTAACATCAGCACCCAGGTAAAATCTTTTTGTTACTGGATTTTGAACCGTTTTGCCCCTGATTATCCGCAAAGAATCTAAACGGGTCATAGAATCGCCAACAGCATAGGTGTATAGGGTTATTTGCGAACTATTACTGGATGAGGAGATCAAATAATGAGCATCTGAATACCATATTGAGCCTGAAATGTTAAAAGGTTGCGTAGTGAATAGTGGCCATTTATTATATATCTCTATTACTTTATCGCTGAAGTTTTTAACCAACTTTTGGTCCATATTTTCAATATGCTTTATTTGCTCATAATTAGTTTCGGCCAAAGCTAATGCCGCAAGGGGATTAGGTTTGGCTAACCCCGATATGAGTGAATCAGATTGGGATTTAAAAAACTTTAAAAAAATATTTTTTTGCTTGTTTGAGACAGAAAGATTTTCGGCATTTTTCTCAGAAATACCTTTTTGTTCGGCCAGTGAATCCCCTTTGATGTTGAGCCGATTGATCAACTTTTTATTGGTAGCGTCTAAACCAGTTAATGAATCCTTTTTAGCGGCCAATTGTTTACTTTGAGCAGTTAAAATTTCCGTTTTAGCAGCTAATTGTTTACTCTGACTATAATAGCTAACACATAATATACCTAAGATAGCTGCTGCGAGTAACACTAAGGCAAAATTTATCTTTTGCTGCTTTTTTTTCTTGATTAATATAAGTTTTTCCGCCTCTAAAGCCTCAGTTTTCCGCTTTTCTTCTGTCCTCTCAAGTTCTATTTTTTCTTTTTCCCGTTCATATTGTAGTGCAGCAGCTTTTTGTTCTAATTCTATCCTTTCTCTTTCATGCCTTAAGGCTTCAGTTTTGCGCGTTAATTCAATCTTTTCTTTTTCACTTTCTAATTTAACTAAGGCCCGTTCCTGCTCTGCTTCTAACGCAGCCTGCGCCCGTTTACTTTCTTGTTCCAGCTCAAGTTGCTTTGCCAGTAAGGCCTTGTCCTCATAATTTTTTAACCTTTGGCTTCGCCTTTGGGCAAGCGGAGGTAAAAGCCGGTCGTGCAGAATTTCGATATGCGAAGAATCTAAAAATTGCTCTTTATTTAAAAGGCGGAATTCCGGGTCATCAATTAATCTATCAATATCCTTGTATTCCGGATTTTTGATAGCATCATTATAGTTAAAGGGGGTTCTTTTATGGTCGGATGTTATCAGCTTTAATTCAATAAATTCCCGGGTAGCATCATTTATTTTGTTATAAATATCATCAATATACCGCTCAATGGCCGTATCAACCAGTTCTTTAATTATTTCAACGGTATTGGTGTCAAGCTTATTTTTACCGTCGGTGATATCGTAATATATTTTTTGACAAACCAGGCTCAAAAGAAAAGGCTCTACAATAATTTTTTCAAAATTGGTTAATATGTTGATTGACAGGTTTGATGAAATCAATTTAGCTATTGCCCCTGATATTTCACTATCGGTTTTCTGAATCACATCGGTAGCGGTTTCAACATTAAATGCCTCTAACCTATACCTGCTGTTAGTAAAACGGATATAAGGGATCTCTTCTTTTAAACTTTCAAACTGCGGTAAATACTCTTCCCTGAAAGAAAATATAATCCGGTAGTTCTTCTGTTTATTAAGCAGGTTATGTTGCAACACGTCCAGTTTGTTTATAACGTCCTCAGCATCTGTATCAAACTCCTTTATCATATATTCGGGTAGCTGCGATTCGATAAGACACCTTATTTCGGCAATTAAAAACTTAAGGCTCAACTCGTTAAAAGGGTGGGTAAATATCTCTTCAAACTGGTCAAATATGATGATGAGCTTTATAGGCGATTTGTCGTCCGTTTTAAAAAGTTGTACGGTATTTAAAAATTCAAACAGTGAGTTATCTATTAACAACTTTGGAATGCCGGTTTTAACATTTTCAAGGCTACTGAGGTGTTTGCTTATCTCTTCTTCGCATCGCTTAATTACATACTTGCAAAGGTCATTTAATCCCGATTGGCTTACGATGAAATCATTGAGGTGTATATAAACCGGCAGGTACTCGTTTTCTTCTCTTAAATAGGGAATTAAGCCGGCCTTTATTAATGAGGATTTCCCGGTACCGGAGCGGGCGAAAAGGAGCGTTAAGGTTTGATTTTTTACTAAGTTATAGATATCTTTAATTTCCGCGTCTCTGCCGAAAAAGGAATCGCCATCTTCATAAGACTTTGGCCCCCGGAATGGATTTTCTTTTTTCATAACAACTAATTGCTTCTTTTGTGCCCCGATACCCTGCTTTTATATTGCATTTCTTTAATGTCTTTTAATTGCTCAAGCGCAATTTTGTTGTCATCAGTCAATGGTATTCCGGCTGTATTGTCTTTGTTCAATATAAGGTTCCGGATATTACCGCTTGTTTTCTCCTCAATTGGCAGATACATGCTCTGTTGAACAAACTGTTTAAATACGGGTATAATAAGCTTATCGGTATCTATAGCATAGTTCCATTCCTTGCAAACATAGGGGCTGCCCGACGATATATTATCTGAAACAATGGCCACAAAAACACTGCATTTATCAATAGCTTTTTTAATTTTTCCATCAATACTATCGCCCGTTTCAATTTGCCTGTAGTCGATAAAATATTCGATATAATTAGCATCGAATTGAGCGGCTATGGCTTCGGCTACAGCGCGGTCTTTTAGGCAATAGCTAATAAAAACCTTGCTATTGCCTTCGTCGTCTAACAGGCTTTCCTCCCGTGATTCGTTTAGCGCAAGATATATTTCGTCAATTAGTGTATTACAATCAATATCTAATTTTTGAATGCCATAATTATTGATAAAAACCGCCCGGCTTTGATCT
Source organism: Mucilaginibacter sp. P4_D1 (assembly GCF_056401935.1). NCBI lineage: Bacteria > Pseudomonadati > Bacteroidota > Sphingobacteriia > Sphingobacteriales > Sphingobacteriaceae > Mucilaginibacter > Mucilaginibacter sp. P4_D1. The sequence goes on from NZ_JBFUIJ010000002.1 coordinate 28,521, forward strand.
ATCCCGTTTAAGCTATCTATTACAGCTTTTTGCCTTATCGGGGTTAAATCAAGCCGGTTGGCAACACAAATGCGAATAAAGAAACGGAAAAACCAATCGGGGAAATTGCAGCCTAAAAACAATAGGTAACCGCTATTTAAATAAGAAAGCAGGCTTGAGAACTTTTCCTGGTCGTTAGTAATCAGTTCATGAATAAGTTCTACATAGTCGGCATCTGTTAAAATATAGTTGCCGGCAATCTCGTCATGCGTGCCGAATATATTGCAAACAACGGGCTTTTTTAACGCCAACCGGAAGCCGCCTCTTTCAGATGCCGGTTCTAAAAGCTTGCCATCATACCTGCCGTAGTTCATCACACTGTAGGATGATTTTATTTCTTCCTCGCTAAGTCCCGCGCCCCGGTAAGTATTAAAGGCCAGCTCGACAGAATTCATAAATGTGGCATTTATAAAAAGTTCGAAATGTTTTATGCTGACGAGTTTTCTGTAACTATCGGGTATAAGTTTCCACTTAAAGCGCTCTTGCTTAATTGTTCTACTTAGTTTTTGCTTAAATGAGTTTTTTCTTGCCCCTAAACTGTGATAATATTCATTGGCCAATTCGTGCCCGGTTAATGCTCCGTTGTGGCTGTTGGCAACCAGCCTGTCCAACAAAGCATCGTCGTTTACATGCTCCTTTATAAGCAATTTCAAAAAATCAGGCTCGCCATTATTCATCAATGGCTCGTTAAGCAAATCGTACCCAATTATCGGAATCACCGTCCCTTTTTTAATTTCGTAAACTATCTCGTCAACACTTTGCTGAAGGTCTGCTGGAAGGGGCATATCGATAAAGGTTAAAGTTTATAACATGGCCTAATAATGTTAGGCTTTGAGTAAGACAATGAATGATCAGAAGATTTAACGCTTTTTTTGATGACGGTCCATGCTCTGATAAGGCGCTATTTATTTAGGCATGAGCAATATACATTTATTTATAAATAAATTGCATATTATTAAAAAAATCGCCCAGCCACAGGCATTGTCGGCCATTTGGCGCAATTTTATAAGGCTTGTTGCGGGTGGATGATTTGTGACTGTTCAGCGTAAAGAAATTTACAGAATCCTCGTTGTTCAAATCTCGTCAATTAGTCAACCCCCTTTTTGGCAAGTCTCGTTATACCGTCTGCCGGTCGGGAATCACAGCAGTACAGCATAATATAGCTAAGCACCGGCGCAACATACAAATTGTTACTCATGCCAATTGCTTAATTGATTTAGCATCTATCCGCCTCGCAATATTTTAAATTGCAAAAAGCCATTTACCATAGGATAGAATTAGCTTGCGCTGTAAAGTTTGCCATTAGATGCTTCGTACATCAGCATAACAGGGTGAAAAAGGTTTCGCCACCCCACGTTAAAATATGTTAAACACCAACAAGCAACGCCCCTGCCGCTTACATTTGTAAAGTACTGAACACCAAACCTCCTTTACCTATGCGATATCTGTTGTTGCTGTTATTTGTCAATATATGCCTTAGCTGTTACGGGCAAAGGGTTAATGGCATAGTAACCGATAAGGCTACCGGCCTGCGCATTAGCGGCGCGCTGGTAACCACAACAAACGCTACCGCCATAAGTGATATGGAAGGTATATTCAGCATTGGCGTTGCCAGGCAAGGGGATACGTTAAAGGTAAAAATGCAAGGTTATAAATCGTTTAAGCAGGCGGTTGGCCTGGCAACCGGCGATGTGATTGTACAGTTGGAGCAGGCAACCATCCAGCTAAAACAGGTAAACATCAGCGCCCGGCGCGATAGGGTGAAAGACTCTGTCAGTAACCGCGTTCAGTTTGCCCGCGATTTTAACAGCCACCCGCCAAAGTTTTCGGATATCATCAGGCCGGGCATAACTGCAGGCCCAATACCGATGGTTGGCGTTGCCATTGTGCCCAGCCAGCTGATTGCCCTGCTTACTTACAAACATAGCAATGCTTACAGGTTTAAGCAGGCGCTCATCCGCGATGAAGAGGGCAAATATGTTGACAGCCGTTTTAGCGACGAGCGGGTGGCCCAGCTCACCGGCCTGCAATCCGATTCGTTATACCATTTCATTAACCAGTACCGCCCCGCCGCCGCCCAGGTACGCAAAATGAGCGACTATGATATTTTTACTTACATCAAAAAAAGTGTTGCCAAATTCAGGAAACCTCACCACGATGATGTAAAGGAGGCGGAGTTTTAACTTTTTGCATAAAAGTGTGTTTTTTTGAAAATTATTGTCTAAAAAGTGCCGATAAATTACCTAAATGTGTTAAAAAGTATAGCAAAAATGTCACGATTAAGACAGTAGAACCAAAAGCACCACTTGACATGCGGTTTGAATTTTGTAACTTTGATTATGACTACCGAAACACTTGAAGATTTTTACAAAAATAAATTCGACTGGCTGCCCAATAACCTGCAGCAAAACATAGGTCATTTTAATGTTTTTAAAATTGAGGATTGTATTGGGCCCAACGCCAAACCGGTTACCTATAGCCGCCGCAGCTTTTATAAAATAAGCCTGATGCGGGGCGAAAACATCATTCATTATGCCGATAAAAGCATCACATTATCAGGCACTTCACTCATGTTTTTTAGCCCGCTTGTGCCCTATACCTTTGAGCACATGAGCGACGACCGCACGGGCTTTTTCTGCATTTTTACCGAAGAATTTTTTGTAGAGCGGTTCCGCAACGGCTTGAGCGAACTACCCATGTTCGGCCTCAACGCCAAACCGGTATACCAGCTTGACCGCGCACAGGACGAATACGTTACGGGCCTGTTCCGTAAAATGACGGATGAGATTGCTTCTGACTATGCGTTCAAGTATGAACTGATCCGCAATTACGTTACCGAGTTGTGTTACTACGCCCTAAAAACCCAGCCATCCGAGAATGTATACAAACACGCCGATGCCAAATCGCGCATCACCTCGGTATTTACCGAACTGCTGGAGAGACAGTTCCCGATAGAAACGCCATCGCAGCGTTTTGCACTGCGGTCGGCCAATGATTTCGCACAGCGGTTATCGGTACATGTAAACCACCTCAACCGCGCCATCCGCGAAACCACCGGCAAAACCACTACCGACCACATCGCCGACCGCCTGCTGAGCGAAGCCAAATCCCTCCTCCGCCACACCGATTGGAATATCTCGGAAATAGGCTACTGCCTGGGGTTTGAAGAACCAACGCATTTCAACAACTTTTTTAAAAAACAAACCCAGGTTACACCATCCAGGTTCAGAAATGTTTGAATTTCGTAATAATTGGTTTGAATAGCGTAATTACTCCCTTTTGTTGTCATATTACCTTTGTTTTATCAAAAACAAACACACTATGGACAACAAAAAAGTATGGTTTATCACTGGAGCCTCCAAAGGTTTTGGGCTTAGTTTAGTAAAACAATTACTGGATGCTGGCCAGCTTGTTGCCGCCACTTCCAGGAACCGGCAGGAGCTTATCGCCGCCGTTGGTTCAAACAGTGCTGATTTTTTACCCCTTCAGGTCGATCTGGTTAACGAGAGCAGCGTATCCCTGGCCCTGCAACATACTCATGAAACATTTGGCCGGATAGATGTAGTTATCAACAACGCCGGCTACGGCATTGGCGGTGCTATTGAGGAACTTACGGATGCCGAAACCCGCACCGCCTTTGATGTAAATGTATTTGCTACCCTAAATGTAATCAGGTTTGTAATGCCCTACCTGCGTAAACAGCGTTCGGGTCATATTATCAATATAGCTTCTATCGCGGGAATTACCGGCGGTACCGGCTGGGCAGTATATGCGGCAGCCAAATCGGCGGTTATTGGCCTATCAGAAGTGTTGGCTTTGGATGTTAAAGCGCTGGGTATCAAAGTTACCGTAGTAGCTCCGGGTGCATTCCGTACCAGTTTCCTAACGGCCGATTCATTAACAGTTACCCAAAACCCGATTGCCGAATATGAAGATGTGAGGCACTCGCACTGTAAATACCTGAGCATGAATGGCCAGCAGGCAGGCGACCCCGAAAAGGCCGCTGCAAGCATCATCAACGTGGTTTATGAAGAAAACCCGCCACTCCGTTTGCTCTTAGGTGGTGATGCTTATAACCGGACCCTAACAAAGCTGGACGGGCTGTATAAGGAAATTCACGAATGGGAGAACACTACCTGCGCCACTGATTTTTAAGCACTTACATCTACCTGAAAACAATAACGATGGAAAACACTAAAAACAAAGTTATAGTAATAACCGGCGCCAGCAGCGGAATTGGCGCGGTTGCGGCCCGAAAGCTGGCAGCGCTTGGCGCCAAAGTTGTATTGGCCGCCCGCCGGGAACACCAGCTAAAAGCCTTAGTTGCCGAAATAGGCGACAATGCCATCTACGTAACAACAGACGTAAGCAAACGCACCGATCTGGATAATCTTATCCAACAGGCTATCAATAAGTTTGGCCATGTAGATGTGTTATGGAACAATGCCGGCATTATGCCCATATCCTTTTTTGAGGAAGGCCTGGTTGACGAGTGGGACCGGATGATCGATATCAATGTTAAAGGGGTTTTATATGGCATTAATGCCGTATTGCCGCACATGCTGCAACGCGGGCAGGGTCATATCCTCGCAACATCATCCGTTGGCGGTATCAAAACATCTCCTGGAATTGGGGTGTACTCCGGAACTAAATTCGCGGTAAAGGCTATTATGGAAAGCCTGCGCGAGGAAGTGACACAAACCATTAAGGTAACCACTATTTTCCCCGGGGCAACACAATCCGAACTTGGACATGATATTACCAGCCCAAAGATAAAAGCCATGTACGGCGACCTTAAAAACATGCCTAAAATGGATGAAGACGCCATAGCCGACGCGGTGATTTACGCCATCAGTCAGCCCGGCAATGTATCTGTTAACGAACTGGTGATCAGGCCACTTGAACAAACACGATAATTAACATAAATAATCAATCGGTGAAATCATCTTAAAATCAGTGAAATCACCATAAAAGTATAATCATGAGCAATCAAAATATATGGTTTGTAACCGGCGCCTCGAAAGGCCTGGGACTTACCCTCGTAAAAAGACTATTAAACCAAGGTTATAAAGTAGCCGCCACATCAAGAAACATCAGCGACCTGGAAAGTGCTGTAGGCGTAACCAGTGATGCGTTTTTACCACTCGCCGTTAACATCAAAAGCGAAGAAAGCGTGCAGCAAGCTATCGAGAAAACCATCAGCACTTTTGGTAAAATAGACGTGGTAGTTAACAACGCCGGCTACGGTATGCTGGGCGGCCTGGAAGAAACAACCGACCAGGAGGCCCGCGACAACTTTGATGTAAATGTATTTGGATCTTTAAATATCATCCGCAAAGTGTTGCCTTACCTGCGTGCACAACAATCGGGTCATATTATCAATATTTCGTCGATAGGTGGCTTTGTAGGTGGTTATCCTGGTTTTGGAATTTACTGCGCTACCAAATTTGCGGTTAATGGTTTTTCTGAAGCCCTTGATGCCGAAGTAAAACCATTTGGTATCAAAGTAACGGTTGTTGAGCCGGGCTATTTCCGCACCAACTTCCTTTCTGAAGGATCATTAATCACGCCTAAGAACCCGATTGATGCCTATCAGAATGTGCGCGATTCGCAAAACCTGCATCAAAATAACTTAGATCAGCAGCAAGCGGGCGACCCGGAAAAAGCGGCCGCTGCGATGATTAAAATTGCAAACCAACCCGATGCCCCACTGAATTTATTTTTAGGTGCCGATGCCTACCAACTGGCCCACCAAAAAATAGCATCGGTACAAAACGATTTGGAAACATGGAAAGAATTAACAACCTCAACTGGTTTTTAACAACAAAAAATAACGAGCATATAGGCGTTTGGGTAACCAAAGACGGTTATATACGTCATGAATTTTTACCAAATGGCCGTTATGATGAAACGCGCGGCGATATAAAAAGCGCTTATACCGGTTACTACAACAGGTTAGGTAACCACGTTGAATACCTTGACGATACCGGCTTTGTAGCCGAAGGCGATTTTAAAGACGGCGTTTTTTACCACGCTGGCATGGTATTATATAAAGAGAGTGCCTGAATTGCAAATTTCGCAATTCTGCTCATTGGCCATAAAAAAGCTTGCTTATAAAAGCAGGCTTTTTTTACCTTTATAAAAATCTAATACCTATAAAATATGAGTTTTAAAGATCAGATAACTTCCATATTTGTGCCCGAAAGCCAGATTGGCTTTGGGTTTCAGACAGAAGAAGTGCACCAGCGCGAATACCTGAGCAATGGCGAAATGAAACCCTGGGACGGCGAGGTAAACGAAGTATACTCGCCAATTGGCTTTTTTGATGCCGATGGCAACTTTGGCCGCAAGCTAATTGGAACATACCCGGTTTGTACCGAAAAGGAAGCATTTGAATCATTAGATGCAGCCATTGCAGCGTACGATAATGGCCGCGGTGAGTGGCCTACCATGAGCATTGCCGACCGCATTAAATGCATGGAGCGCTTTATTTACAAGATGAGCGAGCAACGCAGCCTGGTTGTAAAGCTGTTGATGTGGGAGATAGGCAAATCCTACGGCGATTCGGCCAAGGAGTTTGACCGCACCATCGAGTATATCAATGCAACCATTGATGCACTGAAGGATATCGACCGGCAGTCGTCACGGTTTGAAATGGCCGAGGGACTGGTCGCTCAAATCCGCCGTTCGCCGTTGGGGGTAGTGCTGTGCATGGGGCCGTTCAATTATCCTTTGAATGAAACTTTCACCACATTAATCCCCGCCCTTATTATGGGCAATACCATACTTTTTAAACCACCTAAGCATGGTACGCTATTACATTACCCATTATTGCGCGCTTTCCAGGAATCGTTCCCTAAAGGCGTAGTGAACACCATTTATGGCCGTGGTTCAGTAGTAACACCCGGGTTGATGGCCTCGGGTAAAGTAAATGTGCTGGCCTTTATCGGATCAAGCAAGGTTGCCAATGATTTAAAAAAGCGTCACCCTAAAATAAACCGCCTGCGCGCGGTATTAAGTTTAGATGCCAAAAACGCCGCTATCGTAACCAAAAATGCCGACCTCCCTTTAGCAGTAAGCGAATGCATTTTAGGCGCATTATCGTTCAATGGCCAGCGGTGTACAGCCATAAAAATGATATTTGTTCAAAAAGATGTAGCCGACGAGTTTTTAAAACTATTGAGCGAAGCAGTTGCTAAACTGCCGTTTGGTTTGCCCTGGGATAAAGATGTAAAACTTACTCCCTTGCCCGAACCACATAAACCGGCTTACCTTACCGATATTGTTGAAGACGCAATTGCCAACGGCGCAAAAGTAATTAACGAAAACGGCGGCGAAACGGTGGCCTCTTTCTTTTACCCCGCCATTGTGTACCCGGTTAACGAAAAAATGAAGCTATACCGCGAGGAGCAGTTTGGCCCGGTTATTCCGGTTGTGCCGTTCGAGTCGATAGAAGAGCCTATTGAGTACCAGATAGATTCGCCGCATGGAATGCAGGTGAGTATATTTAGTAACGACGCCAGGGAGATCTCATCGCTGATAGATCCGTTTGTGAACCTGGTAAGCCGGGTAAATATCAATAGCCAGTGCCAGCGCGGGCCGGATGTATTCCCTTTCACGGGCCGTAAAGATAGTGCCGAGGGCACCCTTTCGGTGCATGATGCATTAAGGGCCTTCTCCATCCGTTCGCTGGTGGCTACCAAAATGAACGATGTGAACAAACAGATCATCAATGACATTGTGAACGACAACGAATCTAATTTCCTGAGCACGAAGTTTATATTGTAGAGGCGAGGCCCCCCAGCCCCCTGAAGGGGGAGCTTTTTGATTAACATAAAGGCCTGGCGTTTCTCGCCAGGCCTTTATTTTTTTTGCTTGTCCGCTATAGTTCCCCCTTCAGGGGGTTAGGGGTGGGGCTTCGTTTCGTTTATATTGATTATTTCCACCAACACTAAATTTGGCACCCAGCTTAAAAAAGCAATAATGATATAATTATTATCGAAGTTTACACCGTTGCCAAAAACGTGGAAAAGCAGGATATAAAAGCGCAAGGTTACCGCCCCAAAAGCAAGGCCGTAGCTGCGGCGCATCATTTTAACATGATCGTTGATATTGCCTTTTTTGATAAGTGTAAATGCCAATGCAGTTGATAACACCCAAAGCGTATTTTGTACCAGGAACGATATAAAAACGCCCGTACCCCGGCCAACAAACAGCGTCATGACATAGGCGCCCGGCGCGGCTATAAACAATACCCCACAGATATATATTTTTCCTAATATCTTATGTATCCGTCGGTTGGCATATACCGTTTTTGAAAACTGGAAAAAGCCAACCAGCAATATAATACTGCTGGCAAAAATATGGCAGAAAAATGCCGGCATGTACCAGCCTGTTTTAATAGCTGCCTGCTTAAAGCCTAAAAAGAAAGCGTGGTTATGCGCAAAACTTTCATAAAATGTACCCAGGCTTAAAATGGATATCCATATAAAAGCAAAGTATCTTAATAGCCTTGCGGTAATACTCATCTGGAAGCCTGAATTTTGGGTTGCATTGCCTTTAGTTTTGCGTTAATAAAGTTGATGTTGTATTTATCAATAACAGTTAGTGAGTCTTTAACGTCGTCGTTTTGGGGTGTTTCTACGTATTCATTATCAAACCTGGATTTAAAAATAGTGTTCCATTTTTCGTCTTTGAAGTGATAATGATACGATGCGTAGATCTCGTTTTTCATGTATTCCAATATTTCGGCTGTTGCCTGTGCTTCAACCCGTATATTTTTAGGTTGATCTGAATTTTCAGCCATAGTGTAGCAACCCTGCAAATAACTATCGTCCAACTTATTGAATTTTGTTGGAAATATTCTTGACGTTTTTAATACGATGATATTGTCGCCCTTAATCTGGATAAAATGATAATATGGCGCTTCGAGCAAATTAAGGTCTTTTTCTGTCAGAGGGACGGCAAATTCCGAAGTGATCTTGTATTGAAATAAGGAATCACTGAGCGCCAATAAGTCACTTTCATTGCACCGGCTAACAGCAAGTCCGTTATAATATCCATCGCCCATAGAAGCAGGTACTTCAAAGCTGAGGGTTTTGTTTTTCCTTTTATCTGCCAAAACAACAGTTTTGCTACTATACAGGCCAGACCGCCCTCCAAGGTATTGTTTCCCGATAGTATAAATCATGCGTTCGTACCACGAATTAGCCTGCTCTCTTTTAGGGTGGTCAAACCTAACTGATGTTGGCCCAAATAGGTCTACACTCGCCATACTTGTAACCTTTCTTAAAGGGTTTACAAACATTGTAAAATCGGGGATAATTTTCCAATCGGCCAGATAGGATGGTGCGATGTAGATGGCGTTATCCATTTTACGGGAGTTTTCCTCCATTATATCTGGCTGGCTTTTTGCCGATAATGTAAACGATTGGCCATAAGCCTTAATCAGGGCAAGATGTTCGGCAATATTGAAATTGTTTAGCTGGGGCGAAATGATAAAATTCCTTTTCAAATAATAATAGTTAGTCCCCTTTTTTAGCAACGCAACATTCGCGTTCTCTTTTAAAGGGTATATTTCATCATAATCCGCAGGTACAACAACTTTTCCATTTAAATTATACAACCCTTTTTTAGTATTCTTCTCCACTTCTATCAACCCGCTTACCGTGCCGCCAACGCTGCGGATCAAATCGTACGAAACGGGGATAATTTCTTTCAGATCGGGATTCACCAGACCCATTTGAAAGTTTGCAATTGCCCTGTCACGGGCGTTGCTATCATATAAATTATACGGAACGGTTCCCCTATATACGTAGTAATAGGTTTGATCATTAATATGATCAAACCATAAAACGCCGTCATAATTCTTTTTTAATTTATCAGCGTTTTTAAAAGCGGCCAATGTAATGGGTTTATAAAGGTACTTTTCAGGGATAGATTTACTTCTTACTATCTCCCCAAAATTGCTATAAGTCTGGTTAAAGTTTCTAAGGTCGACACTACTTATCTTATACTGTTTACTATTGTTTTTTTCAATAGTAAACAGTACCGGCGATATTTGAGTTTTGATGCCCGGAGTGCTAAAGCGGGCAATAACCATAGCCGTGGCCACCTGGTTGTTTGTAAATTTCACCTGGGCATTTCGGGTATCAAAATTTATGTCAAATGCCAGCATTGTTTTGCGCAATGAACCGCGATAACTCCCCATTACGTGGCCCAGCATCTCTATTCCGGTGCCTGCTATATCCTGCTTAAAAAACGATTCTGCAGAGTCGATATTCCCTGCTTTAATTTGCACATTAAATGCATTAAGGAATTTGATTATAGCAGCCTTATCCGGTTTTACCGATCGTTTATCGCGCGTAAACGAAAAACAAATAATAAGCACAGCCATTGAAGCTATGGCAGTAAGGATAGGTTTTCTTTTCATACAGCAACGTATTTAACTTAAAACATTCAGCAAAACATTTTATTATCAGTCACTTAAAAATAAACAATCGTTCTTCTGCCTTAAAACTATCTTGCAGCCAGGCTATTAGGCATTTTTACGTTTAAGGGTTTCCCATTTAACTTGCTGTTAATAAAGCTGATGTTGAATTTATCAATAATAGTAAGTGAATCGTCAACATTGGCATTTTTTGTGGTATCCCCATTGCCAGAAAAGCGATATTCAAAAACGTCATTCCATTTCTGATTTTTAAACCTGTATTTATACGAAGCGTAAATCTCATTTTTCATGTACTGAAGCATGGATTTGTTTAAATGATCAATGGTTGTCTCTTTTGATTCTCCGTACGCCCCTAGTCTTATTATGTAACAGCCTTGAAGGTATGAATCATCCAGCTTAATAAATTGTGTAGGGAACAGCCTTTTAGAGTTTAAGGCGACCAGTTTTCCGTTTTTAAGTTGAAGGTAATGATAGTATGGCCCGTCTGCTATAGTCTCGTTTTCGCCTAACAAAGACTGCTCGAGGCTCGATGTTGTTTTAAACTCGAAGAGTGAATCGTTGATTGCTTTAGTTGAACTTTCGTTGCAGGTTTTAGATGGCAAGGCATATCCCTCCCCCTCGCTTAAATCGATACTTGCGCTAAACCCCAGGATTTGGTTATGTTTTTTATCAACTACCAATACATTTTTACTGGTGTAAAGGCCGCCTCGTCCGCCCAAATAATCATTTACAATGGTATAATAAGCACTTTGAAACCAATTGCTATCATCGTCCTTTTTATCAGCATCAAATGCAACATCAATTGAACGGCTGCCTCCTTCCTCGTCATCGCCTTCTGCAGGCCCCTTCCTTAACGGATTCGGAAAGTCGATAACTTTTGGAAGTATCTGAAGGCCGGCCAGGTACGAGGGCGAAATTACCAGCGATGTATTATAATCCCGTGAATTATATTCCATTACGTTTTTTGAACTTTTGTCAGATAGTGTGTACGAATCTCCGAAGGTTTTAATTTGCGGTACAATATCGGCTATTTTAAAATCAGCTATTTTATCTGATATGGTGGAATCGGCCTTCAGGTAAAAAAAGTCCTCTCCATTTTTTAAAACAGCTAAATTCCCTGTTGTTTTCAGGGGATATACTTCATCATAAATTGCAGGCACAGTTAGTTTACCATATAGGTTATAAAAGCCCTTTTTATCGCCCTGTTCAACCTCAATCAAGCCGTCAATAGTTCCACCAACATTATGTATCAGATCATATTCGGCAGGAATTATTTCCTTTAACCCGGGGCTAACAAGACCCATTTTATAGTCGGCGCCTTCGGTTTTTTTATCATCAACATATAAAAAGCCGTTGGGCAATTTGCCTTTTATTACATAATAAAAGGTTTTGCTATTCACATGATCAAACCAGACTATGCTATCATAACTGGTTTTCAACTTTTCGGCCGTTTTAAACGCAGCAAGCGTAATTGCGCTATAAATATCTTTTTCGGGCGTAATTTTATTATATACTTTTGCCTGGTAAGCCACATAATCTTTCACAAAGCCAAGCGCATTTACCTGGGTTATTTTGTAGTTTTTGCCATCAATTTTATGGATGGTAAATGTTACGGTCGATTTTTCTTCCGGCAGGTTATCATTCTTAAAAGTGGCAGCTATCGTGGCAGTAGCAAACTCGGGATTTGTCAATTTTATCAGGGCATCTTCGGTATTTAAACTCACCGTAAAAATTGGCTTCTCTTTGCCGCCGGTATTGGTTTTATTGGTAAGCACGCTTAGCAATATCTTAACAGCCTTGCTCTTTTGCTGATCCTCAAAAAAAGTTTTGGCCGAATCAATATTGCCGGCCTGGATGTGTTTGTTAAAGGCGTTTAAAAACTGTATAATCTCGCTTTTGCCCGGTTTATTTTGACTCCTGTATTTAAAGAATGCAAAACAACTTGCTGCAACCACCAAAACAATGGCCGTTATAATGAGGATAGGTTTGGTTTTCATGATACCAAGATATTAAATTATTTGAAACGCAATGACTGGAAATTTTAACCTTATTTCCCGGCACTTATTTGGCTGCCAGTGTGTTTGCTTTTTTTGCGTTTAATTTACTGTTTATAAAGTTGATGTTGTACTTGTCGATAAGGGTTAATGAATCGTCGACGTTTGTATTTTTTGCTTTATAATCGGGTAAGGTTTCGCCAAATATCTCCGCCCATGGGGCATCTTTAAAGTCGTAGTTATACGATGCATATATTTCGTTTTTCATATACTGCAAAACATATTGGTTGATACTGCCTTGCTCATTTTTCCAGTTATCCTTATCGGCTTTTACCAGGTATACGTAGCACCCGTTAAGGTCGCTATCATCCATCTTCCTTATTTTGGTAAACCCAAATTGCCTGCCGGTGTTCTGTTCAACCAGGCGCCCTTTTTTTAAGCCGAAGTAATGGTAAAATGGTATTTGGTTAAGCGTGGCGCCGTTAAGCAATTTTACATGTGCCCCTGATGGCATCACAACCTCAAATAAGGAATCGTTTAATGCCTTCACTGTATTTTTCATGCAATCTGCCGAACTTCCAGGCTCTCCCTTGTTGTTGTAAACGGCATCAATTACAGACGATCCGTAAGCTTTATTCCGCTTTTTATCAATAATTACCAGGTTTTTGGCTGTGTATAAACCCGAACGGCCATCAATGTAATGGTTTTTTATAGTGTAAAATAAACTTAGCAGCCAATTGCCGCCACCGTTAACTTTCGCAGCAGCTTTACCATCCCTTTCAACCCTGTAGCTGCGGCTTGCGCCAAATACAAAAACATTTCGCCTCAATGGGTTTTCAAACACTTTTATGGTGGGTATTAACCCCAGGTCGACAAGGTATGATGGCGGTATATAAATACTCCCATGCATGCGCCGCGAATTAAACTCGGTTACATCATTGCCCGGGTTTTTGGTTACTGTAAAAGGGGGGGCCTGTTTAAGTTGGGATAACAGATCTGTTATCCGAAGGTCGGCTTTATCGGAAATGGTATAATCTTTTCTGAGCCAGTAAAAGTGGTCGTCCTTTTTTAAAGCAGCCAGGTATCTGCCGTTTTTAACGGCCCTGATCTGGTCATATTCCACCGGTGCTATTACCTTCCCCGATAGATCATAAAGACCCCGTTTGTGATCTTTTTCTACCTCAACCAGGTTGGGCACGGTTCCGCCTATATTATGTACCACATCAAAACCCACGGGAATTATTTCTTTAAACTGCGGGTTCACAAGGCCCATTTTGTAAGTTTTGGCAGTGTCCTTATCTTCCGGGAAGGCTTTGTAAAAGTCCCATTTTCCGTTGATTACATAAAACCAATTTTTGCCGTTTAGGTGGCTAAACCATATAACACTATCGTATTTTGCGCGCAGACCTGCAACGTCCTTAAACGCGCTTAAGGTTGCCGGGGTATACACCTCCTTATCCGGGTACCGGTTTTCTTCCACATAATTGGAATAGTTTTGATGTGCTATTATAAAATCCCGGCCATCAAGTTTTAAATTTTTATATTGATGCGGGCCTGTTTTTTGAACAGTGAAGTAAACCTGCGAATATTTTTTAGCTAAACCATCCTTGCTAAACGTAACAGGCACAGTTGCCACAGATAACGTGGCATTGATAAACCGTACGGTAGCCTTATCCGCGTTAAAATCAACCTTAAAACCTCCTTCTTGTAACGCGCTATCTTCCTGCGGCGCCCCGGTTAACACCCCCAATGTTTCATAAACGCCCTTGGTTTCGCGTCCATCCTTAAAAAAATCCAATAGCGGCTGAGTCCCGCTCTCATTAGAAAAGCTTTTTTTAAAAGATGTCAAATATAGCACTATTTCGTCGCTTTTGGACGATGCGCGATTTTTACTGCGGATAAAAAGGATACAGCACGCCGCCAGAATTATAGCAGAAGCTGCGAGAATGAGAAAAGGTTTAATTTTCATGATATTGAGACAGGCTTCCTTATCAACGTTAGAAGTATCGTATAAGTATATTGTTGTCAGGTTGTTAGATGAAAAATTTTCCGTCTTTAAGGGAAAGGAAAACGAAACGCGGGGTAGTGCTCCCCTGGAGCACAAAACAACTAATTCTTTATTTCTACAAAGCTTTCACCCCTCTGGGGTGGCCTAAACGCTGGATAGTTTAACCCAAGGGGCATCGGAAAGCGTTAGGGATTGGCGCGGATACCGGCCTGTGGTTAAGGCTTGTGCAGTATGAGCCCGGCCCGCAGGGAACGCCCTGAAAAAATTGACAGAGCAGCCAGTCAATTCTGTAACTACTGATGTCCAATAAACCCGCAGATGTAAGATACGGCACACATAGACAAAACAAATTTCTTAAAAATTAACTATCAATAAAATCTATAAGGTATAGATTTTTAGAATGAAAGGCTGACTTTTAAATCAGTATATTTGTATAAATAATAACAAAAAGACACTTATGTTAACGATAGGACAAAAATTCCCCCAGTTTTCTAAAACGGCCGTAGTTAGCCTTGAAAAAGGAAAAGAGTTTGAAACACTTACTTCTGAGTATTTGGTGAATGATGATAACGTTTGGACAGTAATGTTCTGGTGGCCAAAAGATTTCACTTTTGTGTGCCCAACTGAAATTGCTGAGTTCAACAAAAACTATGGCGAGTTCCGCGACCGCGAAACCCGTTTAATTGGTGCTTCTACTGATTCGGAATTTGTACACGCTGCCTGGAGACGCGATCATGATGATTTACGCGATTTGAAATTCCCGATGCTTGCCGATACTTCAAAATCATTAGCCGAAGATTTGGGCATATTGGAGCCAACTGAAAAAATCGCTTACCGCGCTACTTTCATTGTTGACCCTACCGGTATTATCCGTTGGGTTTCTGTTAACGATTTAAGCGTAGGCCGTAACGTTAAAGAAGTTTTACGTGTGCTTGATGGTTTACAAACCGACGAACTTTGCCCATGTAACTGGGAAAAAGGCCAGGAAACACTAACTGTTTAATTCCCCCTACTACATATGTCCCCGTACAGTTAATTTATTGTGCGGGGATTTTTTGTAAGCCGGGAATAAGCTGAAAGCTTAAGGCGTAAAGCCTAAAGCTAAAACAGACCGTCAAAAAGCAGACCGTGATGGCGAGTGCCCACCAGCCTATGCTTGAAAAAAAAGGAATGACATAATTGTAAACGGGGCTTTTGTAGAGACGCAACATTTTGCGTCTCCCGCATGCAAATCACACATGCAAATTGAGCCTGTAAATTTTGAATATCCTGGGGGAGACGCAAAGTATTGCGTCTTTACATTAAAAAACAACTCTGATAATCAACAGCTTAAAAGCATGCCATTATAAGGCACGAAGCAATCCCGAACTATATGGGACTTAGCATGTAGGGGATTGCTTCGTACCTCGCAATAACGACACGGATTAAATTCACTTTAAAGCTTTAAGCCTTCGGCTTTCTGCTTTAAGCATAAAAACAAACACCATGAACGAAAGTACCGAAGTGATCCAGGAAATACTGGAAAGTATTGGATTAGATAAAGATTACCGTACAACCAGCCTTACCCTGTTAGAAAAAGGCGAATCGCGTTATTTACGCGACTTGAAACTGAATTTTACCAGCACACTTACATCGGCCCATTTAACGGCTAAAGAATGCGCCTTATTAGGTTTAACTATAGCGGTTAATAACAATAATACGCCGCTTACCAGCTACTTTACCAAATACGCCGAAGTACAGGAAGCTACCGCCGCCGAAATTGGTGAAGCGGTAGGCTGCGCATCATTGCTGGCTTCAAATAATGTATTTTACAGGTTCAGGCATTTTACGCAGAAAGAAAAATACACTCAAATCCCGGCACGCATCCGCATGCAGCTGATGATGAAACCCGTTACCGGAAAAGAGTTTTTTGAGTTGATGAGCCTGGCTGTTTCCGCTGTAAATGGCTGCGAAATGTGTGTAAACGCCCATGAAGATTCGCTGATCAAATTAGCCACAACCGAGGAGCGGATTTTTGATGCGGTACGTATTGCGTCGTTAGTTACAGCTACCGGGAAAGTTATTTTTTAAGTATCAACAGTATTTTAGCATAAAAAAAGCATGAGATTTAATAATTTCATGCTTTTTTCATAAATAACAGTTTATTACTTAATAAAATTTGCGTTTGTTAATTAAAAACTTCTAAATTTATGCCTAAGATTAAACAAACCTCGATTACACTTATTTTTATTGAAAATCAATTGTATCTCGGGGAGAGTTATTAAATTTTAATTGTTAATTTTTTTTGGGGAAAGCCGTTCCAGGTAATAGTGGAACGGCTTTTATCGTTATGAATTTTAATGCGCGTCTACCGGCATTTTTGCATTCGATTTCCTGAATGGCTGCAGGTACAGCAAAGGGATTGAAAACAACATCACCAGTCCCGATATCCAGTAAGCATCGTCATAAGTCAACAACAGCACCTGTTTGGTTAACGCGCCTTCAATGGCGCCATACGCCATACGGGTAGCATCAATTAATGAGTGCCCCTTGGCCATAAAGTTATGTAACGAAGCGTTAAACCGCTCAATAAATGCCGGGTTGGTTGCCGTAATATTTGTTAACAGGTTACTACGGTGCACGCCCTGGCGTACGTGGATAATGGTAGTTAGCGTAGCGATACCAAAAGAACCGCCCAATTGGCGCATCATGTTGTTTAAGCCTGTTCCTTGCCCTACCTCGGGCCCTTTCAAGTCGGCAATGGCCAACGTGGTTAAGGGTACAAATAACAAGGCCATACCTACGCCCCGGATCATTAACGGCAAAAAGAAATTAGACGGCCCCATTGCCATGGTGGAGTTACTGAGCATTGTGGTAAATACAAAGAACAGAAACATACCCGCGGTGGCCATAAACTGTGCCGGAATACCCTTATTGAGCATCTTACCAATAAAGGGCATCATTACAATGGTACACAACCCACCGGGGAAAAGGATCTCGCCTGTTTGTTGTGCTGTAAAACCTAACAAATTCTGGCAAAATACCGGGAACACAAACACCGACCCATACAACCCAAAACCAAGCACAAAGGATGTAAACATCCCCACAGCAAAGCTCCGGTGCCTTAATATCGCAAAATTCACTATCGGATAGTTAATACTCATCTCGCGCCATATAAACAGGATCAATCCTAATACTGCAGAGATAGTTAATACCGTAATGTAAGGAGTTGCAAACCAATCTTCCGATTCACCTTTCTCTAAAATGGTTTGCAAGCTGCCTACAGCTATAGCCAGTAAGCCAATGCCCCACCAGTCAACAGGTTTCCCTTTTTCGTCTTTAGGCGTTTCGCGCACAAAGGTGTAGGCAAAAAACGCTGCCAGGGCACCAACCGGAATGTTCACATAAAATATCCACCGCCACGATGAGTGATCGGTAATATAACCACCAATGGTAGGCCCTACAGTTGGCCCTACTACCGCACCTAAACCAAATAGCGCTGTGGCGGTTCCAATTTGTTCGCGTGGCCATGTTTCAATTAATATGGCCTGTGAGGTTGATATTAGCCCCCCACCTGCAATACCTTGCAGTATCCGGAACATAACCAGCTCATTAAGGTTTGTGGCATTACCGCATAAAAACGAGGCGATGGTAAACACGATAATGGAAGTTATGAAATAATTTTTGCGCCCGAACCTGCTTCCCAGCCATCCCGACATAGGGAGCACAATTACGTTTGCTACAGCGTAACCGGTAACCACCCAGGCAATATCTTCAAGGGTAGCACCAAGGTTACCCTGTATATCGGGCAGGGATACGTTCACAATCGTGGTATCAATAAGCTCCAGCAATGAAGCTATGATAACCGTGATGGTGATGATCCATTTTTTAAAGCCTGTTTCAGCCATTTTATTCTCCTTTAATTACAGAAACTTTTACGCTCATACCAGGGCGCAATTTGTCAAGTACGTCTTTTGAGGCGTTTAATTTAATTTTAACCGGTACACGTTGCACTACTTTTACAAAGTTACCGGTAGCATTATCTGGCGGCAGTAATGAAAATTTGGCGCCGGTTGCCGGGCTAAAGTTGTAAACTGTACCTTGTACTTTCATATCAGGGTAGGCATCAACCTCAACATCAACCTTCTGGCCGTTTTTCATATCATTCAGCTGTGTTTCTTTAAAGTTGGCGGTTATGAATAAACTGTTATCATTAACAACGCTAAACAAGGTTTGCCCTGCCTGTACCAACTGGCCTAACTGTACGCTTTTTTTGGCGGCTAAACCGCTTGATGGCGCTTTTATAGTGGTGTAGCTTAATTGCAGTTTGGCATAATCAATATCAACCTGCTTTTGGCTTACGCCGGTATTAGTAACCTTTAACTGGCTGCGGGTGGTGCCAATTTGCTCAACCGCTGCTTTGTATTGGTCTTGCGATGCCCTTAAGTTTGCTTTAGCCACATCCAGATCGGCCTTAGCCTGGTCAAATTGTTGCTGGGTTACCGATCCGTCTTTTATAAGGTTTGCATAACGGGCATAATCTTTCTGCACTTTATCTAAACGGGCAGCATTTGATTCAACCTGCGCTCTTGCGCTTGATGAGTTTGCCTGTGTAGCGTAAATCTGCGATTGATTTACATTGATACCTGCGCTTGCACCAACCTGGGCTGCTTGCGCCTGCTCTAATTTTATCTTGTAATCGTGGTCGTCAATTTTAACTAAAGTTTGACCAACAGTTACGTGGCTGTTTTCTTCAAAATAAATAGAGTCAACATATCCGCCTACGCGGGCAACTACCGGGCTTATGTCGCCATCAACCTGCGCATCATCTGTATCAATGTGCTTGCCGTAGTATATGTACTCTTTGATACCGAAAATGATACCACCAAGAAGCAATACGCCTAATATGATAGGGATAACTTTATTTGGTTTCTTTTTTGGTTCCTGTTCCTGTGTTTCTTGTGCCTTTGCCATTTTATTATCTGGTTTAAGTATTATTTGTTGTTGATTTTTCCTGTTGATTTTAGTAAAGTGTAGTAAGCCAGGCCTGCATCGGCTTTAGCTAACTCCAGGTTTATTTGTGCCTGGTAAAGCAATGTTTCGGCGTCGGCCCTATCGGTAGCTGATGCTATATTGCTTTTGTATTTTGATTCGAGGATCTTATTATTTTCGCCCGCTTGTTCAATTGAGGTTTGTAAAAGCTTAATCTTATCCAAAGCCATTGTCCAGTTCTGGTAGTTTTGGTTTACTTCGTTTTTAATGCGGTCAACCGTGATGGTTTTGTTGATGGTTACCTGCTCGCGTTGAATTTTAGCTTCGGTAACCTTGTTTTTGTTTGTCCATAAGTTACCAAAGTTCCAGGAAAGGGTTAAGCCAACTGATATCGGGGTTATAAACTGCCCGCTTTTAGGAATCGGGTTTGAGTTTACATCAACATAATAGGCGCTTCCTGATGCTGCCAATGTAGGCAAGGTGTTAGCCTGTATGTTTTTGATGCTGGTTTCGGCAACTTTACCCCGTAAATCTGCCTGCTGTAATTCAACACGGCTTGCATAAGCGGTATCAAGGTAATTGCTTAAAGGGGCAACGGGCCTGTCAACCTCGGTTATCTGATCTATATTAAGCTGGGTACCTTCGGGTAAGCCTAACAAAACATTCAGGCTATAGTTGATGATACGGCGATTAGTTTCCAGGTCGATACCATTCAGCTCAACATTTGAACGTTGCAACTGAAACCGCAGCACATCATTTTTGGTAACCAATCCCTGGTCAAAAAACCTTTGCGATTGTTTGATCTGCGCATCGATGGTAGCTAAATTTTGCGCTACTACTTTTTTGCTTTGCAGCACCTTGTACAGGTTGTAATATGAGTTGATGATATCGTAAGTAATCTGGTCTTTATCATTAACCACATCCAAACGGGCAGCCTGGGTAAGCAAATCTGTCGATTCGCGGGCATATTTATATTTACCACCTGCGTAAAGCACTTCGCTTAATGATAGTATACCCAGGTAAGCATCGGCCCTATCGGGTAAATTAAAGCTGCTTTCGCCAAGCGAAAGTTTATTGGCAGGTATTTCGGCATGGTTGTAACCATAGCTTACTTTACCGGTTGGCAAAGCCTGGTCTTTAGCCTGGTTGTATTGCGATACAGCCTGGTCAATTTTAGCTTGCGATAGCTTTAAAACTTTGCTGTTATCAAGGCCCAGCTTAATGGCCTCATCTAAAGTAATTGTACGGTCCTGGGCCGTTGCCGTTCCTGCAAACAGCAAACCTGATACCGCCAGGGCGGTGCCATACCTCCAAAACGCGCTAACTGTATGTTTCAACAGTTTAAGGTGGTCGGTTTTATTATTTTGAGTTGTCATGTTCATTTACTAAATAAGCTTTTAAAAGTCTTTTCATGTATGCTTTAATCCTTGGCTTCAGTTCCTCTTCCATAAATTTTTCGTCACGAACATCATGACCTAATATTAAGGATGATAACTGCGGCATGTTGATTACGTAATTTTTGGTACCAAATATGGTTGCTATTACCATCGGGATATCAATGTCTTTATGAAAGGAGCCATTATTGAGCCCCTCTTCAATTATCTTCCTGATCTCCACAACGTTTACCATCAGTATTTCGATTATCTTATCGGTAAGCCCCCAGCGTTTATTCATCGATATTTCGCGGCTGATCAATTTTTGAAAGCAGTTATTTACAATAATTCGCTCTACATAATTGTCAATACATTTATCCAGTTTACACCAGGCTGTCATGCTGTCGTCATTACCTATATTTTGAAGCAGTGTGCGGAATGACGAGATCTTACGTTCAAAAATTGCCAGGAAAAGGCCTTCTTTTGAACCGAAATAATAATTGAGCATAGCCATATTAACACCGGCCTCGCCCGAAATTGTCCGGGTAGAAGCGCCATCAAATCCATAGTCGGCAAACACGCGTTCGGCGACGTCAAGGATGTGGTCTTTTTTGTCTATTTTATCTTTGTCCATTGTTTTAACGGCACAAAATTAATCAAACGATTGATTAATCAAAGGGGTTCAGGGCCAAATCATTAATCGATTGATTAATGATTACTATCGAATGACAAAATTGTTTTTAAAGCAATTAAAAAATTCGAGTGTGGTAGTTATATGTTTAAACTGCTATGTTTTTTAAAACAGAAGATACCCGATTTTTCGGCCTGCCTTTTCTGAACTTTTGCGCAAAAAATCTCCGTTTTATTTTTGTGTAAATAAATGTACTATTTGTATCAATAAATATCGCATTTGTTACCGAAAAGTGTGAATTAATTACCTTTTTGTAAGCATTTGTGCATGAATTAAAGGCGGTTTGGAAATACAAAAGGAAGCCGGTAAATTTGTACTATATATCAACATAAAAAACAGTTTCTACATTGTTTTCCACAGCATTATTCGTGGAATTCGTTTTATTTGTATGAATTATTGCCTGTTAATTTTCACCGCCCACACTAAAAAACAACTGTTTTGAACTGCTCAAATACGCTGAACCCTGAATGGATTCCATTAGCTTATAAAGCAACTGATGCAGATAATGTTAGGCCGGTTAAAAACGGCACCCGGCAAGATCACCAATTAATAAAGCCGTTGGTAAGGCATACTTATTCAAAAAAGAAAACCAGCGGCAGGTAACTTGTTGCCTTATATCTGCGAATAAGCTGTGGGCACCAGCATAGTTGATGTTATTTTGCTTACCAACAGGGCATCGGCATATTCGGGTACGCTGCTTATCTTTTTCCATTGCGGGTCGCTGCCGAAGGCTTTCCAATGGGTATCTTTAGCGGCCAGGTCATCAAAGGTGATCATGTACGTAAGGTTGGGCCGTTGGGGGCCGATTATAGTTTCGCCCCAGAAAACAGGGTTGAAACCAAGGCGTTTAAAAATATCTATTTCGCCCTGGTCGGTAAACATTTCTATCTTTTTTTTGCCAGCGGCTTCGCTGGCGCCTTGGTATTGGCGTAATTCAAAAATACGCGGCTTCCTTTCGGGCGCAGCAGCGAGTAATGTATGCGGAAATGCTTTTAAAAGAGAGCTTTCTATCCGTTCATAAGCAGGCGCGGTGGCCGGGGCATTAAGGTAAGCGGCAGCGCTGGCAATATAGTCTTTATCACCGCTGATCAGTTTTTGAACCCTATCAATTTGGGAAGTGGAGACATAAGGAATAAGTACAAACACTTTAGTTTGCCCCTGGGGTTTTAGTTCGGTAAATACACCGGCCCGTTTTATAGTGTGACGATTTACCGCAGGTATTAAGGCATTTTGCAAATAATCTTCCACCAAGCTCTGCTGACTTACATCTTTTAAACTATAAACCCGGAGTTCATAATATTCTTCTATTGGCACTTCGGTATGCATGGTATCAGCGTTACTTACAGCGGGTAAAACGGTTGCGGTTACAGCACCCATTAGGGTTGATTTTACAAAAGAGCGTCTTTTCATGAAGGTATAATTGAAAGTTTAAATATAGTATTAATCCTCCGTCTTCAACGTTTTAAACTATCTGTTTTACAAATTTGAGTCCATCGCCTGCCGGCAACTACAGGAAGCAACAAGACCACTAAAACTACTATTTACTATATTTACATTTGGTATACTTCTGTGTAACGGCCACTAAATTATCCATGCAAAATCAACCCACACAAATCATCCGCAAAATTATCCATATTGATATGGATGCATTTTACGCGTCGGTTGAGCAGCGGGACTTCCCGGAGTACAGGGGTAAGCCACTGGTAGTGGGCGGGTTACCTCAGGGCCGGGGTGGCGTGGTGGCTACGGCAAGTTACGAGGCCCGTAAGTTTGGGGTACGTTCGGCAATGTCATCAAAAAGGGCTTTACAGCTTTGCCCGGATGCCCTGTTTGTTCGGCCGCGGTTTGCCGCATATAAAGAGGTTTCGCAACATATCAGGGAGATCTTCAGCCGGTATACCGATCTGATTGAGCCCTTATCTTTAGATGAGGCCTACCTTGACGTTACCAACGATAAACTCAACATCGGCTCGGCAATTGATATAGCCAAACAGATAAAACAAGCTATAAAGGATGAACTTAACCTTACGGCCTCCGCCGGTGTATCTATCAATAAATTTGTAGCTAAAATCGCTTCGGATATTAACAAGCCCGATGGATTGAAGTTTATCGGCCCGTCAAGCATAGAAAGCTTTATGGAGCAATTGCCTGTCGAAAAGTTTTTTGGTGTAGGCAAAGTCACCGCACAAAAAATGAAGCAGATGGGCCTGCATACCGGAGCCGACCTTAAAAAACTAACCGAGGATGAAATGACCCGGCATTTTGGCAAACCAGGCCGCTTTTACTACCAGATAGTGCGCGGGATTGATAACCGGGAAGTACAACCCCACCGCGAAACCAAATCACTGGGTGCAGAAGATACTTTTGCCTATGACCTTACCACCCTCCCCGAAATGGAAGCCGAACTGGATAAAATTGCATTGGTGGTATATGACCGCCTACTCAAATATGAACTAAAGGGCCGAACGCTCACCCTCAAAGTAAAATACAGCGATTTTAAACAGATCACCCGAAACCAATCATTCACCACAGCTTTTAATGATTTGGAGACGATATGCAATACCGCAAAACAATTGATGGCAGCCACCAATCCAGGCGATGATACCCGCATCCGGTTGCTGGGGATTTCGTTATCAAACTTTGGTGATATTGTTCCGAAACAAAGAGAAGAAAAAGAGGCCGGGCCAGGGGATCAGCTTGCAATGCAGCTGTAACTTTTACCCTATATGCACCACACTGCCGGCATACCGTTGATGCACCTTTACCATCCCAAACTCACACCCCCGGATACCCCGAAACCAACCCGCGACACACCATTCAATTGCGTTTTGTCAACTTGGCCGTTATTGAGGTAAAGCTGGTCGGTGCCGTTGCCGGTTTGCCAGGTAAAATAGCGGCCGCCAATTTGGATGGCAAGGTGATTGGTAACGTCATAACTCAACTTGCCGCCGGCTTCAATCCCGTAACCATTGGCATGATGGCGATAACTCACCGGGTGCTGAAAACTGGTGATTAAATTCCAGTTGCCGTTGCTGTTGTAACTTACCTGGTGGTAGGTAACATCAGCCTTGAACTTTAATTTGGGAGCCATTATTACCGACGATACAACTTTAAAAAAGCCGCCTTTCCATTGAGGGGAATAAGAACTGTTCAAATCCGGAAACATGCCGGCCCGGTTAAGCAGGCGGAGAAACTCTTTATTCTCGCCATAACCAATATAAGGGGCTATGCTAAAACAATATTTATTAAAAATGATATACCCCGCACCCAGGTTCCACAAACTGGCGCTGCCTTTATTGGCATTGAAGGTTTGGTTGTAGGTATTGTTGCTGCGGTTATCGGAGCCGTAATCGCTATCGTTTACCGTGCCCGAGGATATGAACAGCCTCGAGTAATCGCCGTAAACAACAAATCGTTTCCAAAAGTTATAGCTGATGGATGCGGCTGCATTTTGGCCGCCAACCTTCATCCATTTAAGTTCCGAAAGCACGTTGGGGTTTTGACCGCTGATATTGCCCGATATAGACCATCGAAAGTTCTCCTGCCGGTAACCGGTGCCAACATCAACTTGCAGTTTGTTTGCTACCTGTTGCGCATGAACCAGGCAGGCGCTAATCATCAGTATAAAATAAAAGCTTGTAAACTTTTTCATCAGGTAAAAATTGGCCTGCCCTACGCAAAGGAACAGGCCAATATAAATGTTAACTATTGATTTATGCCAAATGATTCCCAGCCCGATGCCGTTGTACGGGTACAGGTCATGGCCTGCGTGCCATTTTCGCTCGAAATAAATTTGCCATTATTACCTCTCAGGGTAACCTTCCCATCCGAAGTAGGTACCCAGTCGAATTTTTCCCAATCGCCAATGGTGGTACGGTTACAGGTGATGGCTTGCGTACCGTTTTCGCTCGATACATATTTGCCCATGCTTTGCAGGGCTACCTTGCCGCCGCCTGCGTCCACTACGGTAAAAGTTTCCCAGGCCTGGGCGGTTGGGCGGTTGCACCACATGGCTTGTGTACCATTCTCGCCGCTTACGTATTGGTTGTTAAATCCTTTCAGGGTGATGTTCGATCCAATTGGCGGCGATGTGCTGCTGCCCGAAAGATTGTATACCCGCACATAATCAACCACCATATTGCAGGGCAAAGCGCCATCGTTAATGGTGTTGCCGGGCAGGTCGCCGCCTATGGCCAGGTTAAGGATAATAAAGAAGGGGTTATGGAAAGCGCCTGTATTGTTGATATTGCCTGCAATATTACCGGTAACATACAGCGTATTATCTACATACCATTTGATAGAATTGGTATCCCACTCCACCGCGTAGGTATGGAAACCAGTGGGTGTTGTAGTTGTACTGCCACCATATTGCGAGTGGCCGTTAACATACCAGTGCATGGTACCTAGTATGGTGTTGGAGGTGTTAACTTGTTCCATAATGTCAATTTCGCCGCATTGCGGCCATCCTACGGTGCCTATATTGGCGCCCAGCATCCAGAATGCCGGCCAGGTACCTTGTACTGCAGGCAGCTTTATACTGGCTTCAATACGGCCATAAGTTGGCTGGAATTTACCGGCAGTAGTCAGCTTAGCCGAGGTATAGGGCTGGCCGCCTACGGTTTCTTTACGGGCAGTAATAGTTAAAAAGCCGCCGGATACTGTAGCATTTGCCGATTGATAATACTCCTTCTCGTTATTAACATTGGGGTTACCATTGTCAATATTCCAGTTGGCGGTGTTAACACTGGTGCCGTTAAATTCGTCGCTCCATACAAGCGTTGCCGCCCTGGGTGTGGTGGTTTGATTGGTTTCGGCCGTCGCGGTGGCAGGTGTTTGCCTGTTGGCATCTTTTTTACAGGAAATGGCTAAAGTAGCCAGGGCAACTATTGCGAAAGCGCCCTTTTTTAAGTTTAGAATTGATTTCATAAGATTGGTATTTGTTTATAATTGATTGATTGCGTGTTGTTAGTACTAAATGAAAAGATTGTCATTTCGAACGAGCCAGCGCCGGAATGAGCACAGGGGCGAGGAGAAATCTTGTACGCCCTGCATCCAAAAAAGCCTATCGGAATGCACAGCGTACAAGATTTTTCGCTATCGCTCAAGAGACAGTTTCTCTTTCGCGCTCCCGCACATCCCCACCCCGCTCTCTCGAAATGAAAATTTTTATACGTTTTCTACTGGTTCACCCCAAAAGCTTCCCAGCCCGATATGGTGGCGCGGTTGCAAGTCATCGCTTGCGTTCCGTTTTCGCTGGATACATACTTGCTGTTATTGCCCCGTAGTGATATTTTGCCGTCGGCGTTAACTACCCAGTCAAATTTTTCCCAATCGCCAATAGTGGTGCGGTTACAGGTGATGGCTTGCGTGCCGTTTTCGCTGGATACATATTTACCCATCCCTTGTAAAGCTATTTTACCGGCACCGGCATCAACCAAAGTAAATTGCTCCCACGCCGATGCGGTAGGGCGGTTGCAGTTCATGGCGGCTGTGCCGTTCTCGCTGCTTACATACTGGTTGTTGATACCCTTCAGCGTAATAACCGAGCCTATTGGAGCACCTGATGAACCGCTTGACTGGGTACCACTCCATTTAAAGGTAGCCACCGCGCCGGCTGCCAACGAGTAGGTAAATGACTCGGCACCCCATTTTACCTTAAAGCTAACGGCAGATGAGCCGGTATTAAGGGCGATAAGTACCTTGCTGCCGTCGGAGTTTTTAAAAGCGACATCCTGGATGCTGCCCGATACATTTGATGAAATACGGACAGCCCCTGGCCTTACAAAACGTGCCGCGTGGCCAATAATGTAATAACCTACGTTGCGGGTTATTGATGTTCCGCTTACGGTAATGGCGCCCAGGCAGGTGCTGCAGCCTCCGGCTGTATGCGGGTTATAATTAACATCGGCCGCCAGGTTCCATTCCAAAACGTTGCGGCTCCAGTTGCGGGTAGCACCAATAACCAAGTTATTAACATGCCATGACAAGTCGCCGCCAAAATTGCTTGGCGCGCCAACCCATTGCTCGGTGAAGTACACATTTTTGTTAGGGTATGCATTATGCACATCGGTTAAAGAAGCAATTGAGCCCGCATATAAGTGAAACGCCGATCCATCAACATAAGGGTTTGCACCACCATCGGCCAAAACAGCCTCCGGATAGTCAATCCTGTCGGTATTATGGTCATAAGCGATGATCTTGGTAGCAAAACCGGCCGCCCTTATCTGCGGACCAAGGTTATTTTTTATAAAAGTAGCTTCCTCGCTGGCCTGCATCACCATACTTGGGTTATTGTATGGGTTAAGCGGCTCGTTTTGCGGTGTAATGGCGTCAATGGTGATACCCTGTGCCTGCATGGCCTGCAGGTATTTTACAAAATAACGGGCATAAGCGTCATAGTACGCAGTGTTTAAGCTGCCGCCGGTATAGCCGTTGTTGCCGGTTGTATTAACCTTCATCCAGGTTGGGGCCGTCCAGGGGGTAGCTATAATTTTGATGGATGGATTGATGGCGATAATCTTCTTGAGGATGGGCAGCATATCGGTATTTTCCTGGCTGATGCTGAAACTGTTCATGTTTACATCGCCCGCCACCTGGTCGTAAGTAAAATCGCCCGAACTAAGGTCAGATGCGCCAATGCTGATACGTAAATTACTGATGCCTATCTGGCCGTTTGCCGTACCAAAAAGCTCGCTTAAAACGGCAGCCTGGTTGCCGCCCAGCCCGTTCAATAAACTGGCGCTGCCGCCCGTTAGGGTAAAACCAAAGCCATCTATGCCCTGGTAGGTGGTGTTTTCGTCAACAGTTACGGTGGTGGCGTTGGTGCCTGCATCAGCGGCAAAATTGAAGCTGGCCTGCGCCTGTAACAGTTTTGACTGATCGGCCGTGGTTACCCAGGCGTTTACAACTTCGTTGGCGGCGCGGGCTACCGTGCTGTTGGTTTGTTGTGCTTTGGCTTCGCCGGTGTTGGCATCCTTTTTACAGGAAAACAGCAAGGCCGCGGGTAGCAGGGTGAGGGCTGCAAGCCGCTTTAAATAGTAGTTAATGTTCATAAAATTTATTATTTGGTTTAATTGATTGCACAAAAAATCCAAGGCAAAAGGCCTGTTACGCATTGCTAAATCGCTTTACCAACTTAACTAATGTTTAAAACACCCTCAATTGAACGCAGGCAAAACAGCATCGTTCAAACTAGTTTTTCAGGAATACAGGCTTATGTATGGTTTATTATTACAAATCAAAAATAGGCTATTTAAAATGTAATAAACAAATAAAACTTACATAAATAACTGATATATAGTATATTACATAAGTTTTGATACGCTTGTATCACATGAGCAATAAATTAAAAATATAGGTTTAAGCGCGGGGTTAAAGGATTTTTAAAACGTAAAAAATAATCATGATACGCTTGCGTCACAGTTAATTTTAACAGCGATATTTCTATGACCTAAGGGGGTAAATTGGGCTATAAGATTTAACGACGTTTTGGGAGGGATAAGTCCGAGGGAAAGGGCGGGGCAGGTTTTACGAACTGCCGCGATGTTCAAACTCGTGGCTAAGCATGATTTCAGCTTTTAGTTCAACTGAAGCCAAAGGCTTCAACCAGTTTTACCCACGAGTTACGCTACGCTAACTTCGCGGGAGATTCAACTATTTATTTTTTGTCTTGCCTCTTGATTCTAACTTCTTGGCTCTATTCCACCACCAGTTCCATCACCTTTAAAATGGCATCCACGTACTCGCGGTCGTTAGCCAAGCGGGGTACTTTGTGCTGGCCGCCTAACTTACCTTTTTCTTTCATCCAGTTAAAAAAAGTGCCTTCGGGGGCGCGGCGTACTATGGGGCGGCGCAGGGCCAGGTCTTTAAAACGCTTGGCATCGTAATCGGAGTTAATGCGGCGGAGGGTTTCATCAAGGATATCCACAAAACGTTCAAACTCGTTAGGTTTCTTTTCAAACTCAATTATCCACTCGTGGGCGCCACAATCTTTACCATTAAAATAAACAGGCGCGGCAGTATACTCGCAAATGACGGCGCCGGTTTGCTGGCAGGCCTCTTCCAGGGCCTGCTCGGCATTGTCAATAATCACTTCCTCGCCAAAGGCATTAATAAAATGTTTGGTACGGCCGGTTACCCGGATGCGGAAAGGCGTTAAAGAGGTAAACTTAATGGTATCGCCTATCATATACCGCCAAAGCCCGGCATTGGTACTAATGATAAGCGCGTAGTTTTTATCAAGCTCCACCTCATCCAGCGTAAGGGTGTGCGGGTTTTCATCGTGCAGGTTTTCCAACGGTAAAAACTCGTAAAAAATGCCATAGTCCAGCATCAGCAGCATGTCGCCCGGTTCGCGGGTATCCTGGATGCCGAAGAAGCCTTCGGATGCATTGTAATTCTCCAGGTAATACATGTCATCGCTGGGAATTAACGCTTTAAACTGGTCGCGATAAGGGCCAAAATTAACCGCACCGTGAAAATACATTTCCAGGTTGGGCCAAACTTCCAGCATGTTTTTTTTGCCGGTTATTTCCAATATGCGTTTAAACAGCACCAAATTCCAGGTAGGTACGCCGCCAATGCTGGTTACGTTTACATCCTTGGTGGCCTGGGCTATTTTTTCTAATTTTTCTTCAAAGTTATCCAGCAGGGCAATTTCCAGTTGCGGTGTGCGGTGAAGCTCGGCCCAAAGGGGTAGGTTCTTCATGATCACCGCCGATAGGTCGCCAAATGAAGCATCCGGGTTTATGGTGCTCACCTGGTGGCTGCCGCCCAGCGTAAGTACCTTGCCGGTAAACATGCGGGCATTGGGCTGGTTGTTAAAATAAATGGTAAGCACATCCTTTCCGCCCTTAAAGTGGCACTCCTCCAGGGCTTCCTCGCTCACAGGGATAAACTTGCTCCTGTCGTTAGTTGTCCCCGATGATTTGGCAAACCAGCGGATCTCTGACGGCCACAACACATTTTTTTCGCCTTTGAGCATGCGCTCAATATAGGGCTTCAGCGTATCGTAATTTTGGATAGGTACCCGCTCCTTAAACTGGGTAAGGTTTTCGATGCTTTTATATTGATACCTGCGGCCCCACTCGGTACTCTCGGCCATAGATATCAGCTGTTCAAACCATTCCTCCTGTACTTCGTTGGGATATTTCATAAAAAGCTCAATCTGGTGAATGCGCTTTTTCATGAACCATGTAAATACGGAGTTAAATATTGTCATACAGCTGGTTTATTATTGGGGGAATACTTTTCTCTTCAGAACAAAGTTAGCACCTAAATATACTTTCCGCACCATCTCATTTTCGGCCAATACCTCGGGCACGCCTGATTCTAATATTTTACCTTCAAAAAGCAGGTAAGCGCGGTCGGTTATTGACAGTGTTTCCTGCACGTTGTGGTCGGTAATCAGGATGCCTATGTTGCGGTGCCTTAGCTTGGCTACCATCGCCTGTATCTCTTCTACCGCAATAGGGTCAACCCCGGCAAAAGGCTCATCCAGCAAAATAAAGTTAGGCTCGGCTGCCAGGGCGCGGGCAATTTCGGTACGACGACGCTCACCGCCGGATAGCAGGTCGCCCCGGTTTTTGCGCACTTTGTGCAGGCTAAATTCGTCAATTAATTCTTCCAGCTTGTCTTTTTGCCTGTCTTTAGGCATGCCGCCCATCTCCAGCACAGCTTTAATATTATCCTCAACAGATAGTTTGCGAAACACCGAAGCCTCCTGTGCAAGGTACCCTATACCCTTTTGCGCCCGGCGGTACATAGGGTCCTGGGTTATATCTTTATCATCCAGAAAAATAGTGCCTTCGTTAGGTTTTATCAAACCAACAATCATATAAAACGACGTAGTTTTTCCGGCGCCATTCGGCCCCAGCAAACCCACAATTTCGCCCTGCGCCACATCAAACGATACATCGTTAACAACGGTGCGCTGTTTGTACTTTTTTACTAAATTTTCTGCTCGTAGTATCATTTTGCAAATTCAAAAGTCAAAATTCAAAAGTAAAAACCTGTCGCTTTACCTTTGCCTTCAACTTATACGTTCTAAATTCAAAAGTAAAAACCTGTCGCTTTACCTTCAACATGTATCTCTAATCCTCCGGCCAAAATTTTTGACTTTTGAATTTTTAATTTTGACTTTCCCCATGGCGTTCCTCCGGCCGGGCTTTGCGTTCATACGCCTGCAGGCCTTAGTCACGGGCCGGTATCCACTTCAATCCCTAACGCGTTTTACTCCGGCTTGAACGCTGGTCACAACTCAACCCGGCTACGCTGCGCTGGCCGACCCTCTCTCCGGCTTACGCCGCAAAGAGGGTAAACCCAATTTTCTTTCCTAACCCTCTTTCCACCGCAGGTGAAGACAGGGTGATCGGGCGTAGCCTCGACCGGGTGAGTCGTCGCCGCCATGCGTTATCCGCCATTTCTTCGCCAATCCCCGGCCAAAATTTTTGACTTTTGACTTTTTAATTTTGACTTTTAAAACCTTATCCCCTTTATATTCAACTGTATGTTTCTTCGTTCGCGCCAAATATTTTCTTCAATACTGTAGCAAATATCAAAGGGCACGCCTGGTTTTAATTGCGGCAGGTATTCGCCGTGGTTAAAGGCAATACAATCAAAGGCTGCCGTACCTTCCTGCATTACAGTCATTTTAATATGTGCCTGCCCCACCAGGCCTGCATTACCGCTAACATACACATTTTTACTTATGAAAACCGGCGCCATATTTTCGGGCCCGAAGGGCGCAAACTGGTTCAATATCCTGAAAAATTTCGGTTCTATTTGGCTTAAACGTAATTCGGCGTCAATTTGTATCTGTTGTATTAATTGTTCGGGCAAAATGGTTGCGCTCACCACCTCTTCAAACCTCTCTTTAAAAGCTTCTACGTTTTCGGGCAGCATGGTTAAACCGGCCGCGTACTTGTGCCCGCCAAACTGGATGAGCAGATCTTTACATTCGCAAAGCGCCTCGTAAAGATCGTAACCCAGCACCGAGCGCGCCGAACCTGCCACATGCCCGTTTGATTGGGTAAGTACAATAGTAGGGCGGTAATATTTTTCGGTAAGGCGCGATGCCACAATACCAATAACGCCTTTGTGCCAATCCTTATTAAATACTACGGTTGATTTTTTGCCTATCAGCACCTCGTCACTGTCTATTATCTCCAGGGCTTCATCGGTAATATTTAAATCGTGGCCCTTTCGCTCCTGGTTACGGGAGTTTATCATCATGCCTTTTTCTTTGGCGGCTTTTTCATCGCAGGCTATCAGCAATTCAACCGCGTGTTTGGCATCATCAATACGGCCGGCAGCATTAATGCGGGGACCTATTAGGAACACCACATCAGATATGGTTAGGTTCCCCGGAGTTTTACCGGCAACCTCAATCAGCGTTTTAACACCAATGCATGGGTTGGTATTTATTTTTTGCAGGCCAAAGTGCGCCAGCACCCGGTTTTCACCGGTAATATGTACAATATCGCATGATATGCTGATGCAGGCCAGGTCGATGTATTCAAGCACGGCTTCAAACCGGATGCCGTTTTTTTCGGCATAAGCCTGTATCAGCTTAAAGCCAATACCGCAGCCCGATAATTCTTTATAAGGATATTCGCAATCGGCACGTTTGGGGTCAAGCACCGCTACGGCAGCGGGTAACTGAGCACCGGGCAAGTGGTGGTCGCAAATAATAAAATCTATCCCCAGGGTGTTGGCGTAGTCAATTTTATCAACCGATTTAATGCCGCAATCAAGTGCTATAATAAGGCTAAAACCATTCTGGGCCGCATAATCAATCCCCTGGGTTGATATGCCATAACCCTCTTTATACCTATCCGGAATATAATATTCCATGTTTTTATACTGCTTGCTAAAAAAGCTGTAAACAGTGGCAACGGCGGTAGTACCATCTACATCGTAATCACCATAAACCAGTATCTTTTCGCCGGCGGCAATGGCGGTTTCAATACGTATAACCGCTTCCTCCATATCCTTCATCAAAAAAGGATCATGCAGATGCCGCTGATCGGGCCTGAAAAAGTACCGGGCACCTTCAAAATCACTTATCCCCCTGTATACCAGCAGGCTGCTTAAAACGGTATCAATATTCAGTTCGGCAGATAATTTGCTTACCAAATCCTCATCGGCATTATCCCTTATCGCCCAACGTTTATTCATATCTTTGCAGCTTTTATAACAGTAAATATAATTTTTGGCATTTTAAACGGCCAAAGTTACGTTCAAAATCTGACACATCGCAGCTATGGAAATTTTCGCGTTAGGAGAAGGCTCATATTCAGTTGATTCGACTAAAAAATTCATCCCCTTTAACCCCGAAACCGACAATTTCAGGGACCGCCCGGGTTCATTGTTCATCCATGTAAACCCATTCCTGATAAAAACCACGCATCACCTTATTGTGCTGGATACCGGCCTTGGTTTTAAAGATACCCGCGATGAATTGCTGCTGCACCAGAATATCCGCAACGCGGGGTTCGATCCGGATGATGTAACACTGGTGTTGATGTCGCACCTGCATTATGACCATTCGGGTGGCCTGGTGGTTGAGCGCAACGGCAAACTTGAACCCAGCTTTCCGCAGGCCAGGCACGTAATACAAAAAGGAGAATGGGAATTTGGCATTACGGGCAAATCATCATCATACCATAAAGAGATTTTTGAAGCCCTTGATGGCACCGTAGATATAACGTTTGTTGAAGGCAGCGGCGAATTGATTCCCGGTATCCGTTATGAGCTATCAGGAGGGCATTGCCCCAATCACCAGGTATTCTGGATAGATATGGAAGGCACGAAAGCGCTGTTTGGCGGCGACGAACTACCTGAACCAGAGCAACTGATACGAAAGTTTATAGCTAAATATGATATGGATGGGCGCAAAGCGATGGAACTGCGCCAGGAATATGGAAAATTAGCATCCGAAGAAGGATGGACCTGCCTGTTTTATCACGCCAAAACATTTGCTATTGGCAATGTAAGCAGTGAAGATGGCGGCGAACACTTTAAGGTAACGCCTGCTTAATCTTGTGGCTGAACTTCAAAAAGCTCCTTAATTTTTTCTACGTTTAATGGTTTGCTGATAAAATCTTTTACCAGTGGGTATGAGCGTGCTTTGTTGATATCGTTGCTGAAAACTGATGATGAAATAATAAAGATTTTGCTTTTGCCCAGCGGATCGAGGTTTAAACGTTTGTACTCGTCTAAAAACTCCCAGCCGTTCATGATAGGCATGTTAATATCCAGCAAGATATAATCGGGCAGCTTGGCCGGATCTTTACGCTGAATTTCAGACAACTGATCAATAGCAAATTTACCATTTAAACAGGCCATAATCTCGGTATTTAATAAAGCTTTCTTTATTAATTTGATAGAGATAAAATTATTGATCTCATCATCATCAACCAATAATACGCTCACGGATTTAGTGTTAATTGTCATAATTCGCTTAAATCGATACGCTTTATACGCAACGTTAAATTAAAAGGTTATCCCCGGAAAACGGTATTTTTACAAAATATTTCATGCCTCCATAATATCCCGGCAATAATGACGATTATTTGATAAACAGGGCTTCATTGACGAGGTAAATAATTGATTCATAGCGCGAAATTACAATACCGCACTCCCGGGCAGCATCCGGCATGGCTCAGAATGATCTCAAAGATCGTTGAACGATTGCATTTTAAAGCAGCAAAGTTCATCCAATAGTAAGTAATAAATTTGTTACAATTATTTACACATAAGCAAAGCAACTGCGAGGGCATACAAATTAAACTACAGTAACGCCCCCCAATTATGACCGTTACCATTTGCGAAGATTTTGACGACAGGTAATAAATACGCCAATTGCCGACTCAACAATTTGAATTACAGCAACAAAGCAAAAAAAATATTTCAGGCAAAAAGGGCGTTTATATATACGTGAGCAACCTTTATTGGATATAAAATAATTTCAAAAACAAATAGGGTAAAACTTTTTATGCGTTTTAATCGTATCTTTGGAAAGATTATAAATAACAGTTCATTCTAATCATTCTAATTCAGTGGTAATAATAATTTTCTTCATCGGGCACTGGTTCCTGTCGCTCTTCTTCCAAACGTTCTTTTTACACAGGTATGCATCTCATAAAATGTTCACTACCAACAAATTTTTTGAGGGAACATTTTATCTGCTGACGTTCATTTGTCAGGGTTCATCGTTTTTAAACCCGCGTGCTTATGCTATTATGCACCGCGAGCACCATGCATACAGCGATACCGAGAAGGATCCGCATTCGCCACATTTTTTCAGGGATGTTTTCCAGATGATGGTGTATACGGCCAAAAGTTACCGCATGCACGAAAAAAGATTAAAAGATCCTGAAGAACGCTTTAAAGGAAACATTCCGGAATGGCGTACGGTTGATTACATTGGTTCGTCAATGGTTTCGCGCCTGGCATTCGGCGTTTTATATATTGCTTTTTACGTGGTGTTCGCTACTTCACCTTGGTTTTATCTGTTAATTCCGGTTCATTTTTTAATGGGCCCTATACATGGCGCTATTGTTAACTGGTGCGGTCATAAATATGGTTATGCCAATTTTGATAACGGCGACAAATCAAAAAACACCACTCCGTTTGATTTTTTAATGCTTGGCGAATTGTTCCAGAACAACCACCACAAACGCCCTAACCGTGCCAACTTCGGCGCCAAATGGTTTGAAATTGACCCGGTTTACCCCGTAATGAAAGTAATGCACTGGCTGCATATCATCAGGCTGAGGAAAGCGTATTTGTAAGCTGAAAGCATATTTTGTAAGCTGAAAGCATAAGGCCTAAAGCCCAAAGCAAAAATATTTTAAGCGAAAAGCTGTCATGTAAAAATGTTGCTTTTCGCTTTTTGTTTTAGAAGGCTTTCTGCTTTGAGCCTTCAGCTTTTAGCTTTTCCATCGCTTTCTGCTTTAGGCCTTCTGCTTTCAGCTTTTCCCCCTATATTTGCCGCTCATAAAATCCACAACATGAGTGTTTCTAAATTAGCTCAAAATTTACGCGGCTCGGAGATCATTAAGATTGCGGGCGAGATAAATGAATTAAAACGCCAGGGGCAAAATATTGCCAACCTAACTATTGGCGATTTCGACTCCAATATTTATCCCATCCCTGCCGACCTAAAAGACGGTATTGTTGATGCTTATAACCACAACCAAACTAACTATCCGCCGGCTGATGGTATGCTTAACCTGCGCGAAAGTGTATCGGCATTTTTAAGCAGCCGCATGGGTTTAAACTATAAAGCTAACGAGATATTGATTTCGGGCGGCTCGCGTCCATTGATCTACTCAACCTTTCTGGCCCTGGTTGATCCGGGCGATAAGGTTGTTTTTCCGGCGCCATCATGGAACAATAACCACTACAGCGACCTTACCAGTGCCGAAGCCATTATTGTTGAAACCAAGCCCGAAAATAATTTTATGCCTACGGCAGATGAAATTGCACCGCATTTAAAAGGCGCAACTTTATTGGCGCTTTGCTCGCCCCTGAACCCAACAGGCACCATGTTTAATAAAAAAGACCTGGAAGAAATTTGCGACCTGGTAATTGCCGAAAACAAAAGCCGTGCAGCCGGCGAAAAGCCTTTGTACCTTTTGTACGATCAAATTTATTCGCAACTAACCTTCGGCGATTTTAAACATTACGATCCGGTTACTTTGCGCCCCGAGTTAAGGCCATATACCGTATTTGTTGATGGTGCATCTAAATGTTTTGCATCTACAGGTGTACGCGTAGGCTGGGGTTTTGGCCCGGCAAATATTATTGATAATATGAAAGCTATTGTTGGCCACATGGGTGCATGGTCGCCAAAGGCCGAGCAGGTTGCCATGGCTCATTTTATTACAGATACCACTGCTGTAGACATTTACCTTGATGATTTGAAGGGAAAAATCCGCGCCAGCTTAACAACCCTGCATGAAGGTTTCCAGGCATTGAAAGCCGAAGGTTTCCAGGTAGATTCGATAACCCCGATGGGCGCTATATATCTTACCCTTAAAATTGATTACACCGGCAAAACCACACCCGATGGGCATGTATTAAAGGATTCGGCTGATATTAACTTTTACCTTATTAAAGAAGCCAAAGTTGCCCTGGTGCCGTTCTCGGCCTTCGGTACAGATGATTCGGTTAACTGGTTCCGTGCATCTGTAGGTGCAAGCACACTGGAGGATATTGAGCAACTGATACCAAGAGTAAAAGCGGCTTTGAGTAAGTTGAAGTAGATAATTTTTTCTGAACCGGAATTTATTGAATTAACAGAATTCTAAAAATTCTTTAATTCGATGAATTCCGGTTCAGATGATTTCATTTGCACATCTGAAATCTGCAATCTGTACATCTCTACCGCAGCACCCTTGCCGCAACGCCTTCGTTGGTTATCTTCACCGGCTGTATCATGCCGTCTTTATCAAAGTACATTTTATCAATGCACATTACGCGGTGGTTGCCGTCGGTCTCGGTCAATGGTCGGCGGTGGTATACAATGTACCATTCATCCGTGCCAGGCACGTTAATAACCGAATGGTGGCCCGCGCCGGTGGCAATGCTGGCATCCTGCTTTAAAATAGTAGCTATCCGCTTAAACGGACCGAACGGGGTATCGCCTACGGCGTAAGCTACCCGGTAATCGGGGCCTGTCCAACCGCCTTCGCTCCACATAAAGTAGTATTTGCCTTTGCGTTTAAACATTACCGGTCCCTCTACATAGCCCTCGGGAGTTATCTTTCTGTAGGTAACACCATCCTCAAAAGGAACAACGCCGGTAAAGTCGTCTTTTAGCTTTACAATATTACATTGGCCCCAGCCGCCGTATATCATATAGTACTGGCCGTTATCATCCTTAAAAACAAACTGATCAATAGGCTGTGCTTTGTTAATAATCTGATCTATCAGTGGCTTGCCCAGGTAATCTTTAAACGGGCCTGCCGGGTTATCGGCTACGGCTACGCCGATACCACCTTTTTCGTTATTGTTCTGAATATCGTTAGCACCGAAGAAGATATAATATTTACCACCTTTTTCGGTAACTGCAGGCGCCCAAAGCGCCCGGCGAACCCATTTTACCCCGACGGTATCAACAATGTGGGGGTGCTTGGTCCAATGTACCAGGTCGGGCGATGAGAAGGCATCCATGAAAACCTGCTCGTTGTATTTAGCCGAGTAAGTTGGATATAGCCAATATTGTTTATTAAAAATTTTAGCTTCCGGATCGGCATACCAGCCCTCAACAACCGGGTTGCCCGATGTTTTTTTATCCTGGGCCAAAGCATGCCGGGCCGGCACCGCCATAGCGGCTACTATCACCGCAGTTAAAAAGGTTTTATGGTAAATACCCGTTTTCATAATGAAATTGATGTTTTTGAGACCGCTAATATAACAGCTAAATTGGTTTAGTTGATACGGTTTCTGCAGATCATATGGCCGGCTATACCCGCGATAACTTTACCTCAACGCCAATCCATCTTTATATCGCTTGGGTTTTACCTGGAAGTGCCTTTCAAACAAGCGCCCAAAATGGCTCAAATTGGTAAAGCCAAGCTGGTAGCCGGTTTCGGATACAGATTGCATGGCCAGTAAACGGGCGGCCTCGTTCATCCGGGCCGATTGGTAA
Organism: Mucilaginibacter sp. P4_D1; assembly: GCF_056401935.1. NCBI lineage: Bacteria > Pseudomonadati > Bacteroidota > Sphingobacteriia > Sphingobacteriales > Sphingobacteriaceae > Mucilaginibacter > Mucilaginibacter sp. P4_D1. Next base: position 67,706 of record NZ_JBFUIJ010000002.1, read on the forward strand.
TAGTTATAAATACTATCGCCAAAAATCTGCCGGAAAAGCTGTTTCATTTTGGTTAGGCCGATACCTATTTTGCCCGATAACTCGGGAAGCTGCGGAGTTAAGCTCAGATCGGCTAAAATGGCGGCCCGCAGTTTGTATATCTTTTCGGCATCGGCCTGGTCTACCGTGATAGACGCGGTTTCGGCGCGGTGCATCAGCTTGCTGAACAGCAGGTATATGAGTTCCTCGGCCTTGTTTTTGTAAAGCAGCGTGGCCAGCGTGGTAGTTTCATCAATGCGGCTTAATTGTTTTAGCGCGCGTTCCATTTCTAAAGTCATCACCTCGTGCAGCACAAACGATGGGCTTTCCTGCAACAGCGATGCTATGGTGCAGCCGGCCTCCTGCAAATCTAACGTATTGATGAGCGTTTGACGGGATGCGCCAACAACCAGGAAATTAACATGCTGATTGGCCGGAACAACCATTTCTGAAAAAAAGTTGCCGGTGCCCAGTTCAACCTCGCAGCCATTACTGCCTGTAAATAAAGGCCGGTGCGGTAATTCCGCCTCCTCCACCGGGATGCGCCTGCAATCAAACTTTAAGGTGAGCATGGTTGATGATGAAGCTGCCAGTCGGCGCAAAACAAGATCATCCTTAAGCCAATACCGATGAATGCACAGGGATAATCCGTTATTCAGGAATACTTCCTGTATAAACCCTTCGCCTATCGATTCGGGCAGCGTTACCCGGTCATGGGCTATTTGGGCGTCAAAACGCCCGGCAAAAGCCTGGCCAAAATGAAAACCTTTGCCTACTTCAAATTCAAATTCTATCGGCATAAAATATATTTAAACGGTTGTTATTGAAAAGCCTGTTATCCGATTTTCCCGTCAATCCTGAGGAACGAAGGATCTATCAACTATGCGTGACCGATAGAAAAGGTCGCGAATAGATACTTCGTTCCTACCCATTACATGTTTCATTTTCGAGGTGCGCAGGCCTGTCACCCTGAGCCTGTCGAAGGGTCGCGCGGAGAGGCCTTTGCCCGTTATAGTTCGACAAACTCACCATGACAGCCATTTTTTACGATGTCTCCTCCTTCAGAATTTCGCGAAATTTTACCACTCATGACAGCCCATTTCACGATGTCATTCCTCCCTTCAGAATCGCCGACATTGCATTCTCACTTCAAAATTTTACACCCTCAGCATCACAAAAGAAGCCTACTTATCCAGGTAATCTGGCGGAAATATCTTTTGCCCATACTTTTCGGCCAAAGCGCCCATTTTGCTTTTTAACTCGTTGGTCATTGGCGGCGGCGGTAAAAATGTGCCGAAAGGTGCGGCTTCGCCAGCTTCCGTAAAAAAATTTTCCATGCCGGCAGGCATTACCGTACAAAGCAAATGAGCCATTTGGTTGGATTTATTGCGGAAGCAATGAACAATACCCCCGTAAGGGATATTTACAAATGAGCCTTTGCCTGCAATGTAACTACCCGCTTCAGATTTTACCTCAACTTCGCCATCAACAACGTAAAAACTTTCCTGCACATCGGGGTGGGCGTGCGGCACCGGGCCGCCACCGGGCGGTACCAGCATATCTATCAACGCGTATTTACCATCGGTTTGCGTGCCCGATATCACTACCCGGTACGAGTTGCCTGCCATGGCAATCCCCTGCCCGTCTTCCGGGCCAACAAATGTTACTGTTTTTTGTGTGTTTTCCATTGTCAATTAAAAATAGATAAATGTAATATAAGTATTGTCTGCCATTATCAAGCCACAGCCATTACCGGGTAATCGGTATAGCCATGAGCATCCGGGGTATATAAAGTTGTAAAATCAACCTCATTCAAGGGCGCGTTTTGCTCCATACGGGCCACAAAATCGGGGTTAGCCAAAAACGGGCGACCAAATGCAAGTACATCGGCAAAGCCTTTGGCTAAGGTATCTGCTGCTGTAGCGGGTGTATTACCGTTACAAAGTATAATGGTTTCCTCAAAGGCACTACGGATGGCATCAAATGTTTTCTGCGGGATTTTTGGTGAAAAGCCAATATGAATATACGTGATACCTATTTTATTTAATTCCTGCGCCAGGTAGGCATAAGTATTGTGTACTTCATCCGCATCATACTCCTGCAAATCGCCGAGGGTTGAGAAGGGCGAAAAACGGATACCTACTTTTTCTTTACCAATTGCATCGGCAATTTGCTGTACCACTTCCAGCGCGAAGGATGCGCGGGCTTTATAGTCGCCGCCGTATTGGTCGGTACGGTTATTTATGTTGGGGTTTAAAAACTGTTCAACCAGGTAGCCGTTGGCGCCATGTACTTCAACACCGTCAAAGCCTGCTTCTACTGCATTTTTTGCCGCCTGCACATATTCTGCAATGGTTGCTTTAACAGCTTCGGTAGTAAGGGCTACAGGAATAGGGTAATCCTGCATTCCCATGCTATCGGTATGCATCTGGCCTGCCGCTTTTATGGCAGATACGCCTACAACTGTAGCCCCCGCGGGCAAATTGGCCTGGTGGGCTATGCGACCTGTATGCATTAGTTGTACAAATATTTTACTGTTACCGGCATGTACCGCTCCGGTAACTTTTTTCCAGCCCTCAACCTGCTCGCCGCTAAAGATGCCGGGGATACGGGCGTAACCCAAACCATTGGACGATGGCGATGTACCTTCGGTAACAATAAGGCCTGCGCCGCTGCGCTGGTGGTAGTATTCGGCCATTAAATCGTTAGGGATATTGCCAATGGCCCTGCTACGCGTCATTGGAGCCATTACCAGGTGATTTTTTAACTTAAGTGTTTTTGTGYTGTATGGAGCTAATATAGTGTTCATGTTTTTTTTGCTTTGATATTGTATATCAAATGTCGGCACATCCATGAACTTAAAATAGCCATAAAAGATTTAAAAATAGTCTTATCGGACGGAATACATTGTGATTTGAGGTATTAGTTCATAAAATCTGGCTATCGTAACCACAATAAAAATATAATAGGTAGTTATTGTTTTAAACTTTTACTTTTAACTATAGTTTACAACTATTAAACCGAATTGCCAATATTAATTACCCATGAATTTTGATAGCACCGTTTTACTGAACCCTAACCATAACATATATGGCCACGAAATACTAAAACTGTTTTTGGCCATTGTAACCGGCTGTATTCTTGGGCTGGAACGGGAGATAAGGGGCAAATCGGCGGGGTTCAGAACGTTGGCGCTGATTTGCCTTGGGGCTACTGTTTTTACCATATGCTCCTATATGCTGGGGGTTGAAACCAACCGCGACCGGATTGCGGCCAATATTATTACCGGTGTTGGCTTTATTGGTGCAGGGGTAATATTTCGTACCAACTCCGCTGTGTCGGGAATTACCACAGCAGCATCTATATGGATTTCGGCGGCCTTAGGGATGCTTTTAGGTATTGGCGAATTTGCCCTTGCCGGGCTTGCGCTGGTGGCCACCCTGTTTGTATTGTACGCCCTTGATTTTATCCAGATTTGGATAGATAATAAATTTGAACACCGCCATTACCGGCTGGTTTTTAAAAACACCTGCCAGCTAAGCACCCTGTACAACCAGGTAAGCCCGCTGAAGCTGAAAATAGTTAAAATGAAAACTTCACGTAAAGATGTGCAAACCATCCTGGAGTTTGAAATATGGGGCAGGGAAAATAACCTTGCTTTATTTAATCAATGGCTTATAGATAGTGAGGAAGTCTTGTCGTTTGAATGGTAGGATGGCGGGCCAACTGGTATTCATTTGATAAAAGCTGATACAAAATAAACCGATAGACATGATGCCGTGTTTATTGAACTATATTGGACAATTCTATTTTAAACAGGTTAGCGAAATTTGCCGAATCCAAAATCGCCGATCACACCAATATTCAAATAGTTTAACAGCATCATGAATCATCAATCTTCGGGATATATAACCAAAACCATCTTTTTCCTGGCTGCTATATGCACGCTTGTTGTTCAAAAAAGCCAGGCCCAGGCCGAACTGATGCCCTACGGCAACCTGAACGGCATTCGCGTACAAGGCCAGCTTATGGATTTTAACAGCAGTATTGATGTGGTTGGCAACAGTTGGCACAAAATAAACGCGACAGCAAAGGAGCGCCAGCGGCCGAAATTTAAAAGAGATGGCGATGTTGAAACTGTAAATACCGCCATTGATAGCCTGGTATTTACCGAGACTGTTACCGACATAGGCAAGGGCAAAATCAAAATAAATATTACCTGCAATGTGCGCAGGGATACCAGCATTATAGGCGTTTACCTGGGCCTGCGGTTGCCCAAAGCGGCATATGCAGCCAGCCAGGTTACGCTAAAAGACCAGGCCATGGCCACTGAAGTACTTAAAGATGATATGCCTACAGTAACGGCTAAGGGCATTACCTTTAAATCGCCTGTGCAACAATTCAGCATCAGTACCAATGAGGCAGCGCTTATTATAAGGCCGCAAAGCGACGATTTAAAATACATCCAGCTGTACTTCCCAATTTGCGAAGGCACGCTAAAAAAGGGTGATTTATTTGAGAAAACCTTCGAGATTAAAGTAGCCGGCGATATTGATAACACCGATGCAACTATCCAGCTGAATACCGCCGTACAGGGCCGCGAATTTGCAGGGTTGGGTGGAAACTTCCGTTTACAAAACGCTAAAACCGACCCGCAGGTGATAGATTACTGTTTAAAAAATCTGCGGGTAGCCTGGGGCCGGGTAGAGATGCCCTGGCGCGATTGGCAACCGGATATGAACACCGATCCTATAGCTATGGCCGATAGTGGTAAGCTGAATAATCACGTCAAACAGTCGATGGAGATGGCGCAACGGCTGGGCCAAATGAACATGCCGGTGGTATTAACGGCATGGGCGCCGCCGCAATGGGCGGTTGTTGGCAAGCTAAAATACCGCCCCACACCGGATGGCATTTGGGGTAACCCGCTTAATAATGATAACACCCAGCAGATTTACAAATCAATTACCGATTATATTATCTACCTCAAAAACCATTACAGCGTTGAGGTTACTTACTTTTCGTTCAATGAATCGGACCTGGGTATCAACATCCGCCAAACAGGTCAGGAGCACCTGGCGCTGATAAAAGGCCTAGGTAAATATTTTGCAGATAAAGGCTTAAAAACCAAATTGCTGCTGGGCGATAACTCAGATGCCACCACCTACAAATTCATTTACCCGGCCATGAATGACCCGGAAGCCAGGCCATACATTGGCGCGGTATCCTTTCACTCCTGGCGCGGCTGGGATACCCCAACCCTTCAAAAATGGGCCAACGCCGCCGCCAAACTAAACCTGCCCCTTTTGGTTGGCGAAGGTAGTATTGATGCCGCCGCGTGGGAATATCCGGCCTACTTTGAAGAGCAATCATACGCGCTTGAAGAGATTAACCTGTACACCCGATTGCTGGCCATATGCCAGCCCTTATCAATTTTACAATGGCAGCTCACGGCAGATTATTCGCCTTTGAGCGGCGGCGGTATTTTTGGCAATAACGAGCCCTTGAAACCAACCCAGCGTTTTTGGCAGCTAAAGCAGCTGGCTTCAACCCCGGCTGGCTTGAAAGCCCTGGCGGTAACAGTTGATAAACCTGCTATATCATGCGCGGCTTTAGGCGATGTTGGCCAGCGCAAATACGTTATCCACATGGTAAATAACAGTGCCGCGCGTAAAGTTTATTTAAAGGGCTTACCGGCATCTGTTACCCGGCTTAAGGTTTACGTTACCGACAAAGACCATAACGTTAGTCAAAAAGGCAATATTGGAGTTAATGACAAGCAGGCCGTATTTAAGCTAAGCGCCAGGTGCTTTACAACGCTGGAAAGCGAGTAGGGCTAGGTCTGGAGTACTAAGTCAAGAGTCTTAAGTTCTAAGTCGAAAGTTATTTATTCTCTTTTGACTTAGAACTTAAAACTTCCGACTTAAAGCCTAAATTCAGGGATATTTAAACCCTGGGAATACAAGATGAAAAATGCTCCACCAATTGTCTTCCAGGGAAAAGTATAATTTAAATGGCCCTTCAAAATGAATGGTTTCGTTGTTTTCCAGCACGGCATCATATTTTACCGATCCCTCGGCATGACCAAGGCCCGAATTTGAGCCGGGTTGCAGTTGAAAACCGATGTCGTAAATAAAATATTCTTCGTTATTAAAGGCTGTGTAAGCGTTAAAAATATTGTTAAGCTGGTGCACTATTTCAACCCTGCTATAGGTTTTCCGGTCGGGAGCAACAAACGAATCGCCCAGTACCCAGCTTCGCTCGCCAAAATTCTGTTTAAACCATTCCGATAAAAACTCCAGGGCCTTATTTTCAATATTAGCTGTATGGTTAGGATGAAACTCTTCATAATCAAAATGGCTTGTCATGCCCGGAATCGAGAAATCGTCAGTTTCGTGATCAAACAACTCTTCAGTAATAAAAACATATTTGGTGCGATCGTCCAAATCGTCAGAAAAATCGACAACAATATTTTTGCTGAAGAGCAGGTCGGTTATCTGCTGCAAGGCCTCGGTTATCTGTACATCGTTTAATTTATCTGCTGGTATAAATTCGGGCTGCCCAAGCAAATCATAAACCTTAATCCGTTTTGAATTGGCGTAATTATGCTCAAAATCAAAAATGTTCTTTAAAAAAATATTTTCAATTTCCGGGTCAACAGGGTTAATCATGTGCGGATCGGCACCCAATTCGGCTTGCAATTTTAAACGCAGCAGTTCGTTTTCCATCCGCAGGTTTTCTTCCGGGTCGTCGCTCAGCGGTTTGTCAAAAAGGTCGTCGGTGTTTTCCATAGTGACGAACAAAATAGGTAAAGCCCGGTAAAATTTAAAACTTTACCGGGCTTTTAATTTTGATGGTTGTTATCTTATTTAAACCCAAGGCTTACCGATACCACATCAGATACCAAACCCACATTTTGCTTGTAATGCCCGTACCTTAATTCCAGATCGTGTAAGTTTTCCCAGCCTAACACACCTTTAGGGGGCGCTATCCTAAAACCGGCGCCAAAAAACTGGCTGTTGAACTTTGCATATTCGTAATTACTGGTAAAATATGCCTGCGTTGGGCTGTTTTGCTCATAAGGCGCAAAGTATTTGGCCGCTGTTTGCGTATAGTACCTGTAAAACGGAGATATGGAAAAGAATGGCGTAACCTTGTATGCTATTTCAAGATTGGCAGTATTTGATTTGCTGCCCCAATTATCGGTATAATACCGGTAGTACGACCGCAGGATAACATTATCGCCCAGGAAGTAATTGGCCCTGAAGCCTAAAGGCAGCTTAAACCGCGATGATGGCAGCCTTTCTATCGTATCTTTTCCATTCGAAAAATATACCCGGTGAAATGGCAGGCTTAAAAAGCCATGCTGGGTAACCACATCGGCCAGGAACATGATCTGCAACCTTGAGGTTACTATTTGTGAGTAGGAGAATGACGCCGTATAAGTGTTTCTTGGGCTTGATGGAATATTGGCTTTGCCACCACTTTCAGAACTTGATGAATTGCCGCTTGCTGTTGTAACCGTGGTAACCGTTGTAGTTGATGTCGGAATAAACTCCGATGGATAGATCAGCTTAACATGGTCAAAATAGCCCTGTAGCTTTACGCCAAACTCGCCCATCCGGTTTGCTGTTTTGGCCGAGAAATGTAAATCGGCGCCAAGCGATTGGTAATTATACTCGCCGGAATAATAGCTTCCTACGCCGAAGCTTGTCCCTTTTTTGGTGTTTTCAACTGTCCAATCCAGCGATGGATATACCCGGCTGCCACCGGTATTTGACGCCCCCGTTTGCGAAACATATGCAGCTGACGCCGAGGTGTGATGATCAAACCCAAGGCCTACGGATAGCGTGTTTTTATTTAATATATTGCCCAACCATACCAGTTTCAGGTCGATGCCATTTGCAATATCCGTTACGTTTTCGGTACCAATGCCCCCGGTAACCGCCGAGTGGTTACCATTTTGTTTGTAATAGCTTGATACCAGGTTAACTTCATCAACCCTTAACCTCCGCGGCCGGTATGCGTTGGTATCCTGACCGGTTGATGATGCCAGGCTGAAACCCGGGTTAAGGCGAATAATGCTATCTTTTGATGTTTGTGCATACGCACTCATCCTGCATATCAGGGAAAACCCCAACACGGATAAATATATTTTCTTCATGGAATTACAGAATCAGGGTTTAATATTAATTGCAACCGCAGCCACCGCCGGTTTTACCTGCGTTGGCACCTGATGCCGCTTCACGATAGGATTGAAAATTTAATTCGTTCCGCTCCACTTTTCGGTTGCTCAATGCCATCTCCGAATCATTGATCCTGCTTTTTTGATACTCCTTAAGGTGTACACACGATGTAAGCGATGTTGCCAGCAAAAGGCAGCCGGCTATTTTAACCAGTTTATGAGTCATTTAATAGGGGTATTAAGTTAAATTAATATTATTTGAGGTATATAAATTATCGTCGTCGTCAATTATTATGGCTTCAATGTCATTCATCTGGTTTATCAGGTCGAGGCCGGCATAAACGCCCATGATGGTAACGGGGGTAGCCATTGCATCGGCTATTTCGGCGTTGGTAGTAATAATGGTTACGCTTTTAATACCCGCCACAGGCATACCTGTGCGTGGGTTAATGGTATGAGAATACCTTTTGCCATCAATAATCACAAACTTTTCGTAATTACCAGAGGTAGCAACCGCCAGTCCCGAAATACTTAGGTATGAAAAAATCTGGTTGGAAGCATCGGGATTGGCAACACCTACGGTCCATTTTTTTCCATCGGGCTGATAGCCCCAGGCTGTAAGGTCGCCAGAGGCATTTACAACCCCGCTTACTACGCCTTTATCCTGCATTATTTGTTTGGCCCTTTCGGCCGCGTAGCCTTTTCCAATCCCGCCAAAGCCTATCCGCATTCCCCGCTCGCGTAAAAAAATAGTGCAGTTTTGTTCGTCAAGTACAATGTTGCGGTAGTTGATCAGGCGGACCATACTTTTTGCGGTAACAGGGTCGGGCAGCGAGGTCATTTGCTGATCGAAATTCCACAACCGTTTATCAACTGAACCATAGGTAATATCAAATGCCCCCTGGGTTACATTTGATATCATGATGGAGCGTTTTACCAATTCAAATGTTTCGCGGCTTACTTGCACGGGCTTAATGCCTGCATTGTTATTCACCTGGTTGGTTTCGCTATCATTGTTAAATGTAGTAAGTAAAGCTTCAATACGTTTTATCTCCCCAACCCCGGCATCAATACACTCATTGGCCCATTGCTGGTTATCTGCAACTACACTTAACTCAAAGCGGTTGCCCATCAGTCGCAAACTGCGTTTGTGCAGCGTTGGAGCGCCTGCTTCAACTTTAGTTGCTACCATTGGCAAACTGATTTATCTGTTCAATAAATTTTTCAGGCGTTTCATCAGGGTAACCATCCCATTGTTTTAAAACTTTGCCATGTTCATCAACCAAAAGGGTGAACGGAAATTTACCTTCGGCGTTATATTTATCGGCCAGTGCCTCATTTAACTTTACCTGATCTTTACTTAGCTGGTTTTTCTTTTGGCGCGGAAAATCTGCACGCACCAGTAAAAGATGATCTGCTGCATAGTTTTCAAATACCGACGATTCAAGGATCTCTTTTCGCAGCCTGATACATGGCCCGCACCAGTCTGATCCTGAAAAGTTTATCAATATTAATTTGTGCGATTGTTGTGCCTCGGCCTGGGCTTTGTTAAAATCGCCAAGCCAGCTTGCAGGCGATGAGATAAGAAAGAAAAATACTATTGTTAATATTTTCATTTAACGCATAAATTAGGGGAAAAGAATAATAACACTTAAAGTTTAAATACCGTTGTTAACCACGAACTTGCAACTATAAACCCGCATTAATAACCAGGTGCGGATGAATGCCATTATTGTGTCGATTAACCGGGTAAGATAACTTTTACCTCAATATTAACTGAACAATCTGTAGTTAGAATGAAAATTGAGGGATTTAACAGATTTTAACAACTGATTGACAGTGTGATCATTCCGCTTTGACAGAAAATTTTTGGATCAATGACTTGTAGTGTGGGTGTTAAAATTAACAGACAATAATTCACAAAATCAGAGCGGATTTCACAAATCCAATCCTGGGCAAAACAATATAGAAACTGTTTTTCTGTGCTGGTAAATAGTACAAATTTACATGCTTCCTTTTATATTTTAAAACCGCCCTATATTCATGCATAAATAGTTAAAAATAAGGTATTAATTCACACTTTTCAGTAACTAATGCGGTATTTATTGATACAAATGGTGCATTTATTAACACAAAAATAAAATGAAGATTTTTTGCGCAAAAGTTCAGAAAAAGCAGCCTGAAAAATCGGGCATCTTAGGTTTTAAAACTGCCAACTTTGCCACCGCCCTACTCCCGGGCCGATGGATAAATTAAACCATGCCAATAACACAATTAAAAATGGTGGCCCATACAACCCGTCATCGAACCAAATTTTTCAGTGCTTTTGATTTTGCCCTTGTAGTTTAAATTATTTCCGGGAACGATTGCACAGTTTTATTTGGGGATATTTTTTTTTAATCGCTCAGGAGTAATTAACCTTGTTTACTGATTGAACCTGTGCCATCAATTTCCATACAATCAAAACTATGAAAAAGATATTTCTGCCCTTATTGTTCATGCTCCTTTGCTTCGATGTGTTTTCGCAGGAAACCATTGTTAAATACTTGTCGGGAACGGATAAAGACCATACCATACCTTGGGATTTTTATTGCACCGGGGGAAGAAAAAGCGGCGTATGGACAAAGATTGCTGTACCATCAAACTGGGAGTTGCAAGGCTTTGGCACCTATAACTATGGGCACGACAAAGTTAAAGGCAACGAGCAGGGCTTATATAAACATGAGTTTTTTGCTGATAACCTAACCGGCAAAAAGGTTTATATCGTTTTTGAAGGATCGATGACCGATACCAAAGTTACAATTAACGGCAAACTGGCCGGCCCGGCACACCAGGGTAGTTTTTATCAGTTTAAATATGATATAACCGATTTGGTAAAACCTAACGCGCAAAACCTGCTCGAAGTAACGGTTGATAAAACATCGGCAAACTCATCGGTAAATGATGCCGAGCGCCGCAATAGCGACTTTTGGGTTTTTGGGGGAATTTACCGGCCTGTTTACCTGGAAATTGTTCCGGAAACTTTTATTGAAAGGATGGCGGTAAACGCGAAGGCCGATGGCTCTTTCCGCTTAGATGTATATGCTCAAAACTTAAAGAGCGATGAATTGATTGAAGGCCAGGTACAAACCCTTAATGGGCAAAATGTAGGTAAGCCATTTAATGTAAAAGCAAACCCGGCGGCCGACCATGTTGAATTACAAGCCAATTTTGCTAAACCGTTACTATGGAGCGCGGAATTCCCCAATTTATACCAGGTTGTAGTTACTGTAAAAAACAAAACGGGCACTGTTCACCGGGTTAAACAAAAATTTGGCTTTCGTACTGTCGAGCTGCGCACCAGCGATGGTTTGTATGTAAACGGTGCAAAAATAATGATGAAGGGTAGCGACAGGCATAGCTTTTGGCCCGAAACCGGGCGTACCCTGAGCCATGGTGTTCACTTGATGGATGTGAAGCTGATGAAGGAAATGAATATGAATGCAGTCCGCATGTCGCACTACCCGCCCGATCGTGATTTTTTGGATGTTTGCGATTCGTTAGGCATATATGTGCTGGATGAGCTTACCGGCTGGCAGGCTAAATACGATACTGTGGTAGGCCGTAAACTGGTTAAAGAGTTGGTAGTACGCGATGTAAACCACCCCTCCATCCTGTTTTGGGATAACGGTAACGAGGGGGGCTTTAACCGGGGGCTTGATAGTGACTATGCTTTATATGATCCACAAAAACGCACCGTGATTCACCCCTGGGAAAAATTCAATGGCACCGATACCAAACATTACCCCGATTATAATTATATGGTTAATGCAGCGGCCAACGGACAGGAAGTTTTCTTCCCCACAGAGTTTATGCACGGCCTATATGATGGCGGCGCCGCAGCCGGGCTTGATGATTTTTGGGGGCAGATGGTAAAACATCCGCATGGAGCCGGTGGTTTTATCTGGGCGTTTTTAGATGAGGCCGTAATCCGTACCGATAAAAACAACACCTATGATTCTGACGGTAACCATGCCCCTGACGGCATTGTTGGGCCACACCGCGAAATAGAGGGTAGCTTTTATGCCATAAAAGAAATCTGGTCGCCGGTTTATATCAATCCGCAGCCTGTTGATGCCGGTTTTGATGGTAAAATAGCTGTCGAAAATCGATATTCGTTCACTAACCTTAATCAATGTAGTTTTAAGTGGAAACTGGTTAAATTCCCATCGGCACAAAGTAAAACTACCACCGCTATAGTAACGGCCACCGGTTTACTAAAAACCATTGCGCTTAAACCGGGCGAGAAAGGCACCTTGAATTTAGCGCTGCCTGCATCATGGAAAAAAAATGATGCGCTATACCTAACAGCTTACGGACCCGATAAGAAAGAAATATTTACCTGGAGCTGGGCCATTAGCACACCGGCCGCTATTGCCTCCAAAATCGCTGCGTCGCCGGCTAAATCGGCTATAAAAACAACAGAGACAGATAAATTATTAAGCATCAAATGCGATGGCATTAGCTATGATTTTGATAAGGTTACCGGTTACATTCAAAAAGTGCGCAAACCGGCAAATGCAATTTCATTATCGGGCGGGCCGGTATTGGCAGGTGTTAATACCCAACTAAAACAGTTTACACACAAAGCCGACGCCGGAAAATATGTTGTAGAAGCCGACTACCAGGGCGCGGGCTCATTACACGTAACCTGGACTTTCGCTCCCGGGCACCCTATTAAACTGGAGTACCAATACGTACAACAGGGCGATGCCGATTTTATGGGTATCACCTTCAATTACCCCGAAGAAAAAATTACCGGCATAAAATGGCTTGGCCGCGGCCCCTACCGCGTTTGGAAAAACCGGCTGAAAGGCCAGCAGTTTGGCATTTGGCACAAAGCCTATAACAATACCATTACCGGCGAAACCTGGGGATACCCGGAATTTAAAGGTTACCATGCCGAAGTTAACTGGGTAACTATCGAAAATAAGGAGTCGCCGTTTACTGTTTACGCTGCCGATAAAAACACTTATCTGCAAATGCTGCACCCGGCAAGGGAAAAAGATGCGTTGAGCAATAACAATGTGGAGCCAGCTTTTCCGGAAGGAAGTATCGGATTTTTAAATGCCATTGCACCTATCGGTACCAAATTTCAACCGGCAAAAGTAATGGGGCCGCAAAGCCAAACCAACCACGCCAGCGGCGATAAAATAACCGGAACGCTTTGGTTTGATTTTATGCATTAATACCCAAAAACCGGCCTTTTAAGTGAGGTGCAAAACAGCGTTACCAACTGGAACACATTTTGCATCTTAACAGTCATTTTTATTTAACAACAAACCACAACTAACTGTATATCAACATACAAATTACCGTATTGCTGCATTAAAAACAAATTCCTTACCTTTGCGGCATGGATATTCTCCCTATAGCCCTCCAGGCGTACTTAGATGACCATTGCGATCCGGAGCCGGAAGCTTTGCAGCAACTGAACCGCGAAACGCATTTAAAGGTGCTGCGCCCGCATATGTTGTCGGGTCATTACCAGGGGCGGCTGCTGAGTTTTTTGAGCAAACTGGTGGCCCCTAAATGTATCCTGGAGATTGGCACCTTTACCGGCTACTCGGCCATTTGCCTGGCCGAAGGATTGGCAGAGGGAGGCATCCTCCATACCATCGAGGTGAACCGCGAAATGGAGGATATCATCAATTCACACTTTAAACTAACAAATGTTGAAAATAAAATAAAGCTGCATTTTGGGCAGGCAGAGGCCATTATTGCTGATTTACAGGCTGATATTTTCGATTTGGCATTTATTGATGCTGATAAAAAAAATAATTTTACTTACTTTCAATTGGTTTTTGACAAAGTCAGATCCGGAGGATTAATAATAATTGATAACGTTTTGTGGAAAGGAAAGGTGTACGGCCCCGAAAATGATGCCGATACGCAAGGAATTCGCAAACTAAATGACCACATAGCTGTTGATAGCAGGGTAGAAAAACTGATCCTGCCTGTACGCGACGGCTTACTGGTTATCAGAAAAAAATAAATTATGAAGAAAATCTTACTGATTACCGCCCTGTTGATTTCAACAATTGCTGCTTCAGCACAAAAAAACACTTCACAATCTTATATCGAGAAGTTCAAAGATGATGCCATTCGTATTATGCACGAAACCGGCATACCGGCAAGCATCGTTTTAGGTGTAGCCATGCATGAATCCGGCTGTGGCAACAGTACCATAGCCCAAAGCCTTAACAATCAGTTTGGAGTAAAAGGCGGCGGCAGTGTAGTTTTTATTAAACACAACAAAAAAGTACGCTCATCCTATAAAAAATATGATTCGGTTTTAGATTCATTCCAGGATTTTGCCCGCATCATGACCGAGCGCAAACAATTCAGCCACCTGGCCGATGCACTTAGCCACTATGATTACACCGGCTGGGCAAAAGGCATTCAGCGTAGTGGTTATGCCAGCAGCCGCAAATGGGCAGCACAGGTTTTAGGTATCATCAAAAAATACGACCTGAACGATTTGGACGAAAACCCTGCAACACAGCCTAAAGAATTAGCAGAAGCCAAACAATAAACCTATTTTGGCATTTTAATAAAAATGCCAAATACCCGGTTTAGCTGTATGAATAAAACGCGTTACTTTTTTTTAATTGGTGTTATTTGTTTTACCTCATGCTCGGCACGTAAAACAGTATCATCTTCAAAAAACTCCAGGAACTCTATCTCCAACCGCGATGTACGTCGCAACAACAGCAATATCCAAAAAGCCAACAGCGCTTCTATGGCGGGTTATAAATCCCTGTCGAGTTTAGATTATATTGATCGTTTTAAGGCCATTGCCATACAGGAAATGAACCAGTATGGCATTCCCGCCAGTATTACACTTGCCCAGGGCCTGTTTGAATCGGGCGCCGGCAACAGTGATCTGGCCCGCTTTGCCAACAACCACTTTGGCATAAAATGCACTGCCGACTGGAAAGGAAAAAGCTATTATAAAGATGACGACCAGGTTAACGATTGTTTCAGGGTGTATGATAACCCCGAAGACTCATTCCGTGATCACTCTACCTTTTTAAAACGGAAAAACTACGCCAAACTATTTGAGCTGGATAAAAATGATTATGAAGGCTGGGCCCGCGGTTTGAAGGCAGCAGGCTATGCTACCAACCCCAAATACCCCGAACTGCTTATAAACCTTATTGTAAAATACAACCTGGACCAGTACGACCGCGCCGAAGGTGAAGCAGCCAAAATTAAGCGCGAAGACCGTGTGCTATCGCAAATTAATGACAACATTGGCAAAGCCAACACAGATACCCTTACCAAAACCAAACCCGACGATAAGATATACACCGTAAAACAGGGCGATACACTATACAACATATCTAAACGTTTTGGTATAACTGTTGACGAGCTAAAAGCGTTAAACAGTATACCAGATAATAATATCCACATTGGGCAAAAACTGGTAGTAGTGAAGTGAGGGGGGAGGAGAGAATCAAGAGTTAAGAGTCAAGAATCAAGACAGGAGAAAAATTTTGCAGGGAGCATTGTTTTCGACGTACGATGCAATCAGGCGCCAATGGCTAATTTGTATACTTTAAGCACACCAAATGAGTAGGCTACGGACAAAAGTCTTAACTCTTGATTCTTAACTCTTGATTCTTTCCCCTCCCCAAAAGTTAATTGTTGTTAAAAACACGGCTAATTAAAGCCTAAGTTTTATTTTTGGCGCCACAATGAAAGTATGGTTGTTCCTGTTTTTCTGCACGTTATCTGTTCGGCTTTTTGCACAGCAAAAACAGCTGGAGGGTATTGTATTTGATAAAGACAGCAAAGACCGTATTGCCAAGGTAAATATTGTGAACGCCACTACAGGCAAATCTTTTTACAATAACCTTAAAGGCGAGTTTTCCATAGATGCCCAGCCCGGCGATATGCTGATATTTATTAAGGCCGATCATTACAGCGATACCCTGAAAGTACCAGGCAGTAATGCCATGGCAGTTTATATGAAGCGGTCGGCTATCATGCTCAGGGAGGTATACATTCGCGATACGCTGCTTACACCCGAGAAGCAATTTGCGGCTACCAAGCGCGATTTCACCAAAATTTACGGATCGGAATATAGCCAAAGCCTGTTGTCTGTGGCACCCGGCATGGGGGCGGGCATAGGTATTGATGCTTTGTACAATGCCTTTAGCCGCAGCGGCCGCAATGCCGCTAAATTACGTACAACGATAGAAGAAGATTACCACCAGCGCGAGATTGATTTCCGTTTTAACCGCGCGTTTGTGGCCAGCGTAACCCGCCTTAAAGACCAGCAGCTTACCGATTTTATGCAACGTTACCGCCCCGGCTACTTCCTGGTAAAAACCGCCACCGATTACGAGTTTATCACCAGCATAAAAACCAATTTGCGCCGGTTTATGCGTTCGCCCCGTAAATCATCGTATACCCTGGCTCCGTTAATTACACCAGGGATAACCAATAATTAAAGCCGATTTGCCGGATTTACACTGATGCGCTAAATCTTTTTAAATTTAATCACGTTATCCTGCTCCCACACGCAAAGCATTTGCTTGCTGCCCAGCGGGATAGATTTTAAGAAGCCGCCTTTGCCTACCATAACGGCATTTTTATTGGGGGCCGATACAACCTTTAGCGTATCATTCTCCTGGTATGAAATTATAGTTTTAGTACCTGCCGCGGTAATGGCGCAATTTCGGCCTTTGCCTATCAACTTTTCTGAACCGCCCGGCTGCGCATAAAAAATCTCGCCTTTACGTTGCCACGCGGTATGGATGCTATTTGCTTCGTCAACAACAATGCCGCCGCCATCCATAGGGCAGCCATTAAGCGCCCAGGTATTGGTGCCCATTTTTTGCGCCGGTTGAAAAACCTTGCCGCCATCTACAGATTTGGTTACATACAAATCTCTTGAGCCGCTCAACCAGTTTCTGAACATAATGGCCACTTCCTGCCCATGTACCGCAATGTTGGGCTTGCAGCACTCGCAAACATGCCCATCCGGCGATTGGTAGGCTAATATATTTTTTGACCAGCTGGTGCTTTTCGCCGCCAACCCCGAAAAATAAACCTGGTTCCTGTGCCCCGTCCGGGTATCCAGCCAAACGGCATAAAAGTTGTCTTTTTTATCTGCAGCTATGCCCATCAGCCCTTCGGGCGCCGATTGGTCAATATCATTTATAACACCCATCTTTTCCCATTTTGAAGAGGAATTTTTTAACCGGAACCAGTGGATATTGCCCGATTTATCCATTGCCGTAATTACCGAATAATTGGCCGAACTGGCCAGCTGCGGCCCTCTCGACATGCCCAAATGCATGTTTGTTATATGCCCCACCAGCGCTGGTTTTGAAAACGAAACGCCCTGGTTAGCAGATGTAGCACAAAAAATATTGTCCTTATCGCCAAATACTATCCTGATGATGCCTTTATTATCGGCGCTAACCTGTGGCTGGCTTCCGGTTGATATGGTACTTTCTGCCGCAAGGGCATTAATGGCTGGTGCTAATAATATAATCCCCAGGAGGATAGGTAGCAATGCTTTTTTCATGGTTAACGTTTAAATGAGCACGGTTTAACTTGGCGGTTGGTAACTGGTATTAACAACGTTATAGCATGTCAAATATATCCAAATGATTGAACATATAATTTGCTTATATTGGTCATTTACCATCCTTATGAAAACAAATACCTGTTTTATCGCCCTGATGTTTTTGGGTGCCCAGCTACTATCAGCCCAAACAAACCAGCAAAAAATAAATGCGGCTATAAAAACCAATCAGCAGGCAATTTTTGACGAATACCTCAACTTTGTAGCTATCCCCAATGAAACAGTTGATTCGGCTAACATCCGCCTTAACGCGGCATTTGTTAAAAACATGCTGGAGAAGCGCGGCGTTAAAGCCGAACTGCTTACCACCGCCAATGGCAATCCGGCTGTTTTTGGCGAGGTAAAAGTGCCGGGGGCCACCAAAACTATTGCCTTTTATGCCCATTACGACGGCCAGCCGGTAAACCCCAAACAGTGGGCGCCCGGCCTAAAACCATTTGAGCCCGTTTTTATTACCGCGCCAATTGAGCAGGGCGGCCATATTGTTAACTATAAACGCGGCGATGCCATTGATACCAGCTGGCGGCTGAGCGGCCGTGGCAGTGCCGATGATAAGGCCGGTGTTATGTGCATTATCAACGCCTATGATGCACTGATAAAAAGCAAAATAAAGCCGGGATGCAACATCAAATTCTTTTTTGAGGGCGAAGAAGAAAAAGGCTCGCCACAACTTGCGGCAATCTTTAAAAAGTATAAAGCTAAACTAACATCCAACCTTTGGATTATTTGCGATGGGGCCAGGCATCCATCGGGCAAAAATATAGTAGTGTTTGGTGTAAGGGGCGATGTTAACATGTGGCTTACTATTTATGGCCCCAAACGCCCCTTGCACAGCGGCAACTTTGGCAACTGGGCACCCAACCCCGGCCTGGCCATGGCCAAATTACTGGCAGGGATGAAAGATGATGACGACCGGGTAACCATTAAAGGTTTTTACGACGATGTAACCCCGCTGAGCCAGGGCGAAAAAGAAGCACTGGCCAAAGTACCGCCGGTTGAGCCCGGCTTAAAAAAAGAGCTTGGTATTGCCCGCCCCGAAGGCGGCACACGCCCCCTGGTGAATGCATTTATGCTGCCAACACTTAATATTAATGGCATGGCAAGTGGTAATGTTGGCAAACAGGCATCAAACGTAATCCCGGTGAAAGCCGAAGCCGTGCTTGACCTGCGCCTGGTACCCGGCAATGATATGGACAGGCAAATTCAAAAAGTAACCGACCATATACGCGCCCAGGGCTATTATGTTATAGACAAAGAACCTACAGACCAGGAAAGGATTACCTACCCAAAGATCATTAAAATAACCCACGATGCCGGTTACAACGCCCAACGTACACCGCTTGATTTGCCCATAGCACAAGCTGTTGTAAAAGCCGTTCAGGGTACGGTTGATTACCCGGTGCTGCTTTCGCCAAGTTCTGGCGGCAGCCTGCCCCTGTTTGTTTTTGAACTGGAATTAGGCGCAAAGGTTATTACTGTGCCATTAGTTAATTACGATAATAACCAACACGCCGAAAATGAAAATGTAAGGGTGAGCTACCTTTGGCAAGGTATAGCAACTATGGCTGCGGTAATGCAAATGAAATAGCATTGTGGCAAGGTGGTTGAAATTACCAGAATAGCCACATGATGTGATTGTACTTTTATGAAGAATGAACAAGACGAAGAGAGTTTTCCTAAAATTATTTGGTTTCTATGGCTGCAAGGGCTTCCTTCCGCTCCAGCTATCGTTCAAAAATGTTTCGAATCCTGGGTTACAAACAATAAAAATTGGAAAATCGTACTGCTGGATAAAAACAATATTGTAGAATATATAAGTTTACCCAATGCTGAAACCACTCCACAGGCATTATCTGATATCATACGGATTAATTTATTAGCAGAACACGGGGGCATATGGGTTGATGCCACTTGTTATTGTACCACGCCTTTGGATAATTGGATTTATGATCATATAAAAGCCGGCTTTTTTGCCTTTGACCGCCCCGGCCCAGATCGGATGATATCCAGCTGGTTTCTTGCGGCCACAAAAAACGCTTATATACCCCAATATTTAAAGAATGAAGTTAACGCTTATTGGAAGCATAACCCTAAACTTGTGCTGTTCGAAAAATCGGGATGGCGGCTTTTAAAAAAAATAATTCCAAAACATCCTGAGCAATGGTTCAATAACTTTTACAAAAAAGCACTTAAGGTTTATCCATATTTCTGGTTTCATTATTTATTCGGAAAAAGTTATTCCAGTGACGAAAATTTTAAAAATCAATGGGACCAGGTGAAAAAAATGAGCGCTGATATCCCACACCGACTCCAATTTGAAGGACTAACTTCGTCACTTAGCCTTTCGATAAAAAAGGAAATCGACGAATGTCATGCTCCTGTATATAAACTAATCTGGAAAACCGAGATTTCAGATGGCTCGAATGAAACTATCCTTGATTATTTATTGAGAAGCCGTTAAGACAAGCAAGCGCGAGTTAAACAAGATTTGGGCATATTTATTAAAAGCTTGATTCCCGTTTTGCTTAATTCAATAAAATGCCTAACTTAAAAACTTGAACCTGAACGAATTTTTAACCCGGTTAATGAGTGATGGCGTGGTGTTGATGCCGCGACAGATAACTGTTTTTCAGGAAGATGATGAACTCGCCGCGCTTGTATTATTAAATCAACTGTACGATACCGATAAACTGGAAATGCCTTACGCCGCGCCTGCTTTTGAGCCGGGTGCCGCTTTGTGGGCCGCTAGATTCCTTTTTTACGCTGCCCAATTGGTGCTGCTGCGCGATTTGGACGAGACCGTGATGGCCCAATACCTGCAACCCTTTACCGGCGAACAAGCTGCCGGTGCCATTTACTCGGCCGACCTGGTACTGCGTCACCTGGGTAGTTTGTTTAAACTGAGCAGCGGCATAGCGCCCGATGATCCGCTGGTTGTTTACTTAAAACAAACCGCGGAGGCCTGGCCATTCTCGTCCGTTGGATTAAGCATCGAACCAACGGTTGATACCGGGCTGATAGTTGATCATCCATCGCTTAAATATACCTACCTGGACAGGATCATTGCGCATCGCGATGTTGCGCGTTTAAAAGGTATTGCCGAACAAAACACATTGAAAGAAATTATGGGCATGCACCAGGCCAGGCTTTGGCCGGGTTTTGAATTGCTTGCCCTGCCCCATGATATTATTTTATGAACACAGCTATAACAACTAACCAATTCCCGGTTGTAGATAAACTATTGGCGGTTTTAAACCACCTGAAGCAAACTTTTGTTGATAAGGACGAGATCATCGACCTGATGGGTATTTGCCTGGTTGGCCGCGAAAACCTGTTTTTATTAGGCCCGCCGGGTACAGCCAAAAGTGCCACTGTGCGCGAGCTATCCAAACTGCTGGATGGCAAAACCTTTGAATACCTGCTTACCCGTTTTACCGAGCCGAACGAGCTTTTTGGCCCGTTTGATATTCGTAAGCTGCGCGATGGCGAACTGGTTACCAATACCGAAGGCATGCTGCCCGAAGCCTCGCTGATATTTTTGGACGAATTACTGAACGCCAACAGCGCTATCCTGAATAGTTTGCTGATGGTATTGAACGAAAAGATCTTTCGCCGTGGCCGCGAAACCCGGCAGCTACCCGCGCTGATGGTGATTGGCGCCAGTAACCACCTGCCCGAGGATGAAGCCCTGCAAGCCCTTTTCGACCGTTTTTTGATCCGCGTGCGCTGCGATAACGTTGATCCGCAGCATTTAAACGCCCTGCTGAATGCCGGCTGGACACTGGAACAAAAAAAGGTGACCGAAAAGCCCGCCATCACTGCCGAGGAAGTAAGGCAGCTGCAGGATTTTACCGCCCTGGTTGACCTGGTTGAAATAAGGCCACAATACATCGAACTGATCCAGAAGCTGCGCAACGCCGGGCTGCAGGTATCAGACAGGCGGGCCGTAAAGCTGCAGCGCCTGATAGCAGCCAGCGCTATCATCTGCAAAAGGCAAAAGGCCATACCATCTGACCTTTGGGTGTTAAGGCATATCTGGGACACCGAGGAACAGCGCGAAATCATCAGCAATATAGTGAACGAGGTGGTAAACATGAACGGGGATACACATGCACAGCACCCCCGCGCCTCACTTAATGCACTACCCAATGCCGATGAGCTTTTTAGCGAGGTACAAAAACTAACGCTGCAATGGCAGGAGCCCGAGATTTCGATGGCCGATAGGTCGCTTATAAAAGACCGGTTATCGCATATTAACAGCCGCTGCGAGTGGATAGGTAACGAAGAGCAGCGCAAATACGTGCAGCAGCCCATTGATGAGTTGTGGAAACAGATAATGCATACCGCATGAAAGAGTTGATACTGGTATTAGAAAGCCGGTACCGGCATGCCTTGGGCACAATCCGGGGCATCCCGGGGCTTAAAGCGGCTATGGATGGCGATAACATCTGGCTAAGGGGGATTATGCCGGGTAACAAGCCAGATGTACAACTTAACTCGCTGCCCGTATTGCAGACCTATGAACTGGATGCCGAAAACAGGCTGTTCCCGGCCGGCGGTTTAACCCCTACGGGCATCCTGAAAACGCTTGACTGGCAGCCTATCAAAATATTTATACCGGTAATTATGCCCGTATCTGCCTTGCCCGGCCAGGTGGACAATAAAATGGAGCTGCGCCTGGAGCGCTCGGGCGTATCCCGGGAAGCTTTCGCCTTACTAACCGACCTGGAGGATTGGAAAACATATGCAGATACAGCCCCGTTTACCCGGTTGAATCAGCTGAGTTTCGCGGTATCATCGTCGGGCAAAACATTAATTACCGGCCAGCCTTTGCCGGCCATACAGGGGCAAACGTACTGGCGTACCGGGCAAATGCTGCTGCCGGCCGGTTATGATTTTAACCCGCCGGCAATTGCGTCGCTCGTAGCTGCCAGGTTGACTGGCGATAAGCAGTCACTGGTTTTATTTAACCACGATGGCAGTTATCAGCAGGTACCTTTAACAGATTTTGTACCCGCCAAACGCAGTGCGGTACGTTTAACGAGGGTGGGGTGATGTTAGGTTTGCATGTAGTTAAATATTTTGGGCCGCAGAAAGATTACTTCTGGTACTGGGCCGATGGCGGCAAAGTAATTGAGTTTAGCAATGGTGCTACCGTTTGCTATCGGGAAGACCTGTTGTTTATTTTGCAATCGCTCAATTTACCGCGGGCTTTGCCTTTCAGCACTTTTATACTCTTATTTTGTGCCTGCAAAAATAATTTTGAAGCTACGTATAACTTTGAAGCTGGTTTACAGCATATATGTGATAAGGGGCCGGCAGCGAATAACGAACGAGTTCAGCTTCAGCAACTTTTAAACGACTCGATGGTCTTTTTGAGGCTGGTTAATTCGTTATCTTATAGCTATAGAATGGGATTAAAAAGAATTCCGCTGTATCAGGCTATTTTTGAAGATTATTTTACAGAAGATAGCAAAACGCACAATTTAAAAGAATTAGTTAGTCAGTTTAATACCGGCACCTTTGATGAATACATTTTTATAAAACGTGACGGCCCGCATCTTAGTTTTAAAAACATCCTCCGCCCTTTGGCCGAAGCGCTTAAACAATTCCCAACTAAAGAAGCCTTAGAACTCAAACTACGCACCGGGCTAACCACATTGCCCGTTAAAGCCGACATGGAACTGCCTGCGCCGGTACCAGGTAACTTATTTGATATTTTGGAGGCTGATGCCCAAACCGCGGGCATTAGCATGCTGGCCCGGCATATTATTGGCGCGCTCAGCATCCCGATGCATTTAAGCGGCAGCAGCGATCAGTCTGTAGGCGGGGTTTCTGATATCAGCAATCGCGGGCATTATGATAAACTGCTCCTGAGCGAACTCGCCCAGGACGATTTACTGCTCACCGCCCGCATGGCCAATAACGAGGCTTTGTTTCTGCAACGCGAAGAACTGCCCGTAAACAATAGCCAGGAATGGCACATCCTGCTGGATACCACTTTAAAGATGTGGGGCCTGCCCCGCATTTTCGGTTTGGCGGCCGGCCTGGCTTTTAGCGAGGGCCGCAAAAAAAAGGAGCCGATGAATGCCTGGGCCATGGGCGGTAAACAAGCTACTTCGATAGATCTGCATAGCAAGGAAGGGATCATTCAAACATTGGAACAGCTTGACCCTGCCCTGAACTGCGGCGCGCAGCTTGGCAAACTGTTGAACGATCAAAAAGGGCAAAAAGGCAAGTATATCATGATCACCGCCGCGCATTATAAAGAGGACACTGCTTTCCTGGCCCATTTTTTACCGCTTAAAGATCAACTGGATTACCTGGTTGTGGTAAGTCGCGATGGGCATATCGAGCTATTTGAAACCCAGGGCGGCAGGCATAAGCTGCTTAACCAGGCCACTATCGATTTGGATAGCCTGCTGTTTGCCCGGCCCAAACGATTCTATAACAACACCAACAAATCGGCTTGGCCGGCCATGTTGCAGCACCGCGATTTCCCGTTGTATTTCCCGGCATCCAAAATAAAACTGAAGCCCGACCTGGTTAGGTTTAACCAGCAGCGGGCGGTGGTAATTACCCAGGATAAACGCGTACTGCTTTGGCAGGCCAAAGACCGCGGCGCCATTGAGCTGGTTGACCATATAGAAACCGGCGAATATTTTTGGGGCGATGGCGGCGCCGAAAACCTGTTCCTGCTGGTTAAAAACACGGCAAACGATTTTGTGCTTATCTATCAGCTGGATATTATTCATTATACCCACAGCGTAATACAATCTGTTCCCTTAAAGGCTGATGATGTGCGGTTTCACGATCATTTATTCCACATTAAATCGGGCGACGAAATATTTTCTATCAAACCAGAAACCGGGCAACGGTCTTTTTCTTTGAAAAAAGACATTACGAAAACGGAATCAGGCGAAATTATTTTCACCGATAAAACCAGTCCGGGTGTTATGGCGTTTAACCAGCCTCAGGTTACGCCGCACATTACCTTGCTTAACCAGGTTAAAAGGTTCATTAATAATGGTTACAGCGCAATCAACTCGGCAACCAACGTTTATGTAAACACTAATGGCAGGCTGTTTGTTGATCATCGCGATTTAAGGCTCGATCCTACCGGAAACCATCTAAGCTTAAAGGATAACGCCAACCAGGCCGAATGGAGAAAGCCGTACAAGCAGGAAGCGGTACTGATTGAGCATTTGCCTAAAATAAAATTCAGTAAATTTATATGGGCAAACGGCAGCGAGGCCGTGGTTGATTCCAGGGGGCTGCTGCATTTAAAAAGCGCCGATGCCTCCCTGCCTGAGGTAACTATTATTTTAATTGTAGATAAAACTACCGCCTGCTGGGCATCTGATGGTATGGTTACCGGTTCGTCTTATTTTACCGATGCCCAACCAAATACCTATATAGCGGCGGGGGCTTTTTATGATAACTATATTCAACCATTTATTGATAAACTGGCCTAAGCATGCAGCTGCAACTCAAATATAGCCAACATACCAACCTCCCTGTTAGCGCGGCATTTGTGCCGGGGGAACAGGCGACTGATTGGTTTGCCCAAATGGATACCTGGCAAACCGACCTGCAAACGCTAAGCTGTTACCTGCTGCCGCACAGCGTGGCCAACAACCAGGCCAGCGGTTTATTTGTGGTATTTAACGGGGCCGCGCCTGCAGCCCAATTGATCAGGTATCCGTACAGCAAACTGGCCGACAAACTGTTTATACCAACAAACGCCATTTTGTACCCGGTTACCGGAACCGACGAATTAAAAAAACTGTTGCTTTGGGATGTACAGGTTTTTCATCCGCATATAGGCCTGGTGGGTTTTGAAGCAAGGGACAAAATTGAACTGGCAGATTTTATAGACCTGCCCCAGCCCAAACACCAAAACTGGCACTTTGCCCATCCCGGCTTAAACCCCTTGCCCGGCTTGCAGATGATTGGCCTGGAGCCTGATGAAAACGCTGACATGCTGGATACCCTGAAAGAGGATGTAGGCAGCGTACCGCTTAGCCAGATCCTTGATGTAACGGAAGAAGGTGAATCGCCGGCATCAAAAAACATCAAAAAGGTAACCAATGCCATTGCTATGATTGGCCTGTTTTTTTTGCTGGCACTGGCGTTTATTGGTAAAATCATTTTCACGGTGCTTTCCGCTATTTTTCCTCTTTCGGCCAGCCCCAACCGCAGGCCGCAAAAAGGCCTTTTACGGGAACTGGAAGACTGGGTAAACCGCAAAATTACCGATTTGCAAAAACAGCGCGACAGCGAGCTGAACCGCCTCATGAATTTGTTTGATAAGGATGCCGACGAAGCCCTAAAATATGCTATCCCGCTCAGCAGCCCTTACCTTAACCGTGGTACTACACCGCAATTGGGCAAACTTAGCCGCCGGACGCTTGATTTTAACCTGGGGGGCCTGGGCGGTGGCAGCAGGGTTGATGGCTGGGATTTAGGCGAGTACCGGCAGTTGTTGTATAAAAAGTACGAGCAATCGGCCAATGAGGCCATAGCAGCAGGCAACTTCAAAAAAGCAGCCTACATTTATGCGCACTTGTTGGGCAACTTTCACCTGGCCGCCAATGTACTGCAGCAAGGCAAGCTTTACCGCGAGGCTGCAGCCATTTATAAAGACCATTTAAATAATAAAGCAATGGCCGCCGAATGCCTTGAAAAAGGAGGCCTGCTAACCGAAGCCATCCCGCTTTATATTGAACTGGATAACCCCGAAAAAGTGGGCGATTTGTACAACCGGCTTGGCCAACGTGATAAAGCCTTAAAATATTATGACGAGAAGGTTAGCCGCCTTACCGCCGTTAAGGATTATCGGCAGGCCGCCAAAATAACGCTGGATAAAATAGAGCAAAAGGATGCCGCGCTTAATTTACTGATGACCGGCTGGCAGGATACCAATAACCCCGAAGCCTGCCTTGAGGAGTATTTTACCCTGGTGCATGACCCCGAAAGCAATACCCTGCCGCAGGAAGTAAGGCGCGTATATGCCAATCATGTTCCGCGCTTAAAAAAATCGCCGTTTTTGAATGTGCTGGCTGATACCAGTAAAAAATATAACAACCGGGAATTGGAAGCTACAACCCTGAACATAGCCTATGAAATTATAAGCGTACAAATAACCCTGGGCGAAATGGGCGGGCTAAAATTGATGAACAAATTTGTGCCCGGCGACAGGCTGCTTGCTGCCGATGCTAATCGCTTTATTGGCAGCCAGGTACAATTGCCCAAAGTTAACAACAAGGCCACCTATCTTAATATCCTTGGCAATTTCAAAAACATCGACCTGGTAGTATACCATGATCAGATAATAGCCATCGGCGAAAAACAAGAGGATGGTTTACACCTCATCCGCGCCAATTGGGAGGGGAAGGTAAATTATGAGCTTTTGTTTAAAACACTACGCGGGCCTAAAGAATATCGGTTAATGGCCGATGCTGTTCTTTCTAATATGGTTATGATTGTTGGCAGGAACGTGCCTGTACATATCAATAAGGAACTACCTGAATACACTTATTTTGAGCGATCATTAAACCTGCAAAGTTTAAACTGGCTGGATGAGCGGACGCTGGGCTGCTGTTTTAACGGTAACGGTATAACTATGCTGTATTGTTATGATGAGGGGGTGTCGATCAGTAATTTTTCTATGGATGGTGAGAGCAAAAATACATTTACCTGTAAATTTAAAGGCAGGCCAATAAAGATGGACATGCCCGGCATCAATCCCCCGGCGATGTTTTTTAGTAAAGGCGACTTTGTTTACTATTGTTATGAGTCTTTACTGTTTCGGATACACATAGCGGGAGAAACAGAGTTGTTAAATGTAGAAAGCAACATCATTAAATTTGATGTAACCAGCTATCATGCCGCCCAAAAAATAGCACTACTAACCGAAGACGGTTGTGTAATAGTTAAGCCAACAATTAAAGAGTTAAAGATCAGCTCTTCAATTTTTGCACAAAATACTGAAGCTACCGATATTAAATTATTAACCGACAACAAGCTGGTATTAGCCGGCGGCAACCAAGCCATGGTTTACGACATTAGCGACGATACCCCCCGCCTGATAGCTACGCTGGCTACCGAAAACAGAATAGAGCGTATCATAGCCATTCCTAAACGGCATCATTGCGCTTTTTTGGAGGCGGATAACAGGATATCGGTTTATAATATTGAGGAGTGAGGGGAATCAGGTTGTTACGAAAAATAAGATGACAACAACGATAATAAAATTAATCCGCCATAGGCACACAAACCATAGAGTGTCCATCTACGCAGTTCTTTAGATTTTCTGTAATATCCATCTGCATAAAAATTCGCAGAAAACAGGACCATTAATAATCCGGGAAATAATAACGCAAAAAACTTTGCAGCCGGCCCGAGCGGAGCATTTGATTTGGCTATGTCAATTTCCTGTTTTTGATTGATCACTTCCTCAGCTATTAACAACTGCTTATTCGAAAGATTTCTCTTTTTAAATTCAATATCCGCTGCTTCAAGGGCTAATGGTTGATAATGTCCGGGTTCGCTATTGATGATTTGCAGTAGTTCTGCATCCGTCCTTTTTGACATTACCTGTTCGAATTGGTTGCTCATCGTATCGGTTTAAGTTGGTTAAATTATTTACTTTAAATAATGCCGGTTAAAACAATATTTACAATCCAAATCTAACAACTTTAGCCTTAACGGTTTTAAACTTTTTCAGCTTACTATAGGGTACAAACCAATCACGATTTGGCTCCTGCGAACGTATGGCGTGTGGTAATATTGGCGGGGTTGAAAAGATGATGCCCTTGGCTGTAAAAACATACATACTAAATAACGTTCGGCTCCGAAGGGTATCAACCGATGTTTTTAAGCTATTAAAAGTATGTTCATCCTCGTCGGGCGTGGCCAATTTATCGGCTGCTATACGCTGTTTAACAATATGCTTGTACTTTTTATACAACCAGGCGACGCCTGTAGGGTTCAATTCCTTTTCAATTGGATATGCTTTGCCGGTGTGTATATCAAGCGTGTGCCACCGCCAATAACTATCGGGATATGCGCCCATGGTCTCGAAAAAAAGCGTGATGGATATTATATCGGCACCCTGGTAGGTCACCTCAAATTCCGACCCGGTTATTCCGCAGCCGCAATTTTTATAGCTGGCTACCACAGTATCCAGGTCATCGCCATCAAACAGGTTTCGATAGCTCATTGCTTTTTTTAAAGCAGGATATTTATTGTTTACAACCGGGAGCCGTAAAGTATCGGTTTGGGATTGGTACTTAAGCACCACTGTTTTTGTTGATATGATGGCCGGGGGCCTTTGCTGCGCGTAAACACGCGGAACCAGCATGTTTATACCAAGCAAAATTAACCATATGGCATTGCTCGTTTTCATCTACCTCGCCGCCATCACCTCATTCGTCAGCTTTACAAAATCATCCACGCTCAGGCGCTCGGCGCGTAGATCGAGCGTTGGGTTTTCTGTCATCTTTTCTTTGTTGATGAGGGATGATATGGCATTGCGCAGGGTTTTGCGGCGCTGGTTGAAACCGGCTTTTACAATTTGCCAGAATAATTTTTCGTCGCAGTTGAGGTTGGCGGCCTGGTTGCGGGTAAGGCGGATAACAGCCGAAAGCACCTTGGGCGGCGGGTTAAATACGCCTGCCTTTACGGTAAACAAATATTCTACCTTATAATAGGCCTGCAAAAACACGCTCAGGATGCCGTACTCCTTGCTGCCCGGTTTGGCGGCGCAGCGTTCGGYCACTTCTTTCTGGAACATGCCGACTACTTCGATAACCTGGCTGCGGTTATCCAACACCTTGAAAAGTATTTGCGACGAAATATTATAAGGAAAATTACCGATGATGGCAAAGGGCTTATCGGTAACGGTTTTAAAATCCATTTCCAAAAAGTCGGCATTCATGAGGCGGGTACCCAGCTGGGGGTATTTTTTTTTAAGGTATTGTACCGATTCATCGTCGATATCAATCACCGAGGTTTCGTACTCCGTTTTGAGCAATAAAAAGTCTGTCAGTACGCCCATGCCGGGGCCAACTTCCAGCACATTGGTAAACCTGCCTTCGGGCTTCAGGCTGTCTACAATTTTGGCTGCAATATTTTTATCGGTTAAAAAGTGTTGCCCTAAATGTTTTTTTGCCCTTACCAATGTCATTATCTGTCAAATATTTGAGCAAATTACGTGATATTTGCGCATTGATTGGGAACAAATGTTTTATTTGCGGGAGGAAAGAGGTGAAAGGCGAAAGGTAAAAGGCAAAAGGCTCAAGTCGAAAAGTGGTAAAAGGCGAAAGGCAAAGGGTGAGAAGCAGGAATTGGAACCGGATAACAAGCTGTAATCCTGAAAATCGCTTAATCCGATGAATCCCGGTTCAGACAGGTTGCGTTAGGGATTGAAGTGGATACCGGCCCGTGGCTAAGGCCTGTGCAGTATGAACGTAAAGCCCGGCCCGCAGGGAACGCCGGGGAAGAGAATCAAGAGGTTAGAGTCAGGAATCAAGACGGGAGCGGTAGATTAAAAATAAGAACAAAAATAATCCTGGAGATAGTTTCGGGACAACCAATATAAATTCAATCACGGATTAATCAGTGAAATCACCTCCAAATAATCGGTGAAATCATATAATAATCGGTGAAATCATAAAAAATCATGAGCGATAAAATAAAAGTAGGCATTAGCATAGGCGACGTTAACGGGATAGGTTTAGAGATAATTATTAAAACCCTGGCCGATAGTAAAATTTATGATTATTGTACACCTATTGTTTATGGCCATACCAAGGTGGCATCGTTTCACCGCAGGGCTACCAGCGTTGCCGAGTTGAATTTCCAGGTAATTAACGACCCATCGCAGGTGCAGCATAAAAAACCCAACATGATTAATTGCTGGGAAGAAGATGTAAAAATTGAGCCAGGTATGGTTACCGAGGCCGGTGGTAAATACGCATTTATTTCGCTGGAGCGTGCTACGTACGATTTGAAAGAGGGTTATATTGATGCCCTGGTTACAGCCCCTATTAATAAGGATAACATACAGAGCGATAAATTTAACTTCCCGGGCCATACCGAGTATTTACAGGAGCGCGATGGTGCCRCCGAATCGCTTATGTTTTTGGTGAGCGATACGTTGCGTGTTGGTGTGGTTACCGGCCATATCCCGGTATCAAAAATATCTGAAAGTATTACTGTTGATAAAATTGTGGCCAAGCTTAAGTTGATGAACCACAGTTTGCAAAACGACTTCTGGATACGTAAACCCAAAATTGCCGTGCTTGGGCTAAATCCGCATGCCAGCGATAACGGTTTAATTGGCCACGAAGAGAAGGATACCATTATACCGGCGATTGAACTTGCCCGCGACAATGATGTGCTTGCCTTTGGCCCCTACCCTGCCGATGGCTTTTTTGCCAATGGCACT
Source organism: Mucilaginibacter sp. P4_D1 (assembly GCF_056401935.1). Taxonomy (NCBI): domain Bacteria; kingdom Pseudomonadati; phylum Bacteroidota; class Sphingobacteriia; order Sphingobacteriales; family Sphingobacteriaceae; genus Mucilaginibacter; species Mucilaginibacter sp. P4_D1. The sequence goes on from NZ_JBFUIJ010000002.1 coordinate 99,002, forward strand.
TACCTGCAGTTTGATGCCGTGCTGGCTATGTACCACGACCAGGGTCTTATCCCTTTTAAACAAATTGCTTTTGAATCGGGGGTGAATTTTACCGCGGGATTAAAATTTGTGCGCACATCGCCAGATCATGGTACAGCTTATGATATTGCCGGTAAAAACCTGGCATCGGAGGTATCGTTCCGCGAGGCCTTATTTACTGCTATTCATATAGTTAAGCATCGCCGCGAAACGCTGGAGCTGAACGAAAACCCACTGGCCTTTAGCAAACTGAGCCGCGACAGAGACTAAAAAAAACCATTGAGTAACCATAATGTTTCAAATTAATTGCCGTTTAGTTAAAACATTTGCTTTACTAATGCATTTACTCCCTTAATGAATACTTTCCCGGACCGGATACGTTCCATTGATGCTTTTCGTGCCTTTACGATGCTGCTCATGATTTTTGTTAATGATCTTGATGGTATTCCGGGTACGCCTCAATGGCTTAAGCACGTTGCCGAAAACGCCGATGGGCTGGGCCTTGCCGATACCATTTTTCCGGCGTTTTTATTTATCGTTGGCTTATCTATTCCCTTCGCATTTCAAAACAGGTTAAAAACGGGTAACTATAAATTGCTGGGGCGCATAGCCAGCCGGTCGTTGGCGCTGGTGTTTATTGGTTTTTACCACGCCAATATGGAAACCTATAATGAGGCTGCCACCGCACTGCCCAAGCCGGTATGGGAAAGCCTGGTTACCTTCAGCTTCTTTTTTATATTTTTAGATTACGGCAAAGAAACCAGCAACCTGAAACGCTACCTGTGCCAGGGTTTTGGTATAGCGTTGCTGATAGCCATGTCGGCCCTGTACCGTACATCCGATCCCGGGCATACCTGGTTGCATTTTACGTGGTGGGGTATTTTGGGCTTAATAGGCTGGAGCTACCTGGTATGCGCGCTTATTTACTATTACTCGGGCGGGCATTTATGGATACAGGCCACGGCCTGGATATTTTTCATGATGTTTAACCTGGATGTGCACTTTGGTTTCCTGAATTTTTTAGAACCGGTACAAAAATACGTTTGGATAGCAGGCAATGGCGCCATGCAGGCCTTTACCATGGCAGGGGTGTTTGTATCGGTACTGTACATGCGCCTTAAGGCCAACAACGAACTTAAAATGCTATGGGCAGCACTTATACTCATAGCCATTATATTGTTTAACCTGGGCTTTATTGTGCGCTACTTTAGCGGGGGCATTAATAAAACAAGGGATACCCCTTCATGGGTTTTAATTTGCACCGGCATCAGCCTGATAGCCTATGCCATATTTATTTTTGTGGTTGATTTTAAGCACAAGTACAACTGGTTTAAAATTATTGAACCTGCAGGCACCAACACCTTTACCTGCTATATTGTGCCTTTTATATTTTACCCGCTGTATGAAATGAGCAACATTGGCTACCCCGAGTACCTGAGCCAGGGCACCGGCGGGCTTATCAAATGCATTGTTTTTGCCTTTGTAATGGTATGGCTAACCGGGCTGCTGGATAAGATAAATGTAAGGCTGAAGATTTAGTGTTAAGTCTTGAGTACTAAGTATTGAGCCCGAAGCCATAAGTCGAAGATTTTTGATTTAGAACCTGTCTAAATTTGGTTTACTAATGCGTTTATGTTTCTAATGAAGGGATAACTATTTAGTATGTCGGTTACGTCTTAGCCAGCGTTCAAGCGAATGTGTTGTAAATTCCAATACATGATGCCCGGTACGAAGCAATAATGATCATACCACCTGCCCCACTCATTCATCGCGGTTGATTTATTTCCTTCTTCTTTTCAAAAATTAATTGCACATTTGCAGCAATTCCTTAATTGTTAACCCATAATAATCAGGAATCATGACGCAGAGTATCTCATCCATATCCCATTAGTGCACTACCTGAAACAGGTGGACAGCAATCGTTTTTTACTGAAATAGCATTTTGTAATCGTCGTTTTTTAACGCCTTAAGGTTTTGCATGTCGCCGGATTTTTAAGTTTCGTGGTTTGCTGCAATTTTAAAATGGGTATATCCGCCACGGCGGATGAACTTTTGAAAATCATAAACAGATTGGCAAAAAACTAAACGAACAAGTCCGATGGACATGCATGATTGGCCGTACATTAAAAAGTCGGCCCGGAGAAAGAAACGGCTCGTAAAAAAAGATTTCGATAAAAAGTTGATGCAGCTAAACAGGCGCATGCACGCGTTGAGTGATCAGATACAGAAACTGCCGCCCGTTATATTGGAACACCCTTATCAACGTGGCTGGATGCGGTCATTTATTTTGCACTCGGATGTCGCCCGGAGCGATAAGGCCGAATTTTACCAGGCGCTTCTGGATAAGATCAATACTTTTTGCTGGCACCACGACCGATCATTTAAAAAAAAGAGAATGCGTAAAGGAGGCTACAAATACTTTGACGCCAGGCAACAAAAGCTTCGTGAGTTTGAAGATTATGAATTTCACGGCTACATGCTAAATTTATCTGAAGCCGAAAAAGAACATTTTTACCTGAAAGAGGAATGGAGCACAAGACTGCGCAAGTGGAAAACAAGCTATGTTTTTGCTGAACCGTGGCGGTTTGAACTGATAATAAGACCACACATAGTTTATGCCAAATGGCAAATTGACGAAGTGCTTGAACAAGAAATCGGCGAGATACAAAGCCATATTAATAGCTACTACCTGCAACCGCGGATGTGGAAGCTTAAAGGTGGTAAGTATAAATACTGGAAAGGTGAGCGCGAAGAGCAAAAAAAATACAAGAACGAATTAAGAAACAAACCCGTGTATACCTTAAAAGAGGAATACATGGGCTATTAAACAGCACCCACATGGGCAATTTAAAAACAAAAGAATTAGATAAAATAGGCTACACAGGCGATGCATTAAAAAGCCTCGTCATCAATGCCGTAGCCAGGCACTATAAACACAGCAATAAAGCTGATATAATGGCATTATTAACAGCTGTGCGGGATAAGCCGGCTGCCTATACCGGCGATGACCGGTTACAAAAAATAGCGGAAGCATTTATTAACGGCGAGGCAGAACCGGCATTAAAAACATTTAAGCTGATGAACGAGCCCGCCCCTGTTAAAATTTATGGGGCCGATGAAATTGAAGAGATAGCCAAAAAGCAAATGACCCTGGCACTGTCATTACCCATCAGTATCCGCGGCGCCTTAATGCCCGATGCGCACAGTGGTTATGGCTTGCCCATTGGGGGCGTGCTGGCCACCCGCAACGCGGTGATCCCCTACGGAGTAGGGATGGATATTGGCTGCCGTATGGCCCTAACTATTATTGATGCCGATGAAAAGTTCATAAAAAGGTATGATCATCAAATTAAACAGGCGATAGGCAAATGGACACATTTTGGCATGGAAGGCAGCCTGCCTGTACCCCAAGACCATGAAGTATTGGATAGCCCCCTTTTTAATGAAACACCGCTGCTTAAAAAACTGCGCGGCAAGGCCGTGCAACAATTAGGTACATCGGGCGGTGGTAACCATTTTGTGGAGTTTGGTGTGATAGAACTGGCCGAGAATAACGCAACTGGCTTACCGGCTAAAACCTATATGGCGCTGCTTACCCATTCGGGCAGCCGCGGGCTGGGCGCAAATATTGCCCGCCATTATACACAGGTGGCCATGAATACCTGCAAGCTTCCGCGCGAAGCGCAGCCCCTGGCCTGGCTTGATCTGGATACCGAAGCCGGGCAGGAGTATTGGTTAAGCATAACCCTGGCCGGCAATTATGCCAAAGCCTGTCACGACCGGATACATTGCAACCTGTTAAAAAACCTTGGGTTAAAAACGCTTTGTAAGATAGAAAACCACCACAACTTTGCCTGGAAAGACAAACTTACAGATGGCACCGAAGCCATCATTCACCGTAAAGGGGCAACGCCCGCACATGTTGGCGAGTTAGGCATCGTACCTGGCAGCATGGCCACTCCTGCTTATTTGGTAATGGGTAAGGGCAATGCTGATGCCTTAAACTCGGCATCGCATGGCGCTGGCCGGGCCATGAGCAGGCATGACGCCAGGGGCAGCACCACCAAATCGGCTATGAAAAAAATGCTGGCCGGGGCCGATGTAACATTGATTGATGGTAGTATTGAAGAGAACCCTGCAGCCTATAAGGATATTGAATTGGTAATGAAGGCGCAAACCGAACTGGTTGCCATACAGGGCAAATTTTGGCCGCGCATTGTACGCATGAATAAAGAATAGTAAAATGAAAAAATTAATCATACAAATAACAGCAGGCAAAGGTCCGCTGGAATGTTGCCTGGTGGTGGCCAAAGTACAGGATTTGATGCTGAAACAAGCCTGCGGTGCCGGGCTGGAATTATCGGTGATAGAAAACAAAAGCGCGGAGTTAAACAACACGTTATTATCATCAACACTTCTGCTACAGGGCGATAAAGCTGATGAATTTATAAACGAGTGGAACGGCACTGTACAATGGATAGCGCAAAGCCCATACCGCAAATTTCACAAGCGCAAAAACTGGTTTGTTGGGGTGGGCATTTTTAGCGTGGGCGAGCAGGTAAAGTTTAATCCTAACGATGTAAAGTTTGAAACCCTGCGTGCATCGGGCCCCGGAGGGCAAAATGTAAACAAGGTAGAAACAGCGGTACGGGGCACACATATACCCACAGGGCTGCAAGTATTGGCTATGGATAGCCGTTCGCAACTACAAAATAAAAAGCTTTGTGCCGAGCGCATGGAGGCTAAGCTTATGGCCATACAGGCCGAAAAGCAAATAGCACAGCTGGAAAGCCAATGGCTGGCACACCACTCCTTGGAACGCGGCAACCCCGTGAAAGTAATCAGGGCAGCTCTTTAAAAAATAAATACTTAACTCCCAATCTATTAATAACGTATTTTCGCCGCTATATTAAAACTAAACCCTATCACGGTATCAAAATGAAATATTATTACTTATTGCTATTTGCATTTTTCTCTTGTTCTTACGCTATCGCACAAACTAATTATAAACCAGGTTTTATTGTGACCACTAAAGGCGAAACCGTTAATGGCTATATCAACTACAGGGAGTGGAACTATAATCCCGGCAATATTGGCTTCAAAAAAATACTTAGTGATAAGGCGCAAACTTTTGGCCCAAGCGACCTGAGTTATTTTGAGTTGACCGGACTGGAGGCCTACAAAAGCGCCCATGTTGCCGTAAGCATGGCCAGAATTGATATACAAACCATGAAAGATGAGTTTGATACCACCACGGTAACCAAAGATGCTGGTAAAAAAGGGCGACAATGTTTCGCTGTTCTCCTATTCCGACCAGGTTAAAACCCGCTTCTATATAAACGATAACAAAAGCCCGGACGGGCCAACTGAACTGCTTTACCAGGCATATATGGACCCTCAAACGCTCACGGTGAAAACAAAAAATGTATACAACTTGCAATTTTTGACGCTGGCAAAAAAATACAGGGCCGAAACTTTTGATGTACAAGACCATATTGTAAAAACAAAATATAACGAAAAGGAACTGAAACGGGTGATTGCAGAATTAAATAACGAGTCGCCGGGCAAAATGGATGACGAAATGGGTACAAAAACAGGTATTCGTTTTTTTGTAGGCACCGGTATTAATGCCACTAATTTAAATTACTCAGCAGCACCGCCCGCTGGTAGCACAGGCAGCAGCAAAACTTCATATTTCCCCAAATTCAGTATTGGTTTAGATGCTCCTTTTAACCCAAACGTGGGCAGGTTGTTATTTAGGACAGAGCTTAGCTTTACCATAACCAGGGGCGAAATGGCACGAAAAACTGTTGACCCCACGGTAGTTACCACCAGCACTTATAAACCCGAACAGCAAACGGTATCTATAAAGCCGCAACTGATTTACAATATTTACAATGCCGAAAATATAAAGGTTTACGGAGGAGCAGGCATCAATATTAATTACTCGCGTTATCCGGCAAGCGCCAACAAAACGGCTGTTGTAAATGATGTTGCCTCATTGAGTTATAACAAGGAGGATAAATATCCGTCGACAACAAATTTCTGGTTCCAGTTTGTGCCAAGAGCAGGCTTAAACATCGGCCGCAAATGGGATTTATCTGTAAATTATTTTATTCCTACTACCTTATCTGATATTAGCGCAATACCCGAGCTAAAGGTGAAAGGGTTTGATGTAGGGCTGAGCTATTATATCGGCAAATAGCTATTTAGGCTCACGAAGTTGCAATACATCGTGAGCCTTTTATTACTTTGTTCCCATCAACCCAGCCATATAATCTAAAGCTGCTTTATCAGGCAGTGGCTTGGCCCCCGGCGTTTCGTCCAATATCATTATTTGAGCATCAGTGGCGTTATAGCTGGGCCATAGTGGTAACCCATCCCCATTTGGATTACCGGTTTTGGCAAAATTTGTCCAGTAAGTGGATATGGTTGTGGCCAATTGCTGGTCGATAGGCTCCCAGGGACGGTTCAGGAATTTAAGGTTGTCATAAGCATAAGCCACCTCGCCGGTATGGAACGCGCCGTATTTTACAAAATCAGGCGTGGCAGGCAGGCGGCGGGCAAAACGGTAAACATATACTTTTGCCTGCTTTTTATCGCTTTGCACATTTGCCCATGTATAATTTTGAACACCAAAAATTTGATCGCGGCTGATATTTATCTGCGACCTGGCAGCTTCAGCATCTGTCGCACCGGGGTAATGCTGTAAAAAAGCCGCCGCTTTGCCGCCGTATTGTTCCGTTATCTGCTTGTTATATTCTCCGGCGGTTTTTAATTTGCCCACAAAGGCATCATCTTCATTCCAGCCGGTAAGTAAGGTCACGTGGTTTTCTTTATTCGCGGCAAAAGTACCTGCAATGGTTCCAGGCAATACATAGCCATCAATAATGGGGCGTGCCTGCAATTTATTAAGCAAATCGGCGGCGGGAATATTCCGCATATCGGCAAGGGTGTTTGCTTTTAATTGCTGCGCTAATTTTAATCCGCTTTCTTCGGCCTCCTGTAATGTTGGCGATCCGAACTGGCCACTAATAAACATGGCCCCACTTTCGGCGATAGCCTTTTGAAACAGCCCCTTTGCTAAAGGAGAAGCTACCAAACAGTTCACACTCATGGCTCCCGCCGACTGACCGGCTATGGTGACATTGCCGGGATCGCCGCCAAAATTTTTGATGTTTTGTTTTATCCACTTAAGCGCAGCCAATTGATCCATCAAACCATAATTACCAGAGGCATTGTGGCCCGATTCTTTACTAAGTTCGGGATGGGCGAAAAAACCAAAAATCCCGACCCTATAATTAATCACAACAAAAATAACTCCTTTTCTGGCTGTCGCTTCGCCATCGTAAATAGGGCAAGCCGCTCCACCCGATCCAAAACCACCTCCATAAATATATACCACCACCGGTTTTTTATCAGCAGATGATTTGGCGTTAGTCCATACGTTCAGGTACAGGCAATCCTCGCTGATAGGCTGGTAGGGAATCAAAAACTCGCGGGTATAAACACCAAACTCATCGGGCCTGGCCTGCATAGGGCTGGCCGAAAACGTGGTGCATTGTTTAACACCGGCCCACGGTGTTACGGGCTGAGGTTCTTTCCAGCGCAAATTGCCAACCGGTGGGGCGGCAAAGGGGATGCCTTTGAATATGTGAACGGTGCCATCGCTATTAGCACTGCCGGACACCATCCCGGTGTTGGTTTTTACCGTGTTGAGGCTATTGCTTTGTGCATAGCACATGGCGCTACTTGCCAATATCAATAAAAACAATGCAAAGTAGTTTTTCATATAGATTTTATTTATGGATGATATTCCGGGATTAAAAAAATCATTGTTGCTTCATCCCTTATAATGACATATTTGCAAATCACTGACCGTCAATATTATTTTTTAATGCTTTATGTCATTGCGAGGAACGAAGCCATCGCGAATTATACAGGGTGAACCTGCACAGTCCGCGATGGCCGCGCTACGCTCGCAATGACATGGTTGTTGTGAGGCTCTAAAGCCAACAAGTCACCCCTGTTTTTCAGGATCATCCCGATGGCTTCACGCAATTATACCCCCAATCACGGCTTTACATTCACTTTATATTTTGCAGTACGGGCGTCACTAATAACACCTTTCCAGTTTAAACCATAACCAAAGTCATATACGTGGCCCTGGTCGTCGGTATAGCATTTCATATCATGGGGAACATCTTCAAACTGTTGCTCCACGGTTTTCATATCTACAGGCATTTGCAGCGGCAATAATGCCGATGGTTCGGTTTTGCCGGTGAGGATATCTAATGTGGCCTGGCCCTGTACGCCGAAATCTACCACTATCGCATTCGCGTTTTTTTCAAATTCAGAAAACACCATTGGGTTGGCCATATTTACCGATACAATAACAGGCTTACCTTTCATTTTTGCATAGGTATCATTTACCATTGCCAGGTCGGTAACGTTAATGGCTGTTGCTGATTTATCTTTATAGGTCCGGTTGGTGAATTTTTCTAACGGATCGCCGCCGGCTATACTTGTGGCGCGGGCATCAACCGCTTTGTACCCGCCATACTGCAGGCTGATTGGCACATAACCCGTGCCGCCGTTTTTGGCATCCTGGCTATCGTAGCCACCACCGCTATTAGGGCTGATGATGAATACCAGGGCATAATCGGCCTCCTCGGGGTTTTCGGTTACCTTGAAATATTTTTTCACGGTTTCCATATTAACCGGGTATTCTAATTTCTCGGGAGTCTCCATTCCCAGGAAATTACGCCCGGCCGGCGTGAATTTTTTAGGTACGTAAACAGTTTTGCCCGATTGCAAGGGCAATACATTCCCTTTATTTTTAAGCATTACTATTGATTTAAGCTGAGCAGCATAACCCGCATTCATAAATTCGGGGTTGCCTACCACAGCTTTGGTGGCTTCGGGATCCAAATACGGGTTTTCAAACAAGCCTGTTCTGAAAATATTACGCAGCAAGCGTACGGCCGATTGCTCAAACCTTGCGCGCATAAAAGTTTCTCCATGGTCTTTCACGCCCATTTGGTAAGCCGCAATCACGGGGGCAACCTCGTTGTTACCGCCAAACTGGTCAACACCAGCCATCAGTATTTTGTAATGGCGCTGTGCCACCGACAAGCCCTCTACCCCCCATGACTTTCCCGACAGGAAAACATCTACAGCGGTTTCGTCGCCGGTAACCAGCCAATCGGTACAAACCACCCCGTCAAATTTGTATTTCTTGCGCAACAGGTCGTTAATAATATACGAGTTATAGTTGTTGGCAACGTTTTCTTTGTTTTTGGTATCCTGGTTAAAAGATATGGTATAGTAGGGCATAACCGAAGCAGCCATCCCCGTTTTGCCATTCAGCTTAAAAGCGCCTTCGGTAAAAGGGATTAAATGCTGCTTAAAATTGTTGCCAGGGTAAACTGCATATTTGCCATAACCATAGTGCGCGTCGCGGCCTCCTTCGCCGGCGCCGCCGCCCGGCCAGTGTTTTACCATGGCGTTTACGCTGCTATAGCCCCAGCCGCCGTTAATTTCTTTATCGCCTGTGGATGTCTGGAAGCCATCGATGTAACCCCGGGCCATATCGGCAGACAATTGCGGGTCTTCGCCAAAAGTACCGCTTACACGGGCCCAGCGTGGCTCGGTAGCGATGTCGACCTGTGGCGATAGCGCGGTGGCAATACCCAGGGCCCTGTATTCCAGAGCTGCTATATGGCCAAAGTTTTCAACCACCCTTGGATCAAATGTTGCGGCGAAACCCAACGAGCCGGGCCACATAGAAATAGCCCCACCCGCACCGGCGTTGTACTCGGCAGTGGCAACTGTACCATGACGAGGGTCGGAACTGTTATTGTTGGGTATACCAAGCCCCAAACCCTCAACAAAAGCCTGGGCGTTATTATTCCATTTTGCTGCAATCTCGGGGGTTTGTACCGATGTAATAAGCACATGGCGTACATTATCTTTTTCTAAAAACTGTTTCTGCTGATCGGATAGATCATAGGGGCTGGCACCGCTTTCGGCAAATACTTTACCGCCATAAGTGCCTTTAAATGGCCCTGCGGGCGCGGCCGGTATAGGCTGGTGCCTGCTGTATAACATTAACCCGGCAATTTGCTCCACACTCATTTGCGATGCCAGGTCTTTGGCCCGCACATCAACAGGCAGGCGCCAATCTTCATACTTATCCAGCTTGCCGTTTTTATTCAGGTCTTTAAAGGCCAGGCCATCAACCGTCAATATCTTTACGCCCGATGTAGTGGCATAACCCAGCTGTTGCCCGCCCGTATTGCTTACAAAAACAATATCGCCCGATTTTTTCTCCGTCCATTTAGTTTGGGCCATAGCGGCGGTTGCCGGCAGCAGCGAGAGCAACGCGATAAATTTGAATTGATTTGCCATGAAGATTGTAATTGGTGTACGTTAATAATTGGTGTGTAAATGCAAGATAGCAAAGCTTTATTAAGTTATTACTATCCCTCCGTTACCTGTAAAAGCCTTTGAAACCGTAGTCGCAAAGGCTTGATAGTTTAGTTAATATATGTGTTTGCTTTATCTTGATTCTTGACTCTAACTTCTTGACTCTCTTCACTTCAGCTTCAATTCATTGATAGCAACATCGGGCACCAAAGCCTTAACCACTTTTTCAACAGTGATATCTTTGGCCAGCTTAAACGAGGCTTTTTCTTCTATCTGCCTTGATGATGAGCCAATTCTGACCTCATATTTACCGGCGTCGGCTATCCAGGCTTCGCGGCTGGTATAAAAAGATGCCAGGTCGGCTGCTTTGATAGTAAAGCTTAATGTTTGCGATTCGCCGGCTGCAAGCAGGCGGGTTTTGGCAAATGCCTTTAACTCCTGCTCTGGTTTATCAAGATCTTTTTTAGGCGCGCCCAGGTATAATTGCACTACTTCCTTGCCTGCAATATCTCCTGTATTTTTAACTGTTACTGTAGCGGTAATGCTGCGCATAAAGTTAGGAGCGCTTAGCTTTAAGTCGCTAAATTTAAATTTAGTATATGACAGGCCGTAACCAAATTCATAGGCTGGTTTTATCCCGGCAGCATCATAATAACGGTAGCCAACATAAATTCCTTCTTCGTAGGTAACGGTTTCTGGCTTAACTGCCGGTGTACCCGGGAAATTACCGGCTGATGGTACATCCTTATATTCCATTGGGAAAGTGGTAGCCAATTTGCCCGATGGGTTAACCATACCGCTCAACACATCGGCAATAGCATTACCTGCCTCAAGCCCTGGCTGCCAGGCCAATAAAACACCATCAACCCCATCGCGCCAGCTGGCAACATCAATAACGCCGCCAATATTTAACACAACAACAACCTTTTTGCCTTTTGCATGGAAAGCATCGGCCACTCCCCTGATCAGGCCTTTTTCGGCATCATTTAAGTAGTAATCGCCTTCCAGTTTCCTATCGGCCCCTTCGCCTGCATTTCTGCCAATGGTGATGAGTGCTTCATCGGCACCTGCAGCTTCGTCGGCCACAATGCCATTTACATCCATTTCGGGAATTGGGGCAGGGTGATCAAAGAAGTTTTTAGGTTTTGGCTGTTTCAGCTTCATATCGGCCAGGTAAGCAGCGTAGCTGCCTGATAGCTTTTCCTGTACTTTAAACCCGGCGTTTGTTAAACCCTGCATCAGCGAAATGGTATAGGCCTTGTTAACATCGCCGCTACCTGTGCCGCCTGCTATAATATCATAACTGGTGTTGCCAAATACAGCTATCCTTTTTGCCGGATAAAATGGTAAAGCGTGGTCATCATTCTTAAGCAAAACCATACCCTGGGCAGCTGCTTCGCGTGCCACTTTAGCATGGGCCACCAGGTCAGGGGCATCTGAATATTTGTATTTGGTGAATGACGGAGATTTAATAATCACATTTAAAATCCGCTCTACGTTGGCGTTTAGTTGTTTGATAGTTAACGAGCCGTTTTTTACTGCGGCCACAATAGCTTCTGATTTATCAGGGCTGCCCGGCATTATCAAATCATTACCGGCTTTCATTTGCGCTACGGCATCTTTACCTCCAAACCAATCGGTCATTACAAAACCTTTCAGCCCCCATTCGTCTTTTAAAACGGTTGTTAACAGATCACGCCGTTCTGAAGTGAAGGTTCCATTTAATTTATTGTAGGATGACATTACTGTCCACGGTTGTGATTTTTTCACCGCAATGCCGAAACCTTTAAGATAAATTTCGCGCATGGCCCTTTCGCTTACAATGGTGTTTATAGAATTACGGTTGGTTTCCTGGTTGTTGGCCGCGTAATGTTTAATAGATGTACCTACGCCGTTAGATTGGATACCATTTACAATTGCAGCGGTCATGTTGCCTGCCACCAGCGGATCTTCAGAATAATATTCAAAATTACGGCCACCCAGCGGGTTACGGTGAATGTTCATGCCGGGTGCTAATAAAATATCTACACCATATTCGCGCACCTCGTTACCAAAGGCAACGCCTACTTTGTTTACCAGCTGGGTATCCCAGGTACTGGCCAATAAGGTTGCCACCGGGAAAGCTGTTGCATAATAAGTTTTTGATTTATCACCATTCCTAATAGGCTCGATACGTAAGCCGGCGGGGCCGTCAGAAACAGTTATGGATGGAATTCCCAAACGCGGAATGGCATGGGTACGGCCTGCAGCTCCCGGAACTTTTTCGGGAATATTATAAGCGTCAGGATCTGACGGAGGCAGTTTAAACCCGCCAATATCTATGGCTTCAGGCTTTTTGCCCTTTACTGGCGGCGGCACTCCGGGCATTTTAAAGCCCATACCTACTACCAGTTTTGATTTTTCTTCCAACGTCATTGCAGCTACTATCTGCTTTACATTGTTTGCCCGCAATTGCAGCGGTTGTTTTTTGGTTTGAGCCTGTACCGACGAGTTTAAACTCCCGGCCGCCCACATAATTACAATAGCAACACCAGATCTGTAGCTTATTTTCATGATTAAGGGTTAAAAAAGAAAGTGCGTAATAATTGGTTATAACTTGTTTATTAACAGCAACAAATACTATTGTGTCAATATAACACAATAGTATATATTATCTTTGGTAATAGCAAGGGCTGGCAAATTATTTTTGAAGCTTTGATTTTTTATATAAGAGGGAGAAAGTGTGAGGGTTGGTTTATTGAGAGATTTCGCCGTTAGCGCGTAAAAAAACAACTTGATTTTTGTCACCCAATAAACTCTCACGGGCATTACTGTCACAAAATTTAAGCTACTTACCGAACTTAACGTGGAACCAAATAGTTCCAGGTTTCAACTGAATTTAGACAGACTGATGCTTTTGTAACGAAAAACTCATTGGGATGAGTGCGAGCTGTCTTGATTAAAATATTAATCTTTTTTTACGATATCTTAACGGCGGCGCTGCTTAATAATTAAATGCAATTATTAATTCGCCACCGGTTTTTTAACAGGGCTTTTAACCGAATCCTTACCCGTCTTCAGCGGCACGGCAGGTTTAGCTACCGCTGGAATTTTAACCGAATCCTTACCTGCTTTAATACCTTTTACCCTGGAGGTATCCGTCTTTAGTAAGCTATCCTTCCCGGTTGTCAATTGCTTTTTTAAGCTATCTGCAGGTGCGCTTTTGGTTGGCACCGCTCCTTTTACATTAGCCGGCTTGCCTTTTGTATTTGCCTTGCTTCCGGCCGCTTTCGCTGCTGTTTTACGGCGAGATGGAATGATTGATTCTTTAGATATAGGCCTGTCCTTCGGTTTCCAGATAAAACCTTTAAGTATCTTATCATCATCAACCACCTTTTTCAGTGGCAGGTACTTATTCTCGGGTTTGATAAGCAGGCGAATATTGGTAAGCTTGCTGTTTTTAAATGAAATCACCATCCGGCTGCTTAATGATCGCTCAATCCCCTCCACCACGTTGGTGGCGCTATCCCGTTTAAAGTAAATGCTTTCGGCATTGCCCACGGTATATAGCCTGTCCAACTTATCATTTTTGAAGAAACCGCGCATTTTTTTGCCGCCCATCTGGTTAAAATGTAACGAATCGTCTTTCTCCAGGTTTACCACAAATGCCGAAGGGAACAGTTCCATATTATCCATCTTCTTGTTCCGCATCTGCACGTAAATGGTATCGCCCGATAGTTGCGAACCTTGCGTCCAAAACATAGGCTGTACATAACAACGGATGGTTGAATCTGCATTGCTGTAAAAAATCGAATCGGCCTTGCCCTGTAAATCCGATTTAAACAATTTGGCGTGGTGGTGGGCAATAACCATCCTCACACGGGCGGTATCCTTCAAATTAATTTCGCGCTGGGCAAATACGGGGTCTCTCTTCAATTCCTCCCTGTGTACGCTGTCCTGCTTTGCTTTGCGGATAGCCGATAGCTTGTCTTTTTTTATCTGTGCCGAATCGACCTTTATTTTAGGATGACCGAAAAAATCACTATGGCGATAGGTAGTATCGCGCGGGATTGATAACCGGCGGGCAACCAGTTTCTTATCATTTTTTTTATTTTCAATGATTTGTTTACGGGCAGCAGCCGATGTATCCCGAATGTAGGAATAAGCCAGGCGTTGTTTTTCCTGGTATAGCTTCAGGTCTTTATAGGTAAATATTTTTGTTTCCAGCGTATCGGCAGTCATGAAAACCGAATCTACCTTCACCTTACCAGCTTTTGCGGTGTCCTTAGGCAACGGTAAGCCCTTTACGGCTTTACTGCCGGGTTTAATGGCAGCGGCTACCTGCGCCAGGTTGCTCAGCTGTTTTTTGGCATCGCCCGGGTTTATATTTTTGACCTGTGCCGAGGCCTTCTTTATCGCAGAATCTATTTTAACCGAATCTTTTTTTGTGAGGTTAGGCTTTATTTGCGATGCCGTGTTTACCAGGTTGCCAATGTTTTTTATCTGGTCTGGCGTAACTGTTTTATTGGGGATCGCCATTTTACGTACGGCGGAATCTAACCGGGCCGAATCTTTTTTTGAAACCAGGCCATTGGGTTTAATGCTGCCTGCCAGGTTTTCCATGTTGGTTATCTTCATGGTGTTTGGCGGGGCCTTCATCACCTTGCCTTTGTTTTTGGCAACAGGCGCCGGCGGCGGTACCGAATCTGTTTTGGTGGTATCCTTTTGTTCGGTAACCAAAACCATGTAGGCATTTTGGGTAACGATGGTACGTTCATCGGCCTTAAAATAGGTAGCCAAATCGCCCTTCATGGTTATTTTTTGTTCCCTATCGGTAAAGGTGATGTTTTTAACCGCGCGGCCATAGCCTTTTAGCTTATCATAAAACAAACTATCGCCCTTTAATGATTTGGTACCCTGTTTATAATGATTTTTTTTACCGAAAAAAGCCTGTTCGGTAACGGTATTATACAAGCCGTTTTCGGTGTACAAAGTATCTTTATCTTTTTTACCGTAAATATTGGTTGGCCCGTAAAAAAAAGCTGTACGGGTGCCCGTATTATATTTCATGGTATCGGTTTTAATAACGGCATCAACCGTAGTTAAAACCACATCATACCTGAAGTACGAATCGCGCGAGAGCGCAAAGTAATACCCGTTTTTACTGGTAAGTACGTTATCCTTATTAATCAGTTTGCCGCCGTTGGTATACGTGCCAATACGCGTAGCGGTATTGTAGGTTAAATAGTTGGTAGTAAGGGTGGCGTCCTTATCAACCATTTTAACATTGTTGGTTAGGATGGCCGTTTTGGTGTTGCCATTATAATTTAACTTGTCTGAGAAAATATTGAGCGTATCGCCCTGGTTTATATTAACATTACTAAAGGCATCAAAGGCATTATCCTGCGGATAAAAATAGGCGCTATCTGATTTTAAGATAGAGTAATCCTGCTTAAAAACCCCTTTATAAACCTTAATAACATCGCGGCCATTTATTTTTGTGCCTGTGCTGCTTTCTGATTGTATCAGGTTTACAATTGATTTTTTTTGGCCCATAACGGTAGCCGCCATCATCAATAACAAAAAGCTTAAAACGTATTTTCTCACTGGGGCAAAATTAGTTTTTTGTTGGGGTTATTAAATTAATAATTTTGATGAATGCTACCAGTTGCCCGGTTTGTTAATTTTATTGAACAAAATGCCCTGTTTGCGCCCGGCACTAAGGTTTTGGCTGCTGTAAGCGGTGGCACCGATTCTGTTTTAATGAGCCACCTGTTAAAGGCCGCCGGCATAAATTTCGGCATAGCCCATTGTAATTTCCAGTTACGTGGCGATGAAGCCCTGCGCGACCAGGAGTTTTGCAATAACCTGGCACTAAAATTAAGGGTACCATTTCATACCATCAATTTTGATACCACGGCCTATGCAGCCGCAAACAAAATATCTATCCAGATGGCAGCCCGCGATTTGCGCTACCGATGGTTTGATACCTTAAGCCGGCAACATGGTTACCAGTCCATTGCGTTGGCACATCACCAAAACGATACTATCGAAACTATATTGTTAAACCTTACCCGCGGCACCGGCATTGCCGGGTTGCATGGCATACTGCCCAAAAACGGCATGCTGGCACGCCCGCTGTTGTTTTTAACCCGCGATGAAATAAATAAAACAATAAGGGACGATAAACTTGATTTTGTTGAAGACAGCTCAAACGCATCGGCAAAATATGCCCGTAACAAAATCAGGATCGAGGTGATACCCCGGTTAAAAGAACTTAACCCATCGCTCGAAAAAACGTTTGAAAATAACCTGAAACATTTTCGCGACCTGGAATTGCTATTGGAAAACCAGGTTGCCGGGTTAAAAGAAACGATGCTGCAACAGGGCACCGATGAAACATTTTTGCTGGTTGCCGACGTTAAAAAATTAAACCCCGCCCGTTTGCTGCTGTTTAAGTTATTACAGCAATACGGATTTAACGAAACAACCGTTGATGATGTGCTGTCGGTTTTGGATAAGCACTCAGGCCGGGTATTTGAATCAACTGGATATTTACTGGTGCTTGACCGCGACAGGCTGATTATCAAACAAAAAAAAGCAGGCGGGCCGGAGGAGGTAATTATCGACATAAACGATCATGAAGCCCATTTTGGCGTGTACAAGCTGAATTTGCTGCATGACGATAGCCCGCTGATTGTAAAGAATAACAAAATGGCTACCTCGGTTGATGCTGCTTTGCTGGTGTATCCGCTTATTATACGTAACTGGCACGAGGGCGATTATTTTTTTCCGATGGGGATGAAAGGCCGTAAAAAACTGAGCGATTATTTCATTAACCAGAAATTATCGCTGCATCAAAAGCAGGAAGTGCCCCTGTTGGTGAATGGCAATGGCGACATTATTTGGGTGGGTGGATACCGCTTAGATGAAAGGTATAAAGTAAACAATAACACTAAAAAAGTTACTATCTTCGAATTGTACAAACTATCATGAACGAGAAAACTGTATTTGTAGAAAAGCAATACCTGGGCAGGGAGTTTATCCCCATTACTATTCGCCTTGTGCTGGCCATGTTTTGCTTTGCCGCATACTTTTTTACCGACGAAAGCGAGCATAACGGCAACCTGCTGGTGCTGGTTGGCTTTGCCATCATTATCATCTCCATCATCATGGGGTTTTTACTCCATTACAGCACAACCGTCGAAAATAAAAGCATCAGGCTGGCCGGGTTGTGGACTGCCCGCGTGGTAAAAATTGACCTTAACAGCATTGTAAAGGCCGAAAAGGGCTTATACAGCCGCTACCTGTTTAATAACCCGGTATACAACCTGCACACCAAAGGCACCATTCGCTTTTACGCCGCCGGCAACGATGCAGTGCATTTAACCGATAGGGATGGCATGGTATACATCATAGGATCGCAGCATGTAAATGAATTTTTGCGGGCGATAAGGGAAGAGATGAAAAAGTAGGCACACGAACAGGAACGAATTTATTCGAATTGCACGAATTTTTTAAGGCGGGATCCAGGATTGCTTAGCGTTCTATGCTAATGTTTGATAAGGCTTGTTATAAACATCGCGTTCAAATCTATCAGTAAATGGCAAATAATAAGTATTTTAATGTTGCGGTATTTGTAATAATGATAGCTAAAAACCAAACCTATAAATAAAGGCACCAATATATTTATTAAAGTACCATAACCCCAATGACCCGCGGCAAATATTACCGACGATATAATTACCGGCCAATGCCCGCTTTTAAAAAACAGCTTTAGCCGGGGTATCATATAGCCCCTGAATATCAATTCTTCTAAAACGCCTGCGGTAATAATACCCAACAACTTTACCGGGGCGCTCATGTTTCGCATTAATGTAATAGCCGGGCTGAATTTTAAAAGGTCGAGCCGTTTTAGCGTGAGGCCTATAATGGCCGATCCAAATACGATGATTAGTAAGATTACAATTACAGATAAAATGTAATAGCCAACCGAGTAGCGTTCATCGTCCCACAACAGGAGGCGCTGCCGCTCGGCTTTGCTGACATATACTAAGATAATTACAAAACATAGCCAAAAAAATAAGCGGGATATAACAAACCGGGTATCTAACGGCAAACCAGGGCCGGCTAAAATTGAAAAAACTTTTGACCCTACCGAGAAGCACAGAAATAAAACAGCACTTAATATAAGACCATAAATTATGGTAACACGCGGGTTTTTCGTGGCGAACTGTGTCATCGGGGCGTTAGGCTTGTTTTACCAATTATACTAAAAATAATTGATAACTGGGGGCAGGCAAGGGTTTAAGATCAGGGCAAACGCATCTAAATTGGGTTAACATAACTTAACATATTTCAGGTTTGTAATTTGTAGTTATCTGATAATTAATGATTTGTATTTTTTCATGGTTAACATCAATCGATGTACGGCTACCCCTCGGTCCCCATAACCTCCACCAATTGCTCAATAAACAATATGGCGGCTTTTTTGCGGTAAACGCCTTTTTGCCACAGGATATATGATTGCCTTTTTATGCCTTTGGCGATGATGGGTACTGCGGCCACTTTATGCCAGCCTATTAAGGCTTTTTCGTTAAGCACGGTTGCCCAGTGGCCGTCCTGTATCAGCGATAGCAGTGAGTGCACATCGTTCAGCTCAATCCTGATATTAGGTACTATCTTGCTTTTATAAAACAGGGCGTTAATAAAGTCGCGCGAGCTAAAGCCTTTGCCGGGCAATATCAGTTCCTGCCGGGCCAGTTCTTCCAGGCTTATTTGTTCCAGTTTGGCCAGCGGGTTGTTTTTGGCAACCACCATCACAATACTGCTGCTAAAAAGCACCTGCATCTCCAGGTCTTCATCGTCGGATTGATTGTGGAAGGCCAGGATCATATCCAGCTCGGCCAGGCGCAGCTTTTTTTCCAGTTCTTCGGGGCTGCCGTAGGTTATAAATATTTTAATACCGGGATATTTATTGGAAAATGGGGCCAGGGCGGGCAGCAGCAACGATGTAAAGGCGTACGACACGCCCAGGTTAAGTTCGCCGGTGGCGGCATTATTGAGTTCGGTAATGGCCTGTTTCCCTTTTTGCACCTCGTTTAATATTTTACTGGCGTGGGTTAAAAATATATGGCCGGCTTCGGTAATTCGCACATGGCGGCCAATCCTGTCAAACAGCAGCATACCCAACTCATCTTCTAATTGCTTTATTTGTTGCGATAGCGTGCTTTGGGTAATAAATACAGCGGCGGCGGCTTCGGTGAAGTTCATCGTTTCGGCCGCTTTAACAAAATACTGCAATTGCCTTATTTCCATAATCAATCGTTTTTATCTATCAAATCTATTAAAACAATCTATTTTACAAATATATCATTAAGGCCGATATTTGCATCAGAAACAATTTCAATAGTCTTACATTAAGATCTCACCTGAACTTGCTTTGTTTTATGATTGAATAAATGAACATTTTCCGCTCCTTAAAATACCGTAATTTCAAGCTGTTTTTTTACGGCCAATCTGTATCCCTCATTGGTACCTGGATGCAAAAAACAGCTGTTAGCTGGCTGGTTTACCGGCTCACCGGGTCGGCATTATTGCTTGGGATAGTTAGTTTTGTAAGCCTTATCCCTTCATTAATATTGGCACCTTATGCCGGCAGCATTGTAGATAGGCATAACCGCTATCGCATATTGGTTATTACGCAGGTGGTATCCATGCTGCAGGCGGGCGCGCTGGCGTTTTTAATATTGTTTAAGTTTTATAATATCCCGGCCATCATTGGCCTAAGCCTGGTGCAGGGTATTATTAATGCCTTTGATGTAACCTGCCGCCAGTCTATCATGGTTGAGATGGTTGACAATAAGGCTGACCTGCCCAACGCCATCGCCCTAAACTCCACCATGACCAATTTTGCCCGTATAGCAGGGCCGGCAGTAGCAGGCATCATTTTAAGCACCTTTGGCGAAGATGTTTGTTTCTTCGGCAACTTTTTAAGTTATATACCGGTGCTGGCCTGTTTGTTTATGATGAAGCTGAACACCGCCGTAATTGGCAAACCACAAAAAGGCATCTGGCAGGAGTTGCAGGATGGTTTCAAATACGTATCCGGCGACCGTGACCTAAGCAGCCTGATATTGATGCTTACCGTAAGCAGCCTGTTTGTGATACCCTTTAATACCCTGATGCCTATTTTTGCCAAAGATATTTTTAACGGCGATGCTAAAACGTTTAGCTGGTTTGAGAGCGCCGCGGGCATTGGGTCGGTTATCAGCGCTGTTTACCTGGCCAATTTAAAAACAGATAAAACCCTGGTCAGGATAATTATAGTAGCCGGCCTTATTTTTGGCGCAAGCGTGCTGATGGTAGCCTATGCCGGCAAATTGCCCTTTGCGCTAATATTTATGAGCTTTACGGGGTTGGGGATGATGGCACAAACATCGGCCATTAACACTTACATCCAAACACATGCTATACCAGCCATGCGTGCCAGGGCTATCAGCTACTATGTAATGGCATACCAGGGCATGATACCCGTGGGCAGCCTGATGGTGGGCTGGCTGGCCAATGAACTTGGCCCAAGGCAAGCCGTTTTCATTGAAGGTGCAATTGGCCTGTTGGCAACCGGAGTTTTTGTTTTGTATAAAAGAAGACAGGGGATTGAAGGGAATATTGGCGGAAAGGCTATGCTGGCGAAGTAAAAGCCTTAACCGTAGATTGCCTTTCTACCAATAACTGCAACAGGTTACCTGGATCAATTTTTAGAATTACGCAGTTGATGGAAATGGGTGTTCCATATCGGCTCTGGCTCATTCTCATCAACTTTTGCTTCCACCGGCTTTGCTTGCTTATTACTTCTTCGGCATTGTTTATGAAAACTTGTATCAATTTAGCGTGCTCAATTTCAATTAGCCTAACACTGGTTACACTTTCCCACGGGATGAATTGCGGCTTGCCGAAACCTGAAGCATTGAGTATGCCATGATCGTCGATTATTAACCCCGGGTATTTATCAATCAGCTTTTTAATGCCCATTATTATGCCCAATCCAAAAAATAGCAAACCCATTATTGAAACTGTCTTCAAAACGAAAGGGGGCCAATCTGTTTGATTTTCAGCAATAGAATAAATCCATATTGATCCCAATACAAAGGCAAGTGACCCTAAAATAACAAATAGCGATTTAGTTTTGCTTATAGGGATTTCTATGTGAAGATTGGGCTCTTTCATCTTTTAAGTATAAGCCCTCTCCAACCAGGAAAGGGCTTTTCTTATTTTACATCTTCAATCCAATTTCCCTCAATCGCTCGTCCAGGTATTCGCCGGCGGTGATATCGGTATATAGTTTAGGATGATCTGCATCAATACACGATTCCAGGCTGGTTAAATCCATACCCGATTTTGGGTGCAGGAAAAAGGGTACCGAAAACCGGGAATACTTCATCAGTTCGCGCGGCGGGTTTACTACCCTATGCGTGGTCGATTTCAATTTGTTATTGGTTAGGCGCTGCAGCATATCGCCTACGTTTACCACCAAATCCTCGCCATGTGCTTTAACCGGGAACCAGGTGCCTTCGCGGGTAAGCAGTTCAAGGCCATCGGCACTGGCGCCTATCAAAAGTGTAATCAGGTTAATATCCTCGTGTGCCCCCGCGCGTACCGCGTCGTCGGGAACAGAATCGGGATCAGTAATCGGGAAATAATGCAGTGTACGCAATATCGAGTTGCCGTTATGCACCTTATCGTCAAAATAATTTTCGGGCAGGTTTAAATACACCGCAATAGCCTGCAGCAGGTGCTTGCCGGCATCTTCCAGCTTTTTATATACCTCCAGGGTGGTAACATTAAATGAGGGTATCTCATCAACAGCTACGTTGTCCGGGTAAATATCTTTAATGGGGTCGCCGTCTGTTACGGTTTGGCCTATCTGCCAAAACTCCTTTAAATCGGGAGTTTTAAAGCCTTTAGCGGTTTCTTTACCTTTGCCGGTATAGCCACGCTGACCTGCCAGGCCGGGTATCTCATATTTTTGTTTTACATCATCGGGTAGTGCAAAAAGGGCCTTAACCTGCGCATAAAGCTCATCTATCAATTGCTTGCTTAAGCCATGGTTGGTGATGGTAACAAAGCCCGTTTGGTTAAAGGCCGCACCAATACTGTCCGAAAACCGTTTGCGGTCGGCAGCCGTGCCGTTTATATAATCGTTAAGATCAAGTCGTGGAATGTTTACTGTGCTCATAGCTGTAGCGTAATGGTAATAAAAGGTAAAACTATTTAATTTTTAAGAGAGCATTTGCAAAGTGTTGATAAAAAGTTGCTTGCCCGCTGACAGGGTAGGCATAGTCGTAAAATTTTGCGAAATTTTGAAGGGGAATGACGTATATCGCATGGTGGCGAAGACTCACCCGGCGAGGCTACGCCCGCCACCCTCTCTTCGGCTTCGCCGGAAAGAGGGGCTTGAAAATTTATTATTGGTTTTTTTATAAGATTTTGATATTCAGCGTTCAAGCCCCTCTTTCCACCGCAGGTGAAGAGAGGGTGGCCCAGCGCAGCGTTGGCCGGGTGAGTCTTAGCCTGCGTTCAACCTATTATTTGTGTAACCCCAAAACACGTAGTATTAAACAATGTAAACTGCTTAAAACAATTTTTGATTTAAACGTTTTATATTCTGCATTGTCATACATATGTGCATCAATTATAAATTGACTATCAAAACCTGATGAAAATGAAATATATCAATAGAATATGCGGTATAAGCTTAATAGCATTTTTGATAATGCTTGCCGCACCAAATATAAGCAAGGCCCAGGAGGGGGGCTATGTATCTGACCAGGAGTTTTACGACAATCTTGACCCCTACGGAACCTGGGTTGATGACCCGCAGTACGGCAACGTATGGGTACCCGATGCCGAAGATGGTTTTAGGCCCTACGCAACACGCGGGCACTGGGTGGTTACCGATTATGGAAACACCTGGGTATCCGACTATCCATGGGGCTGGGCAACGTTTCACTACGGCCGCTGGCGCTACGATGATTATTACGGCTGGGAATGGATTCCGGGCCACGAATGGGCACCGGCATGGGTAAGCTGGCGCAGGGGCGGCGGCTATTACGGCTGGGCACCGCTAACACCGGGCATCAGTATTAATATATCATTTGGCAGCAGTTACCGCGTACCCGATTCTTATTGGGTTTGTGCGCCGCAAAACTATATTAACAGCCCCAATATTTACAATTATTACGCACCCCACGCCCGGGTAGTAAATATTATAAACCGTACCACGGTTATTAACAATACCTACGTATATAACAACCGTACCTACGTAACCGGCCCCAGGGTTACCGAGATAAGACGTGTTACGCACAATAACAATGTGCCGGTATACAGGGTGGGCAACGATAGCCGGCCAAATGGAGGCGGCCGGATTGTAAATAATACGGTGAACATTTACAGGCCCCAGATAAAAAAAGCACCTGATGCCAGGCCGGCAAGGGTTGTAAACGCAGCCGAGTACCGCAAAGCAAACCCTAACCAGGGCATTGCCAACCGCGCTGGCGGCCAGGCTACTGTAAACCGCAACAACGCCGCAAGATTGGCCCAGGTAGCCAAAAGCAATGATAATAAGTTTGTAAAGGTTAACAACAACCGCCCCGCCGCAGCACCAGGACAACAGCCCAATAACAGGCCTGCACAGCCAAACGCAAGGCCAAACGACCAGCAAAACAAACAACAGGCTGCCGGGCAGGCAAAGCAACAACGCGGTCAGCAACAAAACCAGGCCGCTCAGCGCGATCAGCAGGTTAAACAACAACAAGCTGAGCAAGCAAAGCAACAACGCGGTCAGCAACAAAACCAGGCCGCCCAGCGCGATCAGCAGGCTAAGCAACAACAAGCTGAGCAAGCAAAGCAACAACGCGGCCAGCAACAAAACCAGGCCGCTCAGCGCGATCAGCAGGCTAAGCAACAACAAGCTGAGCAAGCAAAGCAACAACGCGGTCAGCAACAAAACCAGGCCGCCCAGCGCGATCAGCAGGCTAAGCAACAACAAGCTGAGCAAGCAAAGCAACAACGCGATCAGCAACAAAACCAGGCTGCTCAGCGCGATCAGCAGGCTAAACAACAACAAGCCGAGCAGGCAAGGCAACAACGCGGCCAGCAACAAAACCAGGCTGCCCAGCAGGCTAAACAACAGCAGGCAGAGCAACAGCGCCAACAGCAGGCAGCTCAGCAGCAACAGGCACAGCAGGCTAAACAGCAGCAGGCTGTTCAACAGCGCCAACAGCAGGCAGAACAACAGCGTCAACAACAACAACAGGCTCAGCAGCAACAACGTCAGCAGCAGGCAGAGCAACAGCGTCAGCAGCAACAACAGGCGCAGCAGCAACAACAACGTCAGCAACAGGCAGAGCAACAGCGTCAGCAGCAACAACAGGCTCAGCAGCAGCAGCGCCAGCAACAGGCTGCGCAACAGCGCCAACAACAACAGCAGGCGCAGCAACAGCAGGCGCAACAACAACGTCAGCAACAGGCTGCTCAACAACGCCAACAGCAGCAGCGAGAGCAACAACAACGTGAGAAAAAGCCCACCAATTAAGCGTTGGCTTTAACCATTTTTTTAATAGCACGTATAAACAGCTTTTTAAGGTTTATATGTGCTATTTTTATTGGCGCTATAATTAGTTAAACATTATGAAACAAGTACACAATCTGCCTCGTTTTATTATATCAATATTTGTGCTTGCATTTTTAGGGGCCGGGCGTGYCACTGCACAGGACGTGAAAACCGGGGGCCAGATAAATTTTATCGAAAACTCGCTCGGCGAGGCTATTAAACAGGCCAGTGCCAAAAACAAATATATTTTTGTTGATGCCTACGCCAGTTGGTGCGGCCCCTGCAAAATGTTAAAGGCAACCACTTTTAAAAACAGTAAGGTGGCCGAGTTTTTTAACAGCAACTTTATAAACGTTGCCATTGATATGGAGAAAGGCGATGGCCCGCAACTCGCCGCCGCCTGGGGCCTGCGAGCCTACCCAACCCTAATTATACTCAACTCAAAAGGCAAGGCCGTTTATGGTACGGTTGGCTTTATAAAGCCCGATGAACTGATTAAATTTGGTGCACAAGGCCTTAATAAATAACGAGACACAAAAAAGCCGGACAATTACGAAAACTGCCCGGCATTTTACACCCTTATTTATCAACTTTATTTTACAATAAACGAGCCCACCAACAGCGCAAGCACCTGGCTCATACTTAACGGCTCATCAAATGATGCGGTTGCAACAGCTACAGAGGTGCTGCCGCCCGAAGCGTTTTTCAATGTAGTTACATCAACACCACCCTGGGTAACATTTTGTTCGCCATCGTAGTTGCCATCAACCAACGAAACTCCGGTATCATTACCTTTTGATGCTGTGCTGGTAATCCACGGCGTAACGCCTAAAAGAGAGCGTACAGCAGACGCGTGACGGGCTTCAACAGCATGGATAGACAATGCAGAAGTTAAAACTGTTTTGTACAAATCGGCCGTTACTTTTGATTTGTTACCTAATATATTTTCGGCCTGCCCTTTATAGGCGCGTACACCGGTATCTTCAAAAGCAAGTGCTACTTTAAGAAAAAGCGAGGTGTAGTTACCAGCAGTAAACAAGCCCTTAAACGGCCCATTGCCCGATCCGTTACCGGCTGTAAAATCTACCGTAGGAGCAGTTGCAGGCGTACCACCTACAGATTTGATCACATTTGTTAAAAACGTTACGTGATTGTTTTCATCATCCTGAATATCTTTAATATAAGCCAGGTCTGCTGCCGGAATCAATCCTGGCGCGGCAACACCTGCATTATAAAAGCCAGACTCCAGGTATTCCAGTGTTAACGCGTAGTTCAAAATGTCAACAACTGATGGTACTGCTGTTTGAGCCACCGCCCTTTTAATCATGGTACCAAAAGCAAAAGGTACCGCAGCCATAGCTACTTTTGAACCAAAACTGGTTATGTTTTTGATCGCAGCGCGACGAGGGTTTACCTTATCACTAAAATCCGGATCTATTTTTTCTATTTCCTCTACTATATTGAATAAATTCATGGCGTTCGTTGGTTTAAGCTGCTACGTAATTGTAATTTGATGCACTCACTTTTGTTTTCAGGTAAGTATTGGCAATTTTCAATACCTCGGCAATTGATGCCGATTTGTTTAGCCCATTGGCATCAACCTGGTCTGAAGCCGCGAATGAGCCGCGTACCAGTAAATTGCTTATTAATGCAGCGTGCCTTGCCTCAACAGAAACAATTTTTCCTGCCAAGGTAAGATACGCACCGCCGCCTATTAAGTAGCCGGCCCCGTCGTAAG
This sequence comes from Mucilaginibacter sp. P4_D1, assembly GCF_056401935.1. NCBI lineage: Bacteria > Pseudomonadati > Bacteroidota > Sphingobacteriia > Sphingobacteriales > Sphingobacteriaceae > Mucilaginibacter > Mucilaginibacter sp. P4_D1. Next base: position 125,779 of record NZ_JBFUIJ010000002.1, read on the forward strand.
CGGTTACGCCTGTATCTTCAAAAGCTTTTGCAGCGCCAAGTGTTGCGGCCCTGTCTTTAAAATTGATACTGCTAAAATCAACCGTCAAAGCCGGGATAGCATTTGCGCCCAGGGCGGCTTTAAAAAATTCGCGATGCAAAATTTCATGGTCGCGGATTGATGTTAGCAGTGCCAGTTCGTTTGCAGGAATGCCGGAATACGGTGTTAAAACAACCTGGGTGTAGAATGCAGCTTCCAGTTGCTCCAGCGCGTAAGCATAGTTCAGGATAGCTAAATCTCCGGTAGCGCCAATGTCAATTCCTTTGTTGGTTGTAATAATAGGATGGTCTTTGGTACATGAGGCGGTAGCCAACAAACCTGCCGCAGCAATACCCACACCCGCATAACGCAGGAACGACCGCCGGGCGATATTTGCTCCTGATATGCTTTCTTGTGATTCTGTTTTCATAAAGTAAATGTTTAAAATGATTCGATAAGTTTACAATCCGTTTATAAGAGGACATACGCTGATAGAAACTCAGTGGATTGTAAAACATTGACAATAATCTACTCTGAATTAGAGTATTTTACTATTGGTTAATTGTCGAGATTAAATCGAATCTGATAATGTAGCGAGCAATCGGGGGTTTATTGCTGTGATATATGGATGGAAAGCCGTTTAATTAAAAAAGGCTAAAAAAACTCTCGCAGTTTTTTTAGCCCTACATCTACCTATGAAAAACAACCCTTTGAGAAGGGTATAATACTGAGTTCAAATCCAATGCCAAACATAAAAAGGGCTTAAAACACCTAAATTGCCCCCTTTTATTTTACAACTTTCGCGCTTTGTAGAAATACTTCCCCTAAATATGTAGACGTTTTACTCAATGCACTGGCAAATAAGCCGGTATACTCTTTTTAACACCATACTATAAGGCTTGCTATTTTTAATATAAATGAACATTGCAGAAACCATAAACCTTAAACATTGTTAAGCTTTTTATGGACCATAACGTTTATTTATTGGCAACCGACCCTAAAAATCCTTGCCGGGATATTATTCATTCACGGGATACCCGTTTGAAGGTAAGGGTATTTTGCCTTGATGAAGAAAGTTTTAGTCCTGATGACAATGAAATTCAGTTATACGGCTATGCCAACGGTAAACTATATGCTTTTGAAACCATAAATATAGCCGCAGACGATGCACTTGACCTGGTAGATGCCATACAATGGTATGCCGAATACGTTGAAGATCCCGGGATGGAAATATTCCCCGAGGACCCCCGACCGGGGGCAACTTATAGCGATGTAAAGTCGAATTAAGTGACCTCGAAAACACAACACCCTATTTTATAGCGTCTTAAAATAAATTGTAAAATATTTTTTGAAGAATAGATCAAAGATTCTATATTTGCAGACCCAAACGCAAGGGGGTTGATTAAAAGATCAACCGAAGCAAAAAAGGGAGTTTAGCTCAGCTGGTTCAGAGCATCTGCCTTACAAGCAGAGGGTCACTGGTTCGAACCCAGTAACTCCCACCATTTAAAAGCCTCTTAGAGATAATCTAAGGGGTTTTTTGTTGCCTCTAACTATCCTGTTAATGTGCGTGCAAATGAGGGATCAAGCAGAACTTTTGTGAGGAATAAAAAAAGGGATCAGTCGGAAAGGGATCAGTCGGAAAAAAAAGTATTTGTTTTGCCATAGAAACCAAACCACCTCGACAACTTTAACAGCACGCCACAAACGAAAAAAGCCTCAAATTTTTCAACTTGAGGCTTTCATTTTCGATGTAGCGGGAGCAGGACTCGAACCTACGACCTTCGGGTTATGAGCCCGACGAGCTACCAACTGCTCCATCCCGCACTGTATTGGTATATATTGCATTCCGTCATAACCTCGGAAAGATGCTTCCAATTGTCAAAATGCAATTTTGCACTCCGTTTTAATTGGACTGCAAAGATATAATTCGTTTCTTTGCAGTCCAAATATATTTTTAATTATTTTTATATGAGTCACCAGGCAGGTTTTGTAAGTATAATTGGTAAGCCCAATGCCGGGAAATCAACCCTTATGAACGCCCTTGTTGGCGAAAAAATGTCAATTATCACCCCAAAAGCGCAAACCACCAGGCACCGTATTTTGGGAATTGTTAACGATGATAGCTACCAGATTGTATTTTCGGATACGCCCGGGGTTATCAAGCCACATTACGCATTGCACGAAAGTATGATGCACCAGGTAGACGGATCAATTGTTGATGCCGACCTGATTTTGCTGGTTACCGATATTTACGAGGAGTTTGACGAAACCGACGTTTTAAAAAAACTGGAAGGTTCGCTGGCGCCAATTGCTGTGCTTATTAACAAGATTGACCAAAGCGACGAGGAAACCGTAAAAAAGAAAGTGGAGTTTTGGCAGGAGAAGTTAAACCCTAAAGCCATTTTCGCTATATCGGCGTTGCTGGGTCATAATATTAAAGCCATTATGGATTTTGTGATCGGCAATTTGCCCGAACACCCGGCCTATTATGAAAAGGACCAGCTTACGGACAGGAACGACCGCTTCTTTGCTTCAGAGATGATCCGCGCACAATTGCTTAAACAATACAAGAAAGAGATCCCTTACAGCGCCGAAGTAATTGTAACCGCTTTTGTTGAAGGAGAAAAGCTGCACCGCATCAGCGCTGAAATTATTGTAGAGCGCGATTCGCAAAAAAACATCATTATTGGCCAGGGCGGCAGCATGCTAAAAATAGTAGGCACCTATGCCCGCCGCGATATGGAAGAGTTTTTTCAGAAGAAAATTTTCCTGGAGATGTTTGTAAAAGTGATTCCCGACTGGCGCAGCAAAAAAAATTACCTTAAAAAATTCGGATACGAATCATAGACCGAAAGAATCAAGAGTCAAGAATCAAGATTTTGTCTTGACCCTTTAATAAAATTTCATTTATATATAGAACAGGAATTTTAAGATAGATAGATTTGCATAAATCTTGACTCTTGGTTCTTGATTCTTGACTCTAATTTAAAAGCATGAGTAACATAGTAGCCATAGTTGGCCGCCCTAACGTAGGCAAATCAACTTTATATAATCGCTTAACCGAAACCCGCAAAGCCATTGTTGACGATTTTAGCGGCGTAACCCGCGACAGGCACTACGGTGTTTCTGAATGGACCGACCACCAGTTTACCGTAATTGATACAGGCGGCTATGTAGCCAACTCTGCTGATATTTTTGAGGCTGCCATTCGTGAGCAGGTTGAAATTGCCATTGAAGAAGCATCGGTTATTTTGTTTATGGTTGATGTTACCACAGGCATTACCGACCTTGACGATGAAATTGCCACCATGCTGCGCAAAAGCAAAAAACCGGTTTTTGTGGTAGTAAACAAACTGGATAACAACGCGCTATTATCTGATGCTACCGAGTTTTATAGCCTGGGCCTGGGCGAGATCTACAGCATCTCATCCATGACTGGTTCTGGCACAGGTGAGCTGCTTGACGAAGTTGTAAAGCATTTTGACGACGAAGTACTTGAAGAAAACACCCGCCCTAAATACGCCATCGTAGGCCGTCCGAATGTGGGCAAATCATCTATCATCAATTCCCTAATAGGTAAAGACCGCAACATAGTAACCCCGATTGCCGGTACCACCCGCGATTCTATCCACATCCACTACAACCAGTATGGGCATGATTTTATGCTGATTGATACTGCCGGGATGCGTAAAAAAACCAAGGTTAAAGAAAACATCGAGTTTTACTCGGTAATGCGTACTATAAAGGCTTTAGAAGAAGCCGACGTAATTATTTTAATGATTGATGCTGTTGAAGGTATCGAATCGCAGGATATCAATATCTTCCACCTGGCCGAAAAAAATAAAAAAGGCATCATGGTTGTGGTGAATAAGTGGGATTTAATTGAGAAAAACAACAAAACCGTTAAGGTTTTTGAAGAGATGATCCGCGAGAAGATTGCACCATTTACGGATGTACCCATCGTATTTACATCCGTTACCGAAAAGCAACGTGTGTTAAAGGTAATTGACGTGGCCAACCAGGTTTACCAAAACCGCGCCCGTAAAATAGCTACCTCCAAACTGAATGAGGTAATGCTGCCTATCATCGAAAACTATCCGCCGCCATCCATCAAAGGCAAATACGTAAAAATTAAATACATTACCCAAATTGCAGGTTCATCGCCCATGTTCGCTTTCTTCTGTAATTTGCCGCAGTATGTTAAAGAGCCTTACTATCGCTTTATTGAAAACAAGCTAAGGGAAAATTTTGAGTTCAGCGGAGCGCCGATTCAAGTATGGTTTAGGCAGAAATAAAACCTTGCAGATGTGCAGATTTCAGATTCAAGATGTGCGGATGAGCAATAGCAATGTTACTCGGTCAGCTATCTAAACAAAAACATCTGCACATCTGAAATTTGCACATCTGCACATTTTCTTTTCGGCACACAAAAATCTAAAATTTTGTATCGTTTAAGGTCTTGCACGCGTAATATAGCTAAACCTTAAGCTGTTATGTTTGCTAAAAAATTGTCCTGCGTTGCTTTGGTGGCATTGGCCCTTGGCTCATCCTGTAAAAAATCGACCCTGACCGGGGTGCAAAATGATAACGGCTGCATCAGTCGTGTCCAGCGCGATTATGCTGATACGAATAAACCCGAACTGACGGCCTCGTTAAAGTTGTTAACGGATAACCATATTGCTACCAATAACCTTGTTGTAACAAGGGCAATTTTAAACGATACCATTACCACCAATGGGCCCATGCACGTGCTTCAGCACGTAATTGCGCAGCAATACCGCAATGATTTGCCCATACTATTTGCCCAGGTAGGTTATCATTTTAACAACGGCATTTATTATACTACCAGCGGGTACATATATGGCAATGTAACATTGGGCACAACGCCACGCACAACATTGCCCCAACTACGTTATTTGTTTGTACAGGCTGCTTTGAAAGATTCTTATTCGGTTAACCAAAAAATAGCCGACTCATGCCTGGCTGCCGAATTTGGCTATTATGATATCAGTCCCGATTCGCACGGCCAGTTGATAAAAGCATGGCGGGTTACCCCCGCAAACCACGACTATCCTTTTGCCATTGTACAGGATGATAACGCCAAACTATTATTTTACAATAACGGCATACTTACTTTAAACAAAAGCCGGAATTGAAATGCTGGTATCAGATGTGCAGATTTCAAATGTGCAGATATGCAGATGCGTTTTTAATTGTATGATGATTGAACAGGTCGTGACGTTGTCATTTTACCTACACATCTGAAGCGGCATAGCTCTCCTGACAGCAATTTAAAACAAACGATAGCTAAAAATTACACTAATGCATCTGCACATTTGAAATCTGCACATCCACCCCTACTGTTCCAATGCTTTTTTATAAGCCACATCATTGGTGTTCATCACTTCCTGAAAGGCGTTATCGCCCCATTTAAACCGGGCTGCGCTGGCTTTCAGGATGCTTTTGATGTAATCTCTTGATTGCAACAACTCGCGCGAATCCATCTCTTTTAAGGTATGTGATGAGTATAGTATAAAATTGCGGTAATCATCATCGCTAACGATGTAATGTTTCATAAAATCTTCGCCGGTGTTGTAGTTGCCAAGTAAGGCTTGCATTTTATCAATCACATAGGCCGAAAACAGTTGCAGTTCGCCAAGGTTTTGCACAACCTGGGTGTTTTGTGATGTATCAGCAGGCACAAAAACATCGGGCATAATGCCGCCGCCACTGTAAACTTTGCGCCCACCTGAGGTATGGTATGACGATCCTTTGAAAACCGTGTCGTTCCGGTTACTCTGTTCAGAAAACAGTTCGCCTTTTTGCATGCGCTGGGCCAGCTCATTCCGGTAGCTGCTTACGCCCTCTTTGTATGATTTTTGTATCGACCTGCCCGATGGTGTATAGTACCTTGCCACGGTTAAGTTAATGGCCGAGCCATCGCCAAACGGAAATTGTTGCTGTACCAGTCCTTTACCAAACGAGCGGCGGCCAACAATGGTGGCCCTATCCAAATCTTGCAAGGCCCCGGCCAGTATCTCGCTTGCCGATGCCGAATATTCATCTATCAGCACAGTAATCTTTCCTTGCTGAAATGCACCCGAGTCGGTAGCAAAATAATCGGTGCGGGGCTCGTGAACGCCCTGGGTGTATACAATCAGCTTGCCTTTACCCAAAAACTCGTCGGCCATTGATGTTGCCGCGCTTAGGTAACCGCCACCATTGCCCCGCAAATCAAGCACCAGCTTATTCATGCCATCAACCTTAAGTTTTTTAAGCGCCGTGCGGAAATCAACATCTGTAGTAGCGGCAAATTTGCTTATTTTAATATAGCCGGTATTGGTATTGGCCATATACGCCGCGTTTACACTGCTTATATCAACCCGGCCACGTTTCATGGCAAATGCCCTGGTGCCTTTGCCATCGGCGTTTGCCACATCCATTACAATGGTGGCATCTTTTTCGCCTCTGAAAATATTATTAACCCTATCGGCCGTTAGTTTGGTGCCCGAGAATTTTTTATGATCAACATTAACAACCTTGCTACCCACGGGCAAGCCCGCTTTGGCTGCCGGCCCTCCGGCGTATACCTGGGTAATTATCAGCGTATCGCGCAGCAACTGGTATTCAATACCGATGCCGTTAAAACCGCCTTCTAAACGTTCGTTGATGTTTTGTGCCTGCTGCGGTGGCAGGTAAAGCGAATGCGGATCGAGATTTTGCAGCAGCTCGTTGATGGATGCGCCTTCAATACTGTCAACATTTACACTATCCACATAACTTTCGCCAACCAGGGTTAGCACTTTAGATAGTTTATCGTCGCCAGAAAATGAAAAGCCAAGGTTACGGTCGCCATTGTTCCTACTAATGTACAATCCAATAGTAATCCCCACCAGCAACAGGATCAACGTCCTGAAAATTACACCCGCAGTCTTTTTCATATTCAGCAAACAAAGTTAATCAATGCGTTGCCAATAATTTTTATCGGCAGCCTTGCATTTGATGTTTTTTAACGAATTTTGTTATAAATTATTAAAAATTAATGGAACGTACCACCGAAAGGGAATCGCATTATAAAAACCTGGAGTTGCAATCGGTAAAAGAAATCCTGGAAAACATAAACCGGGAAGACCAAACCGTACCGTTGGCTGTTGCCAAAGCATTGCCCCAGATTGAGGCACTTGCCACTATAACTGCCGAAAGGATGAAGCAAGGCGGCCGCCTTTTTTACATTGGCGCCGGTACCAGTGGCCGCCTTGGCGTAGTTGATGCATCAGAGTGCCCGCCAACATTTGGTGTTCCGTTTGATATGGTAGTTGGGCTGATAGCCGGTGGCGACGGCGCAATTAGAAAAGCGGTTGAATTTGCCGAAGACAATACCGAACTTGCCTGGCACAACCTGTTGGAGTATAACGTAACCGAAAAAGACGTAGTGGTTGGTATTGCCGCATCGGGCACTACACCCTATGTAATTGGCGGCCTTAAAGCGGCCAACAGCCATAATATGGTTACCGGCTGTATAGTTTGCAATAGCGGAAGCCCGGTTGCGGCCGTTGCACAATACCCGGTTGAAGTAGTTACCGGGCCCGAGTTTTTAACCGGATCGACCCGGATGAAGGCCGGCACTGCCCAAAAATTGGTTTTAAATATGCTGAGCACCAGTGTAATGATTCAGCTGGGAAAGGTAAAAGGGAATAAAATGGTTGATATGCAGTTAAGTAATGATAAACTGATTGACCGCGGCACCCACATGGTAATGGACGAAACGGGCCTTGCCGAAGCCGAAGCCGCCACCCTGCTAAAAAAATATGGCAGCGTAAGAGCTGCCGTTGATAATTATAAGCCTGCAATTTGAAGATTTGAGAATTTGAAAATGAATGGGATTCAGTTAATTCTTAAATTCTGAAAATTCTGGTTCAGACAAAAAATGTGAAAGAACAATGCACGAGATAGAACCATATTACCGCTGGAGGGATGATTACATAGCAGCCGAAGACGAATATTCGCCTTTTTATGCTACGGAGTATAGTGAGTTTGAGTTTGATAAGCAGGTGTACAACTACTTGTTGCATCCGCAATGGGATTCGTTTGGCTCCAATACGCTGTACATGAAAGTACTGTATGCCGATTATGAAAAAGGCTATACCATTATTGAGTTTATAGGCGAGTGGAATGATGCCATTAATAATGACATCATGATGCTGAAACGCGAGATACTGGAGTTGATGATTGATAACGGCATTAACCATTTTATACTGATAGGCGAAAACATCCTCAACTTTCACTCATCAGATGATTGCTATTACGAAGAGTGGTTTCAGGATGTTGAAGATGGCTGGATAGCAGGCATCAACTTCCGCGAGCATGTGATTGACGAATTTAAACGCAATAACATTGATTACTACATCAACTTTGGCGGCCAGTTAGATGATCTGGGCTGGCGCAGCCTTAAACCCATTCAGGTGTTTAAAAAGGTTGAGGAGCAGATGGTGAGGAGACTGAATTAGCTTCGGGGAAAGAGTCAAGAGGTAAGAATCAAGAATTAAGACTTTTTTGTAGTGCTGCTACAAGTGAATAGCAAAAATCGAGTCTCTTTATAAATAACAAATAGCAACAAAACCACCACACTTTTATTGCTTAGCGAAGCCTATTGCCCTTCAAACTCCTCGCCTACACTCTCGCGCAGGTCATATAGCAGCCATTGCTTGTTGGCTATGGCCTGGGTTTTTGATTGCAGCAGCTTAATAAAATCGTTAACGCCGGTAGGTTCGTTGCCGTTGCCATGTATCAGCACAATACTACCGGACTGGGGTTGCTGACCTTTGGCCAGCCAGGCATCCGTTCCGACCGGAATCAACCCAAAATCGGTTATCTTGTAAACCAATTGCTGATCAGACACCAAACCGGGGAACCTGAAGAACACCGATGGTAACAGTCCGTTTTTGAGCATGGCCTTTTCTGTTTCCAACACTTCATAGCTGATATCGGTACCCGGTTCCAGCAAAAAGTTTTCCTTAAGCGGTGCTTTCAGGCTTACGCGATGGTTAAAGGAATGATTTATCCAGGTGATGTAAATTTCGTGTTTAGCCTGCATTTGCTTAAGCCATTCCAGGTCCTGCGGGTGCTGGCGCATCCAGATGCCTGTTACCGACAAAGCCACAGGCACGGGCCGCTCTACTTTTTTAAACTCGTTGAAAATATCTGTAAAAATACGTTTATCCAATGGCCGGTGCGATGGGCAAAGGTCGGCTGTAAGGCTGATGCCTGTTTCTTTTGGCACCCCGCTTTCAATGCCCGCATCCTGTATGGATACCGATTGTTTTTCGGCTTTGCGCAACGCCTTTTGGTAAGGTGTATTTTTAAAAAAAGTACGGGCATCGGTTAGGCTCATTGGCTTTACCTGGTAAAAATTGGGCTCTTCAATTTTTGTTTCCAGGGTTTGAGGATTTATCAGCAGGTAATAGCTTTTACCCTCGTTTTCAAACGAGCGGATAATCATCCAATCCTGCGGATAATGGTGCGCCCAACCGTAAAAGGCTTTATAGTTTTCTATTTTGCGATAGATAGCCTGGGCATTGGCCTTTTTGCATAGGCATATAAAAAATAAAAAAGCGAGGGCGATCGATCTAAAACTTTTGTAATTCATGTTTATTAACATTCCAGTTTTTGCCGGTCAATACAGAACATGTAACCAGTAAAACTAAAACAACGATTAAAATAATAAATATAACGTGGCTGAAAGGTGCGGATTCCTGGATGTGCTTTACCGGCTTTTGAACATCTTTTAACGCTGATAATGGAGGGTACAGGGTGACGCTACCTGAAGCGGACGACATTATCATATTTTCAATCGCTAATAAACTTTTATAAACCTTTAATAACAGCAAAACATTAAAAAAAAGTCCGGCCGAGAGTACCACGTTCACCATCCTGTTAGTAAAACGACCGGCTATAGCCCGTGTCAAATAAACCAATACCACTAACACAAAAAACGGCGGGAGTGTAATTATCCACCAGGAAAACTCACCTACAAAGTAGGTGTCATGCAGGTTAATATCAAGGGCTGCATTGCTAAACAGCGCGCTGGTAAACAACAATGAAAATGCTGTAGCGAGCATGAATATGCCTAACAGTATGGCCAGCTCGGCAATTGCAGGTTTCCATTTCATGATTTAAATATAAACTTATCCCTTAATAATAGGTTTATTTATATATAAATGATGTATTAACTTTGCCCTATGACCCGTTTATCTGTCAATATCAATAAAATAGCCACCCTGCGTAATTCGCGCGGTGGTAACAACCCCGATTTGGTACAGGTTGCCAAAGATTGCGAACGTTTTGGGGCACAGGGAATCACCGTGCATCCTCGTCCCGATGAAAGGCACATCCGCTACCAGGACGTTTTTGATCTGAAAGGAATAGTTACCACCGAGTTTAATATTGAAGGTAACTGCCAGGAACAAAAGTTTATTGACCTGGTACTGGCCAACAAACCAGAGCAGGTAACCCTGGTACCTGATGTATCAGGGCAAATAACATCTAACCATGGCTGGGACACCATTACCAACTACCATTACTTAACCGATATGATAGCCGTTTTTAAAGAAGCCGGCATCCGTGTATCTATTTTTGTTGACCCGGTTGCCAAAATGGTTGAAGGAGCCGCCAAAACCGGCACCGACCGTATTGAGCTTTATACGGAAGGGTATGCCACCCATTATCACCAGGGGAAAGAACTGGCCATAGCGCCATATATTGAAGCCGCGAAGGTAGCACACGAGGCTGGCCTGGGCATTAACGCCGGGCATGATCTTGACCTGCACAACCTGAAATACTTTGCCGAAAACATACCTGCTTTGGATGAAGTAAGCATAGGCCACGCCCTTATTTGCGATGCATTATATTATGGATTGGAAAATACCATCCAGATGTATTTAAGGCAATTGGTCTGAGATCTGTGGTGTGTGATCTGTGGTCTGAGAATTGAAATGGGCACCGGATTTCCCCTTCACACCTCCCGCCTCAGCCTCCTGACCTCCGTATTATCTCAAAATAGTTAAGCTGCCCGACAACAGGTTACAGTTTTTATTCAGGTTGATGATGTAGTAGTAGGTGCCCACGGGCAACGCTTTGCCATTATAGGTGCCGTTAAACGGTGTTGTGTATCCTTTTGATTCAAACAGCTTTTGGCCGTTGCGGTTAAATACCTGTACCACGGCGGCAGGGTAGCTTTCGATGTTGCTGATTTTCCAGTAATCGTTGCTGCCATCACCATTGGGGGTAAAAGAATTGGCGATGCTGAGCGGAGATAAGCCTACCGATACTTTTACCCCTGTTTTTGGACTTTCGCAGGTGCCATTTACCTGGCTTACAAAAAAACTGCGGTTGGTGGTTACAGCTATTTTAAACCTCCCGCCTTTTTGTTCAGTTAACGGCGAGGCACTATCAGCCTGGTTGTATAAACGGTAAACGACATCGGCCCCGGCGTCGTTTACCAAAAGAATGGCATCCCCCGGACTGCAAACCTGGATGTCACTTACCGATGGCGCTGCCAAATTCTGCGGAATGTTTTGAATTTGGTAGTTAACATTTATGCTCCCGCATCTACTATCCGCAATGTTTAATGTATAGGTACCTGCCGAAAGGTTTGAGATGCTGTTTGCGGCGCCTATCGATGTTCCATTGGCGTTAAGCCAGGTGTAGGTATAAGGCGGTAATCCCCCGGCAACCGTTACGTTACTTACGTAACCGCTTTTCAATCCGCATTGTTCGTTGCCTGTTTGCCCGTTATCCGTAACTTTTAATTCGGGCAGCTGATCTACCCGGTAGGTGTTATAATAACTTTCGCAACCATTTTGGTCGGTTAAATAAAGCTTGTAGCCACCGGCGGGCAAGTCTGTTGCGCCGTGGTGCAGGGCAACGTTAACCCCGGCGGCGTTAACCCACCTAACAGCCTTTATCAGGATATCCTGGTTTACTTGTAATGCGCCGTTTGCTTTGCCGAAACAGGCGTCAATATGATTAACGGTATAGGTTGAGGGGAATACGGTACCGGGAATTTCTAAAATTTCATAGGGGCCGGTAGTCTTGCTGCAGCCAGATTCATTTGATGCCGTAAGGAAATAGGTACCGGCCGGCACGCCGTCCAGAGCGGCCTTTGTTCCAACCAGATTATTGCCGGCATTCCGCCACTCAAACTTTGTTGCTTGTGGCGCTGTTATTCCTATAATTGAGCCATTGGCCTTATTGCATCCAGCGTTTGATTTTTGAACGGAGGTTAGATCAATAACAATTTCCTTTGAGCCAACTGGTATTGGATTTGTGAATGCCGATCCGCATGATGCTCCTTTAATCTCTAAAGTATATAAACCTTTAGGCACATTTACAAGGTTCAGCGCGTTGCCTACTGTTTCGCCATTTTCATTTCTCCATGTATAGGTATAGGGACCGCCATTTGATCCTATATTTTCGATAATGATGTTTTTTATATAACCATCAGCGGCATTGGTACATGTGGCTGCTTTTGTTTCCTGCTGGCTTTCGTTAATGGCAACATTCAGGTAAGGAACCGAAAACTCCGAGGTTGCGCTATTATCAATAGTAGCGGTAGCTATTATGCTTCTTGTTATACTTCCATGATATACCCAGCTTCCATCGGTATTGGCATTTACTTTGGCTATAAAGTTTTTACCTTCGCACAGTGTGCAATCCGCCGTATAATACAGTTGAATTAACGCCCCCGGCTTAGCTGTGCCGGCAACAGCCAAATTAGTAACGCTTTTAATTACAGGAGCCGGGGCAAATGTTTTATCATTTTGATTAATACTAAAATCCTGATTACAGTAAAAGCTGTTTTTATTAATAACCATGCTCTGTCCATAAATAGCGCCTTGCTTGCCAAATGCTATAACGTTTTTATCCGCTTCGTCATCCCCTCCAACAATGCCTGTAGCATTTTCCTCTAATGATACATTTCGTCCATTACCCAAATCCAGCGTGGTGGTTATATCTGTTCCTATTTTATTCCCCTTGATTTCATATCTGGATGCCCGGATAATAACATTATTATTGGTATGGCCGGATATTATGTTATTCTTCAGGCTTACAAAACATTCCCTAAGATCAGTTTGTATGCCAAGAAAGGGGTAATTAAGGTCGAACAAGGGGCTTTCGCCAACAAAATGGGTTATGTAACTTTCTGTTCCGCCCACCCCAGTCCCTATCCTGTTATTTTCAATTATGGCCGTGTTGCCTGTTGTAAATGGCCGGCTCGGGTCCGGATATTGACCGGCAAAGATTTCGGTGCCATTTGCGGCAACAATATTCCCCAATGACGGTAGTGAACCGCCAATAAGCGCCTGGCCTCCTTCTATTATAAGCGAAATTCCCGTAAAGTTTGAATTGGCTGTTTTTCCGTCTTCGGCGACACCTATAATGTTACATTGAACAGATACGCCTGTTATCGACCCCTCAAAGATGCCATCATAAGAGTCGGGGGTGGAACCTATTGCAATATGAGTTCCGCATATCACATTTCCTTTTCCTAACGCTCCTATAACCAGATTTTTGCATTGCCTTAATACCCGGATGCCAACTGCGCCATAATCAACAGAGCTTAAAAGTGGTTTCTTCTTAAAATTACGGATATACAATCCATATATCTCGATATTTGAAATATAGCTACCGAACGTTTCATTGTTAATCACAAGACATGAAAAGTTTTCTGTTCCTCCCGATTCGATTATAATTTTGGCATCGCTAACTCCAAATTTATTCCCGGGCTGCGTTGTGCCGTCTATTATTAAATCAGACGAAATATTAGGTAATGAGCTAAAAATCATGATCGTCCTGCCCGCCTCGCTCAAATCCGGTAAATTAAAATTGATAAAATCCTTTTCCGCACTGCCATTAGCCGCGGCCAAGGTTAAGGCTTCGCGCAAAGTGCCTGGTCCGCTATCGGCATTGCTGGTAACTATAAATACCGCTGCCGTTGCCGGCCGGCAAAACAATATAAGCAATACAATAAACAGGTATTTGTAACGCATTTGCTATTAAACTTTAGGACTTTCCCCTACCCACACACATCCAACAGTTATCCTACCTGATAATGGTTAAACTGCCCGATAGCAGACTGCAAGGGGTATTTAAATTGATAATATAATAATATACGCCCGGCGGCAGCAGCTGATCATTGAATTTCCCGGCAAATACGGTTACATACTCTTTGGATTCGAATACTTTTTGACCATAACGGTTAAATACCTGTACCACTGAGCCTGGAAATTTTTCAAGCCCTTCAATTTTCCAATAGTCGTTTACGCCATCACCATTGGGCGTAAATGAGTTTGGCTTCTTAACATCTACGTGTACAATCTCGATATGTGTTTGGATACGGTTACTTTCACAGGTACCAATACTATAGCTGATGTAAAAATCGCTGGTTTCAGTAACCGCTAAACTGAATCTGCCCGTTGTATTGGTTAAAAGCGGCAGCATAGCTGTGGCATCTGCATACAATTTATAGGTGCCGGTAACCGGGTTTTGTACACTGATGGTAACCGTTTCCGGATCGCAAATTCGTTGATTATTAACAACCGGCTGATCGGGCACAAACTCATTGTTATCAACTGCGCGCCCAACTGTAAGCGGGATGGCGCATGCGGTGTTATCGGTAACCACCAGCGAGTAGTTGCCCTTGCCTACATTTTTCAGCTCTTTATCTGTACCGGCGACAATATTGTTATCCATATTAGTCCAGGTATATTTATAAGGAGGCACGCCGCCGGTTACATCCACACCGGTAATGCTTCCAAATAACTGGTCGCACTGATCGGGATTGGAAACGGGATTATTTAGCGACGAAAACTGTAAAAGCGGCGTTACTTTTACTTCTAAATTGTTTACCAGCACGCTTGGGCAACCGTATTTATCGGTTAAATTAAGCGTGTAAAAGCCGGCGGTTAAACCGCTTATACTGGGCGAACTACCAATAAAAGTACCATCCTGTTTTAACCACTGGTACGATACCGGGATTATTTTTCCTTCAATCTCCAGGTTAATAGCCCCGTTATTCAACCCGCAGGTGGTGGCAACGCTCGTAAGGCTCTTAATGGTAAATACTTCGGGCGTTAGCCTGTTAACAGTAAAATATCCATCGTTACTGCATTTGGTTACCGTATTAACCGCGTTGAGCCGATAAGTGCCGTCGGCCAGGTTAAAAATATCTAAATTGTTTTGATTGGTAGCCATTGCATTTCCCTGCGGATCGTACCATTGATACAGGTCGGCATTTTGAACATATACGCCAGTTATTGCACCATTATTGGCACCGCATTTGGCGGGAGTAATAGCACCTCCGCTAATATTTACAGAGTTTGTTTCCAGGATAAAAATAGAAGGCGTTGAATATGGGCTGCATTCGCTTTGGTCATATAACGTTAGGGTGTAGTACCCTCCTTTAACTTTTGCCAGGTTTTTGGTAGTAGCCACCACTACCCCGGCATCATTTGTCCATTTATAGGTTAATGTGCCAATGCCTACTGTTGTTGTTATATTGCTGATACCGCCATCGGCAATACCACAACGCGCGGGGGCAACCTGCATGGTCGAAAGATCATAATCGGGACCGGGCTTGGCTTTAATAGTAACCGCCGGCGATGAAGTAACTGCGCAACCGGCCTCGTCATAAATAGTAACTGTATAAGTGCCCTCGGGTAAATTGGCGGCCTTATCTGTCGATTTTACCAGGCCCGCCTTATCTTTCCAGGCAAAGGTTACGTTACCTGTACCACCCGTAAAATTCACATCAAACGGGAACGATTTTTGGCGGCACTGTGGCGTGGGTACAATTACATTCTGTATTTTTATCCGTAGGTCTTTTATCTCAAACAGCTGGGTTATTTTTTGACAGCCACCCGGGTATTGAATAGTTAGCTGGTAAGTGCCGGGCAACAGGTTTTTGATATTCTGTGTATCTCCTATTGGCGTTAATGAGCCATTGGTTTCTTTTTTATCCCAGTGAAATAATAGCCCGGTACGGGGTTGCTGTATGGTTACACTCCCCTGGTAAGCACAGGTATAGTTTTTTACAACCACATCGTTATCCTGTATCACCAATGACGAAAAGGGCGAAGTATTATTATTGGCATCTGTAGCTGTGGCAATAACAGCCTTGCTAAAAGTACCCGAATAACTCCATGCCCCGCTTGCGTTTGATGTTACTGTAGCTATGGAAGTTTTACCCTGGCATATATTGCCGCAATCGTCTGACAAAAACAATTCAATCTTGCAATTTGGTGTTGCAGTGCCCGATACAGCTGCGCCGCTAAAATTAAGTACCTGCACAAATGGCACCTTGTAATTGTTACTTACCACGCTTATACCATAATCACTGTTGCAAAAAATGCTATTATGCGTAATTAGCGTATGTGTGCTGTTTAAAGCTTCAATACCGTAAAAGTTATAGCCTATATAATTAATATCGGCGACGGCACTGCCACCGATGGTACCAGACGAACTTGTACCGGCGTGAATACCCTCGCCATTTCCGAGGTCTTTTGTTCCCGTAATATCTGTTCCTATTTTATTTGCTGTTATTTTAAACGTGGCGTTCTCGATATAAACACCGCAATAACGCTGGCCCGATATTAAATTGGAAGTAATATTTACCGTTGTATTGGATGAATTAACATTAACACCATAGGCTTTAATGAAAGCGCTTTGCTGCAAAAGCGGGATATTTTTAAAATCAACCTTGCCGGTATAATCGGTGCCTATTTTGTTGTTTTGCATGGTTATGGTGTTGGCTACCCCGTAATAATAAGCCCGCGCTATATTAATACCGGTAACATTAGCCGCTATCACATTACCCATGCCGGCATCTGTACCACCTATCAAACCATCTTTATCTAAAGTAAGGTTAATGCCGGTGTAGTTACTGGCAGCGGTAAAGCCATCATCAAGCAAACCTATAATATTACTTTGAATCTGGATATCTGAAGCGCCTGCTGCATAGTAATAGGAAGTGTTATAAATTCCGTTAATATTACCGCAAAAAACGTTCCCTTTACCGGGCGCTCCTATAATAACCCCGCTTACATCTCCCTGCATCATTAGGCCCGAGCCCTGATTAAGGTCGGCAGTGGCCAAGCTGTTAATTTTGGCAAAGTTGCGAATGTACAATCCATAGATGGCTATTTTTGTGGCCGGTGCGCCGCCTGCATTTACCTCACCATTAATATTTAAAGCATTAAAATAAACCGGAGAGGTTTCGGGCTCAATAATCACCTTTGCGTTTGACACCCCGAATGCAATACCCGGTTGGGTAGTACCGTCAATAGTTATGTTAGAGGTAATAGACGGCAACTGGCTTTTTAACCTGATAGTACGATCAGATACCAAACTGCCGGGTAAATTAAACTGGATGATATCGGGAGCAGTTGTTCCATTGCCGGCTGCTATAGCGAGTGCCTCGCGAAGCGTACCGGGGCCTGTATCGGCATTACTGGTTACTACAATGGTGGCAGCAAAACAGAAATTGCTTAACAAAAACACAATAACTACTAATAGTAAAAATTTCTTAGCAAACATGATAAGTATAAGTCTGTTAAAGATATAAAATATCTCTGTAAATGCTTTGTCAATATCATATTACGCAATTGTTACTCATATTGTAAAACCGTACCTTTGCGGTAAATTTAAGGGGACGACTACTTCATGAAGCTAAACGCAGATTACCAGGAACAATTCCAGTCAAGGCATATTGCTCCTAATGAGGCCGACACGGCAAAAATGTTAAAAACCATCGGTGTTAGCTCACTTGATGAATTGATTGCGCAAACCATTCCTGACAGGATAAGGCTTAAAAAACCACTCGATTTACCGCCTGCCAAAAGTGAGTTTGATTATCTTACCACGCTTAAGCAAACATCATTAAAAAACAAGGTATTTAAGTCGTTCATCGGCAAGGGATATTATGATGTAATTGTGCCTGGTGTTATTCAGCGTAACATTCTCGAAAATCCCGGATGGTATACCCAATACACGCCATACCAGGCCGAAATTGCGCAGGGCCGCCTACAGGCTTTGTTAAATTTCCAAACCATGGTTATCGACCTTACCGGTATGGAAATTGCCAACGCATCGTTATTAGATGAAGGTACTGCCGCTGCCGAGGCTATGTTTATGCAATACAGCACGCGTAAAAACAACGCTGCCAACGTGTTCTTTGTATCTGAAGAACTGTTCCCGCAAACCATTGATATTTTAAAAACCCGTTCTGAGCCTTACGGCATCGAACTGCAAATAGGCGACCACCGTACGGTTGAATTAACCGACAATATGTTTGGCGCCATTGTACAATATCCTGCCGGTAAAGGCGCGGTGTACAACTACAAGGATTTTGCTGTCGCCGGCCACGAAAAAGGCATTAAACTAACCGTTGTTGCCGATATTATGAGCCTGGTGTTGTTAACCCCTCCGGGTGAGTGGGGTGCCGATATTGTTGTTGGCTGCACCCAACGCTTTGGTGTACCAATGGGCTTTGGCGGTCCGCATGCCGCATTTTTTGCTACTAAAGAAGAATACAAACGTTCTATCCCCGGTCGCATCATTGGTGTAACTATTGATAGCGCGGGCAACTATGCCTTACGTATGGCTTTGCAAACCCGCGAGCAGCATATCCGCCGGGATAAAGCCACTTCAAATATTTGTACCGCGCAGGCATTATTAGCTATTATGGCCGGTATGTATGCCGTATACCATGGGCCTAAAGGTGTTAAACTAATTGCCGAAAGGATTCATGGCTTAACCATATTGTTAGCCAAAGCCCTTGGCGAATTAGGTTACAAGCAACTGAACGAAAGTTATTTTGATACCCTGAAGTTTGATGTTGCCCATTTAGCAGGCCCTATTCACTCTGAAGCGTTGAACAACGAGATGAACCTGAACTACGAAGGTTCGGTTGTTACCATTTCTGTTGATGAAACCACATCGCCCGAGGATATCAAAACCATTGTAAGGTTCTTTGCCAAAGTATTGGGTAAAACCATTAACGATGTTGATTTTGACGGATTGAAAGCCGGTTTGGAAACTGTGATCCCAACCGAATTACAGCGTACATCTGCTTACTTAACCCATGCTTTATTTAACTCGCACCATTCAGAACATGAAATGCTGCGCTACATTAAATCATTAGAGGCTAAAGACCTTTCGCTTTGCCATTCCATGATCGCATTGGGTTCATGCACCATGAAGCTGAACGCCACCACCGAAATGATCCCGGTTACCTGGAACCATTTTAGCAAGATTCACCCCTTTGCACCAACCGACCAGGTTGGCGGCTACATGCAGTTGTTTGACGAAATTAACAACTGGCTAAGCGAGATCACCGGCTTTGCAGCCATGAGTTTACAGCCAAACGCGGGCGCACAAGGCGAATACGCCGGCCTGATGGTTATCCGCGCTTACCATCATGACAGGGGCGATACGCACCGTAACATCGCGTTAATTCCATCATCGGCACACGGTACCAACCCTGCATCGGCAGCAATGGCCGGTATGAAGATAGTGGTGGTTAAATGTGATGATAATGGTAATATCGACGTGGCCGATATGCGTGCCAAAGCCGAGCAATATAAAAACGAGCTATCGTGCTTAATGGTTACCTATCCATCTACACACGGAGTGTTTGAGGAATCGATCATCGAGATTTGCCAGATCATCCATGAAAATGGTG
This sequence comes from Mucilaginibacter sp. P4_D1, assembly GCF_056401935.1. Classification (NCBI taxonomy): domain Bacteria; kingdom Pseudomonadati; phylum Bacteroidota; class Sphingobacteriia; order Sphingobacteriales; family Sphingobacteriaceae; genus Mucilaginibacter; species Mucilaginibacter sp. P4_D1. The sequence continues at coordinate 145,538 of NZ_JBFUIJ010000002.1, forward strand.
GCCAGGTTTATATGGATGGCGCCAACATGAACGCACAGGTAGGCTTAACCAGCCCGGCCAATATTGGTGCCGATGTTTGCCATTTAAACTTACATAAAACCTTCTGTATCCCTCACGGTGGCGGTGGCCCCGGTATGGGCCCTATCGGTGTAGCTAAACACCTGGTGCCTTATTTACCAGGTCACGCTGTGGTTGATATCGACAGGGGTAAATCTATCCATGCGGTATCTGCAGCGCCATGGGGTTCGGCATCTATCCTGATCATCTCACATGCCTACATAGCCATGATGGGCGGTGAAGGGTTAACTAACGCAACCCGCTACGCTATCCTGAATGCCAACTACATTAAAACCCGTTTAGAAAGTCATTTCCCCGTATTATACACAGGTGCCAATGGCCGTTGCGCACACGAAATGATATTGGATTGCCGCTCGTTTAAACCGTTCGGTATCGAGGTTACAGATATTGCCAAACGTTTAATGGACTATGGTTTCCACGCGCCAACTGTATCGTTCCCGGTTGCGGGCACGGTAATGGTTGAGCCAACCGAATCCGAGCCTAAGCACGAGCTTGACCGTTTCTGTGATGCCATGATAGCTATCCGTCATGAAATTGCCGATGTTGCCAGTGGCGTGTTAGATAAAACTGATAACCCATTAAAAAATGCCCCGCACACCGTAGCCGTAATTACAGGCAACGAATGGGAGCATCCATACACCCGCCAAAAAGCGGCATTCCCGCTGCCTTATGTTGCGGCCTTTAAATTCTGGCCATCAGTAGGCCGGGTTAATGATACTTATGGTGATAGAACGCTCATTTGCTCGTGCCCGCCGTTAACAGATTACGAGTTTGAAGAAAGTGAAGTAACCACTCCCGAATACGGAACCTGAGACCGGAATTAAAAACCGGAGGATACTATAAAACAGAAAAAGACCGTCATCAAAAGTGGCGGTCTTTTCTTTTTACTATGACTGTTAAAATCCCTGCTGCCGTGGCTGCGGGAGAGATTACTTGTTTGTGGTTTGTTTATTGCGACGCAGCATGCTCAAAAAAACGGGGGTAATACCCAGGTACGATGCAATTTGCTTTTGCGCTATCCGCCGCTCCAACTTGGGGTATTGCTTTTGAAACTGCAGGTAGCGCTCTTCGGCGGTTTTAGAAAGGTTTGAGGTAATGCGGCGTTGGTATAAATTGAACCCGTTTTGGGTAAGTATGCGAAAAAAACGCTCGAACTTAGGCACCTCGGTAAATAATTTTTCAATAGCTGCATGGCCCAGGTAAAACACATCTGTATCTTCCAACGCGCTTATCGAATAGAATGCGGGGCTTTGTGCAAAAAAGCTGGATATATCTACCGACCACCAGTTTTCCGGACAAAATGATATGTTGTGCTGGTCGCCCTCGCGGTCTATATTAAAAATTCGCAGGCAGCCTTTGTTCACAAAATATATTGCCCGGCAAATGTCGCCGGCGCTCAGCAGCACTGTATTCTTTTTTACAACCTTGTGCTGCAATACCGATTGAACATAAGCTGCCTCTGCAGGAGTTAATGAAACGTGCATGGCAAAGTTTGCCATTATGAGGTCGAACATACGGTGTTTTTAAAGTAAAGATAGGGTTTGAATTTACAGTTATCAAAAATCACCCGTAATTGAAAATATCTGCCAAAAGCAAAAGAGGCTAACCTGTTAGGGCAGCCTCTTTTACTTTTCCAATGACAGCAGATAGCTGAATGTGCTATTTCCAAATTGATTTTAACCCGGTAACGGCAAGTGTGTTTAATTTCAGCTTTCCATCTGCATTTATAGCCAGGCCTGTGAAATCCTCATTTGGGAAATAAACGGCGGTAATGGTAGTTAAACCTCCATCGGCAAAAAGCTCAACGGATGCTTTATCAACTACAATAGTCAGGTCGGAGCTTTTTGATGTACTCAATCTTGGGGCAGTAAACCGGCCCGAAAAATCTTTTTGAAAATCTATTTTGCCTGATTTTGTCCTGTCGATAAAATACTGATCCTTAACATCATCGTAGCCAACTAATACTTCCTCCCCTTTTTTGTTTGATAATTTAATGGTGTAGCCCTTTAACTGAGCAAGGGTTAGCTTTAAAACGTATTGGCTTTTTAGTTTACTCACTTTATCAGTGAGCTCAAGAGTTTTATTAAAAGCAACGTTTTTTGATACAGATGTATTGGCACTGATATTAACTAACTCAGGAACCGGGGCCGATGCAATGACGATGCCTTGTTTACTTTGTTTTAAACGCAGATCGCGCGGGATTGTCATGGCGTTGCGCCATTTTTGTGTAGGTACCTGGTTGGCGTATTCCCAGTTGCTCATCCAGCCCAGGAAAATTTTGCGGCTGCCGGTATTGCTCCAGGTAATGCCTGCATACTCATCGGGGCCATAATCCAGCCAACGGGTTTGGCTATCCATCGGCGTAAACTGGTGCCCATCAAAGCCCCCCACAAAATATTGGGTTGCCGAGCCTCCGTTAGGGCCTCCGGGGTTAAGGTTTACCACCAGTATCCAGTATGTTTTGCCGTTCAGCTTTAAAGGGAACAGGTCGGGGCACTCCCATACCCCGCCATGCGCTCCCTCTCTTAAACCAAACTCACTCTCCTTTTTCCAGGTTTTTAAATCAGGCGCCGAGTAAAAGGTAATATGATCTTTGGTGGCCAGGGTCATTACCCATTTTTTTTGTTTGGCGTACCACATCACTTTAGGATCTCTGAAATCTTTAATCCCCGGATTTTTAAGCACGGGGTTGCCGGCATATTTTGTCCAGGTACTTCCTTCATCCAGGCTGTATGCAATACTTTGGTTCTGAAAAACTTCCGTTCCTGCTTTTTCTCCCTTTGGATCATGGTGCGTAAATATGGCAACCAACGGAATTTTCCCGTTTTTGCCAAAACCCGATGTATTATTAGAGTCAACTACGGCGCTGCCCGAGAAAATATACCCCAGGCTATCCGGATATAAAGCGATAGGCAATTGTTTCCAATGAACCAGGTCCTTACTTACCGCGTGCCCCCAATGCATTGGTCCCCAAATAATATCCTTTGGATAATATTGGAAAAACAAATGGTAGGTGTGGTTAAAATAAACCATCCCATTGGGGTCGTTTACCCAATGCTGCTCCGGCGAAAAATGCACCTGCGGGCGGTGCGGTTCCTGGTAGCTTACTCCTGATTTATCCTGCGCTTTACTAACCATGGTAATCATCATAAAGGCCATCAGTAACGTGATGCCGTTTTTTGTTTTCATAATTGAAGTTCTTTTAATTTAGGCAGATGAACTTAAGCGTGTATTAAAGGAGCTCCGGCATAATTATAAAACCGGGGCCCCGATATATTTTAACAAATTTAATACCCCGGGTTTTGTTTGTATAAACCGTTGGTAAATGTAATTTCTGATTGTGGTATAGGCAGGTATTCGTCCCGGCCTGCCGTAAATTTAGCGGTAGCCAGGAAGGTTCTTCTACCTTTTTCAATATTGATATAGTCGTTTAAAGTTTTCTMGGCAATACCCCATCTAACTAAATCAAAAAAACGGGCTCCTTCTGTGGCAAACTCCAGTCGCCTTTCCCATTGCAGCGCTTTGCGGGCGTAATCCTGCGTCCAATTAGCAATGCTGTAAGGTTTAACGTTATAGTTGGATGGAAAGGTACCATCTATTTTTTTAAGCCGCCCGGTGCTTGTCGCTGCGCGGTTTCTTATTTGATTAATGAGTGGTAATGCACTTGCCTGCTGCCCCAGCTCAATATAGGCTTCGGCTTGCATGAGCAATACATCATCGTACCTGATAATATCATAATTTTTTGCCGACCCCATGAACGGACCGAGCTTAAAGTATGATGAGCTTGTAGCCAACTGCTGGTTACGCATGGTGTGAAAATTTCCGTAAACACCAGGGTCACGCACCCAACTGTTGCTGAATGGCTTTGTGTTGTCGTACTTATACGGATGGCCGTCAATACCAACGGTATGGTCTAATCTTGGGTCCACGGTCACTTTTGTCAAATCGGCTATAGTGGTGTTAAATGTATCAAAGTTAGGCAAACCATTAACATCTGTAGTATGCGCGTTCACCAGGTTCTGACTTGCAGCATGAAAGCCGCAGCAACCATATTGCGGTGCGCCATGTGGATAATTTAAACCATCCTCAAAATTCATACGGCCGGCAGTAGTGCCATCATTGATCGTAAATTGAATAGCGAATACCGACTCGGGGCCGTTTTCAGTTTCCGGTAAAAAATTATCAGCAATATCGCTGCTTAATGAATATTTACCCGATGCGATAACAGCCTGTGTAAGATCAACCACCTGCTGTAACCTTGTTTTATTGATATTGGTTACATGATGCTTATCATCCTGCTCATAAGCCTGGTATAACCTCAGCTTTGCTAAATAAGCCTGGGCGTTTAACTTGTTGGCCCTTGCCAGCTCGGGCTGGGTTGTTGGCAAATTATCAACAGCATATTGAAAATCGGCTGCAATTTTATTCCATGCATCCTCATTTGATAACGTGTTTGATACTTTCAGGATATCATCCGAAGTAGCATTTTCGTCAAAAATGGGGATGTTTTTATAGAGCAGTTTCATGGTGAAATAGCTATGGGCACGTAAAAATTTCAACTCGGCTAATCGTGTTTTCTTGTTAGGGTAATCGGCCTCGGAGAGTGAATTAACTGCCCTTAGCGCAACATTTGCCCTTGATATAGATTTGAACAGATTTTTCCAGGTACGCGAAACAAACGAATCCATTGATGGGGTTACCAGGTTATAATGTTCCAATGCATCAACCTCGCCCACGTCGCCCGTACCACCTCCTCCTTTATAGGCATCATCTGAACGAACGCTGCCGTATGCCCAGTCGCTGTATATAGGGCCTATCATATCGCCATTACCAATAGCGGCATAAGCCGCGGTTACCAAACCGTCAATAGCGGTTGGCGTTTTTAAATCTGATGCAGACAATACACCTTTTGGTGAATAATCTAACGCTTTTTTACAGGAGCTGAAGATGATCAGTCCGGATAAAACAGCTGTAAATAATATTTTTGCTTTCATACTGAATAGTTTTTATCGTTAAAATGATGCGTTGATACCAAAACTGAAAACTTTAGGAATTGGAACCGGGCCCAGGTCAATCCTTTCCGGATCGGGGCTTAAATAGCTTTTGCTTTTCAACGTAAATACGTTTTCGGCCATAGCAAACACCCTTAGCCTGGTAAATACAGCTTTAGGCACAATAGTGTATCCAATTTGAATGTTGCGGAGTTTGAAGTAAGATGTGTTTACAATAAAGTAATCAGAAGTGCGGCCTTCATTGTTATTGTCTTTTAATGTTAATGCCGGTACGCTTGTATTAGTATGCTGCGGTGTCCACCCGCCAAATACGCCGGGACCAACATTTTCCCGGCTATGCATCAGGTTATTGTACAAGGTATATACATCAAACCCTTTACGACCAGCAACGCCCGAACCAAATATAGACAGGTCGAATTTTTTATAGGTCAGGTCAATTCTTGCACCGTACTCTAAAGCCGGCAATGTAGTACCTATCCAGGTTTGATCATTGGCATCAATTTTTCCATCATTATTGGTATCGACATAACGGATCCGGCCCGGACCTGCGCCGATTTGCGTTGGTGCGGCATCTACTTCTGCCTGAGATTGGAAAAGGCCATTGGTTTTGTAGCCAAAAATATCAAACTGAGAATGACCCAATATGGTATTTTGTAAGTTCCCTGCATAAGCCGGCCTTACGTTTTCTGGTAAATTGGTAATCTTATCCCTGAAATGCGAAAAATTTAACGTTACGTTGTAGTTAAAATCGCCGGATTGCTGGCCGTGATAAGTTACTAAAAACTCCCAGCCCCTGTTAGATTTTGAAGCACCATTAATTGTTTTAGATTGCCCTTCGCCCAAGGCCCCTGCAACTGGCGGCGTAATCAGGATGCCGGTGGTACGGCGGGTAAAATAGTCAAATGATCCCGAGATCTTGTCGTTCAGAATGGCAAAGTCAAGGCCTGCATTTATCTCGTCGGTGGTTTCCCATTTAAGGTTGGCATTTGCAGCCTGGGTTTGTACAAAGCCCGAAGGTAATGAACCAGTATTGGCGCCAGAGAGTGAATACGCGGTTCCAATATTCATGTATTGTTCCCAAAAACCTGGTGTTATATCATTTTGAGTTTTACCATACCTGGTATCGTAAAGGGCAAAACGCGATTCGCCAATTTCCTGGTTACCCACCCGGCCCACACCTACCCTTAGTTTTAATTCAGAAAAAATGGTGTTGTTTTTCATGAAGCCTTCCTGGTCAATTTTCCAACCAAAAGAAGCTGCCGGGAAAATACCATATTGGTTATTTAAACCAAACCTTGAAGAACCGTCACGGCGCATAGTTACCGATGCTAAGTATTTGCCGGCATAGTTATAATCTATCCGTGCAAACTGCGAAAACAAGCTGTATCCGTTTGACCCACCGTTTACATTGGTATTACCTGTACCGGCATTTAAGGTAAAATAGTCTTCAGTTTGTATAGCGTATCCTTGTTTAAGGGTAGTTTGAAAATCGATAAAGGATTTAATGTACTCGGTACCAACCAATAATTTAAAGTGGTTGTTAGTTGTCAAATCGTAGTTATACCTTAAGGTGTTTGAGAAAGTAGTGCTCAGGAAATGGTTCTGGTCAAAAAACAAGCTGTTAGTTGTACGGGCCAGAGCCCCTTCCTGAAAAGTTGGTGTTATTACCTTACTTAGGTAATTTGAATTATCGGCACCAAAGTTCGATTTGAAATACAGGTTTTTAATGGGCTGTATCTCTAAGAAAACGTTACCAAAGGTATTTACCCGGTTAGCGTTGTTCCACTTGGCCAGGTCCTGCATATGCAGCGGGTTATTCCTGTCAGAGTATCCCGCGCCAGATTCGCCGGCGTAAGTAACACCATCTTTTTGGTATACCGGGATAGTTGGTGCCAGCGTTACCGCCAAAAACGTGGTTGCCGCTCCGCCCAAATCTGAGGTAGTAAGCGTTTCATTGGAGTTGGTTATTTTTAAGTTTACACCAAAGGAAGCTTTGTTATCAAAAGCACGTACCACACCGTTAATACTACCAGTAGTGCGGTTGTATTTGGTAAACCGTACAAGGCCGGTGTTTTTGATGTTGCCAAAGTTAATTTCAAGCGATGCATTTTTGTTACCAACCGACGCTGTGAAATCGTTATTATAAACCATGGCTGTTTTATACAGCACACTTTGCCAGTCGGTATTACCGGCCGGGGTATTAGGGTCGCCGCCTACAAATTGTTTGGGGGTAACATTATTTAAAACCGGGTTGCTATAATCACCATTCCAGTTAAAGGTATATATGTCGCCATAACCGGCAACTGGATCCTGGCCATCGTTTACAGAAGCCTGCCATAGCGCCTTACCTCTGTCTGTCGAATTTAGCATTTTAAAACGCAATGATTTTTCGGACTGAACAGATGTACTGTTATTAAACTGGAACTGTACTTTGCCCTGCGTATTGCCCCCGTTTTTTGTGGTTACAATGATAACACCATTGGATGCGCGTGATCCGTAAATTGATTCGGCCGACGCATCTTTTAGCACCTGTACCGATGCAATATTTGAGGGTGATAAGTTTTGAAACACTTCGGGCCGGGTGGTGGGTATACCGTCAATAACATATAAGGGATTGTTGTTGCCCAATGTATTTGCACCCCTGATCAGGATCCTGCTGGTTGATCCGTTTGCCGATCCATCTTTCTCGATGTACAAACCGGCAACTCTCCCCTGTAAAGCCTGCATGGTATTACCCGAGCTGTTATTTTTTACCGGCGTCAAATCAACAACCGCCACAGCGCCTGTAAGGTCTTTCTTCCTTTCGGATGTGTAACCGGTTACTACTACTTCATTTAAGGTGGTGGCAGCATCTTTAAATACCACATCAAGCACTTTGGTATCGGCGGCAACAGTTATTAATATCGGCTTGGTGCCCACATATGAAAACCTTATGGATTGCCCGGTTGTTGCCGTGATGCTGAACTTTCCGCTGGCATCTGACAATGTTGATTTTTGGGTTTCAACAACCACAATGGTAACGCCATCCATTGGTTTTGATGCGTTATCCAGCACAGTCCCGGTAATAACGCGGGATTGCGCGTACCCCTTACTTATGAGCAGTATAAGCAGGGAACAAATAAGTAATAATTTTCTCATTGGTTTTTAATTAAGTTTATTAGGTATGGTTTATTTAAAATACTTGGTTTTTAAAGTCTTGATATTCTGCGATTTTGTAATCGGGGCAACCTCCTTTCTTTGTTGCAATAAAGCCACCCATCGCTATTGCGTTTTTTAACAAGGTTTCCGGCGGTACGCCGTTATAATGGTTGGCAATAAACGCGGCCAAAAATGAATCGCCGCTGCCAATGGTGTCTGTAACTTTTACCTCGCGGCCGGCAACATGATATACCTTATCCTGCTTGTAGTACGATGCCCCAAACTCGCCCTTGGTAACAACTATCTCGGGAATGTTAAAGTGGTCTTGTATAAACCTGATCTGTTCCGATTCCTTCCCGAATGACCCCCTGAAAAGACCCTGCACCATTTCCAGTTCGGCCTGGTTAAATTTTACAATATCGGCCTTGCGCAATAGTTCATCCAGCAAATCGCGGCTGATGAAGGGTGGGCGCAGGTTAATGTCAAATACTTTAACACCATCGCTGGCCAACAATTCAAACAGGGTATTACGCGATACGCTGTTACGTGATGCCAGGCTGCCGTACACCAGGTAGGTTGATGGCTGCAACTGGCTGATGATATGCTCGCTATCGCTTATAAAATCCCAGGCCACCGGGAAAACAATCTCGTACGAAACCTCGTTGCCATTGTTCATTTTGGCAATTACCTGGCTGGTTGGGTGCTCTGTATCAGTTTGCAGTAAATGTTTGGGTATGCCCCAGCCATCCATCAAATTTTCCAGTTTGTGGCCGTTTGCATCGTTGCCTATTTTGCTTACCAGGCTGGTGGGCATGCCCAGTTTATTCAGGTGATACGCCACATTAAGCAATGCGCCGCCGGGCTGCGGGCCATCGGGCAATACATCCCAAAGAATTTCGCCGTAGCAAATGGCCGGGGTTGTTATGTTTGTTTGCGGGGTCATCGTCATTTCAATTATTAATGCATTACCATGTTAGTTTCAATCTGCTCCAATGAACGGCCTTTGGTTTCGGGCATAAACTTCCAGACGAAAATGAGCTGGCATACCATCATCACACAGAAAAAGGAAAAGGTAACCGCGCCACCTAACGACTCGGCCAGGTAGGGGAAACAAAAAGCTATTATCGCGGCCATTACCCAGTGAGTCGAGCTGCCCAGTGTTTGTCCTTTGGCACGTACTTGGTTGGGAAATATTTCGGATATAAAAACCCAGATAACCGCCCCCTGCGAAAAGGCAAAAAAGGCGATGAACATCATCATATAAACCGGGATTGCAAACCCGCTCATGTGCCCCGAGTAAAAAGTGAACGCCACCATGAATAGCGATGCTATTAACCCGAATGAGCCAACCAGCATTAATGTACGGCGCCCCACCTTATCAATAATATTGATACCCAGCAGGGTGAATATGAAATTGATTAACCCTATACCAACTGTGGATAGGAGCGAAGAATGGGCGCCAAGCCCGGCCATTTCAAATATGCGGGGCGCATAGTATATAATAGCGTTGATGCCCGATACCTGGTTAAAAAAGGCGAAGAGCACAGCTAATATGACCGGTGTTTTATATTGGCCCGAGAAAAGATTGCCGCTTGAAGCGGTGTCATAAAGGGTAGAATTTTTGATAGCGGCCAGTTCCTGCTCGCAATTGAGCGGATTGATTACACGCAATATTTCCAATGCCCTGCCTGTTTCGCCTTTTTTGAGGATGAGCCAGCGGGGGCTTTCGGGTATAAAATAAATGAGCGCTAAAAACAAAGCCGAAGGGAACGCCTGCACGCCCAACATCCATCGCCATGAAGCCTCGCCGCCCTGGCTAATGAGGTAATTGGATAAGTACGAGATGAGGATGCCCAGTACTACATTGAACTGAAACAAGCCAACCAAACGCCCCCGCCTATCTGCAGGCGAAACTTCTGAAATATAAATAGGGGCTGTTACCGATGATATGCCTACACCCAGGCCGCCCAATAACCTGAACACCAAAAACAGGTACCAGTTATCAGCCATCGCGGTACCTATTGATGATAGCAGGTAGGCTGCCGCTACAAAGTATAATGTATTTTTTCTTCCGAAGATATCTGATGGCCTTGCACCGAACAATGAACCAATTACAGTACCAATAAGTGCGATAGATATAGTAAGCCCATGCTCCATTACGGACAAGTGCCAGAATTGCTGGATAGATTTTTCGGCGCCTGATATCACAGCGGTATCAAACCCGAAAAGGAAGCCACCAAGGGCCACGACCATGGACCAGGCCAGGACGGAATGTTTTCTCATAATAATTATAAAAGGTGTTAATTGGATTTACGGTTGCAAAGTAGGGCGATATGCAAAGCGGCAGTTATCGATTTTATTCCAAAACAGTACAAAAATTTAAATCTTGCCAATTGCTTGATTTTCAGTATAATAAAATTTATTTTCAATCCTGTACCTCCCGGATGTTTGATTTTGATACACGGTATTTTCAGTTTTGATACATTATGATACAAGGGATAGCCTGCGGCCGGGGGTTGTTATTTGTATTGTAAAAACATTTATCGATACTTTTGTATACATCCTCCCCAAAAAGAATTGTATTAACCAATAAAACCGTGCTTAAACGCTTACTTAATATTTTTTAATGGCTTTGCTTCATCAATTGCGCAACCTGTTATTGCCAACCATATGCATACTCATGGTGTTTACCGGCTGTAAAAAAGCCGACAAAACATCACAGTATACAATAGGCTTTTCGCAATGTGTAGGCTCCGACTTGTGGCGGCGTAATATGCTGGACGAAATGAAAATGGAGCTTTCGTTACATCCCGATGCCCGTTTTATTTATGCTGATGCAGATAACAGCAGCAAAAAACAAATTGAACAGGTAAAGCAAATGCTTAATCAAGGTATCGATCTGCTCATCATATCGCCCAACGAAGCACAACCTTTAACCGGTATAGTTGAGCAAACCTATAATAAAGGCATCCCGGTAATTGTGATTGACCGTAAAACATCATCTGATCTTTACACAGCCTACGTGGGTGCCGATAATTACCAGATTGGCAAAATGGCCGGCGAATATATTGGCAGTAATTTAAAATGCACGGGCAACATTGTAGAGGTGATGGGCCTGCCCGGCTCTTCGCCTGCAATTGAACGGCACAGGGGCTTTAGCGATGCCCTGGCTAAATTCAATAATATACATATTAAAGCACAGGTATATGGCGATTGGCTGAAAGACCATGCCCAAAAACAACTTTACCAGGTACAGCCCGATTTAAAAACAGCCGATGCCCTGTTTGCCCATAACGATGTAATGGCAGGCGCATCAAGGGAGGTGCTAAACAACCTGCATTTAAACCACCACGTTAAAGTATTAGGGGTCGACGCTATGCCCGGGGCCGGCGGAGGCCTGCAAATGGTGGCATCAAAAACTATTGATGCCAGTTTGGTATACCCCACCGGCGGCAAAGAAGCCATCACCACCGCGTTCAGAATTCTGAATAAAGAAGCTTTTGCCAAAGAAAACATCTTGCAATCGCTGGTTATCGATTCAACCAATGTGCAGCTCATGAAAATGCAGTGGAACAAGATCAACAGCCAACAAAAGGATATTGAAAGGCAGCAATCACTATTAGAAGAGCAGCGGCAGGTTTACAACAGCCAGCAGTTAGTTTTAAATATTATTGTAATAACCCTGGTGTTGGCCATTGTTTTTGGAGGGCTTGCCTTTTACTGGCTGATGGAGAACCGAAAGATTAACAAAAGCCTGGAAGTAAAGACCAATGAAATTTTGCTGCAGCGCAACCAACTGATGGAAATGTCGGCCCGGGCCGAGGTTGCCACCGAAGCCAAGCTGAACTTTTTCACCAATATCTCGCACGAGTTCCGTACACCATTAACGCTCATCCTATCGCCGGTTGAGGATATGATGAAAAACGAGAAGCTGAATATTATAGGCGGCAAAAATTTAAAGCTAATCCATAAAAATACGTTCAGGCTGTTAAGGCTGGTTAACCAGCTGATAGACTACCGCAAAATTGAATACGATAAACAGCAAATTAACGCCGCGCCAAACAACCTGGTAGCTTTTGTTACCGATATCATGGATAGCTTTCAGCACAATGCCCGCAAGCGGAACATTAGCCTGAGCTTAACATCGGCAGAGAAAAACATAAATGTTTGGTTTGATGCCAATATGCTGGATAAGGTTTTCTTTAACCTGCTATCAAACTCACTGAAGTTTATTAAAGATAACGGCCGCATCCAGATAACCTTTACCCTAAACACCGACCATGTTGAAATAGCCGTGCAGGACAACGGTATAGGCATGGAGCAGGAAGAAGCCGAACACATTTTCGACCAGTTTTACCAGGCCGATAATGGCAACGCGAAGGGCTCGGGCCTGGGGCTTTCCTTATCCAAAGAGATTGTTTTGTTGCATCATGGTAGCATTAATGTAAGCAGTAAAAAATGGCATGGAACAATTTTTACCATTACACTGCCACTGGGCAACCCTTACAATTATAGCACCGGACAGCATGGCAAGCCGGTAAGCACCGCTGCTATTGACGAGCGTTCGCGCATTTATACTACCGACCTTGAACAAGACGAAATAAAAACCGATACGACCGGCCTTGGCAGCCCTAAAGAGCAATCCATCCTGATCATTGAAGATAATGCCGATTTGCTGGGCTACCTTGCCGATAAACTGGGTGCCGATTACGAAGTGTTCACGGCAGATAATGGATTGCAGGGTTTGACAGAAGCATTTGAAAAAGTGCCCGACCTTATTATATCAGATGTTGTACTGCCAGGGATGTCGGGCAAGGTAATTACCGAAAATCTTAAAACAGATATCCGCACATCGCACATCCCTGTTATTTTGCTTACTGCGCAAGCCAGCGTTGAGCAGCAAATTGATGGTATTGGCAGCATGGCCGATGTATACATGGTAAAACCTTTTAATTACGATCAGCTATTGGCAACAGTAAAAAACCTGATCAAAAACAGGGTGATACTTAAAGAACATTTTACAAGCGACGTAAGCCACGGCAAAATACCTGCATCAAAATCGCTTGATAAAAAATTCCTTAACGATTTTGCAGGTATAGTGGAGCAAAACCTGGCCAATGAAAACTTTAATGTAGATGACATTTGCAAAACCATCGGCATATCGCGGGTGCAGCTATACCGTAAAGTAAAAGCGCTGTTAGGCTGCAGCATTACCGACTATATTTTAACCCGGAGGTTAAAAAAAGCCAGGTACCTGCTCACCCACGAAGGCTATTCCATCTCAGAGATTACTTACATGGTAGGCTTTGCAAGCCCCAATTATTTTTCAACGGTGTTTAAAGCGCAATATAATTGTACCCCAAGCGAGTTTAAGCGGAAGCAGACTTTGTGAGTTGAAAATGAATTTGGGAATATGGGTTCAGCCAAAAACACTGTTATCTGCTTAACCTTTTGTGGGCGGCCGAAGGCAAAATAATATTCACAACTCCGTAACCTGACAATATTGGCTTACAATTCCGAGCGGGAATACCTTGCAGCATTTTGAGGCTATGAAATTCAAATTTTAATAGCCAACCCGTTTTATAAAATAATCATTGAATTCTGGATTACTATTATTTTAGGTCCTGATTTTGTATATTTGTTTATATGGAAAGCATTCTTATACATCCTGAAAGTGCAGAGCAACTGAAAACAGTTAAAGCTGTATTGAAAGCATTGAAGGTACAGTTTGAATCAAGCACTGTTACATTCCCTCCCCATGTTTCAGAAAGTATCAGCCGCGGAATGCAACAATACGAAGCCGGAAAAAGTATCACGCTGGAAGAATTTACTCAAAAACACTTATCGGAATAATGAACTTTGATATCAGGTTTACTCCTGAAGCCGAAGAAACATTTCAAAATATTGTTGGACAACTTCGTACAAGATGGGGTAACGGATTTGTAAAGAAATTTAAAAACAAAGTCGCCTCTACTTTAAAAACAATATCTTCCACACCTTACTTGTATCCGGTTGCCGAAGAACATACACAGCTGAGGAGGTGTGTGCTTCATAAAAATTGCTCAATGCTATATAAAATATATGATCACACAATTGTGGTAATTTGTTTTTGGGACAACAGGCAAGATCCATTGATAATTTCCTGATCGCTAAAATGCATAGTTATAAATTAAACAAGAAATCCCGGCAAGTTTAACTACCGGGATTTCTTGTTTAAAGTCGCCTTCTCAAAAGTTGTGGCGAAGTTTTTATTTCGCGCTAAATATCAAGCCCGTAACACCGGCCGTCAGGGCACCCGGTTTTACCGGTTTATAAATAAAGAACAGCTTGTGCATTTTCCCATCAGTTACCGGGGTAACCGCTACATGCGCCATGCCTCCCTTTTGGTCTTTTGCAGGTGTTGGCATGCCTCCTTTGCCAATCAGCTTACCATCCGGCGCATCAGCATGAAGTTCAAAATTGAAACCATACGTTGGTGCTGCCTGCCAAAATGTAGTCAGGTTTACTGATTTTACGCCGGTAAGGTCAATATCGTCAACCTCAAACCAGCCTTCGCCCGGCGGAATGATCATCAAATTCATGCCGTTGTACTTAAACCCGGTGAAGCCGTTTGTCTTTTCGGCGCCCGTGAACAGGTAGTTGCTGCTGTTTAATGTAGCTACGCCGGTACCGGTTAAGGCTTTAATTGCATCGGTACCATCGTCTGTATACTTAGCTGTTAATACCAAAGTAGCCGATGGTGTTTTGCCCGGATCAGGCATGATAGTGCCTGTTGGCGGCAAGGATTTTTTCTGGCTGTCCTTTCCTAACGACATTACCCAACCAATAATCTGTTCCAGATCGCCCTTTTTGATACTTGGGTGGGCCGACATGGCGGTTTCGCCCCAAACGCCAGCGCCACCTTTGATAACCTTCTGGCTTAGCTTATTCATGGCATCAGGGTCTTTCTGGTACTTGTTGCTTACATCAATAAACGCAGGGCCTATTGATTTGCCAACCTCTTTATGACAGCTTTTGCAATCCATGCTCAGCATAAGCGTTTTGCCGGTATTTTCGGGCGCTGTTTGCTCCAGCTGGGATGCTTCAACAGGCTTTTTATAGCCATCAATATAATCAACGTTAACTATAATACGTTTTGCATCAACCTTGCTGGTTGCCGCGCCATCGGTAACGGTAACTGCATAGCTAAGCGGAACACCCGGCAGGAAGAATGATTTATTGCCACCGGTGAGTTTTACCGAAACAACGGGCTGCTCGTTACCTGCATAAACGTTAACCGGGCTGCCCTTGCTTGCAGCGCCTTCTGCATCTTTGGCTTCAACACTTATTTTATAATCGCCTGCCTTGGTGTAAGTATAGCTAAGTTCCGGGGCATCGGTTTCTTTGGTAGTCCCGTCGCCCATTTTCCAGCTATAGGTTATTTTATCTCCTTCGGGGTCTTTGGCCTGGGCAGTTAATTTTACTGTGAAAGGCAACAAACCTGTTGTTTTATCAACCTTTACGCTGCTTATTACCGGCGGCCTGTTCCCTTTAATATAATCTATCCGGAATAAGCCCGCATCGGGATTGTGCGTAAACCAGCCGCTGCCATATTCCAGGCCGTAAAGCCTGCCATCGGGTCCAACCTCCATATCAATCATCGAATTTGATTTAAGACCAGGGAAAAAGGGCTCCATTTTATCAAAATCACCTTCGGGGGTTAGGCTTACGGCTTTTATCCAGCCGCGCATCCATTCATAAGCCAAAAACTTGCCATTATAATAATCGGGCAAACGGGTTTCGGCCGGGTACATATCGGTATAATAAACCGGGCCTGCCATGGCGTTACGGCCACCGGCACCAACCTGCGGAAAATCGGCCGAGGGGCCGTAAGGATACCAGATAAATGCCGGTTGCGCAGGAGGTAAATCTGTTAACCCTGTATTATTGCGCGAGTTATTTACCGGGTGCTTAGGATCAAATGCAGGACCCGATTTACCTGTGGCGTAATCATAAATATGATATGGTTTGTTATCACCCACAAAATATGGCCAGCCAAAGTTACCAGCATGGCGTGCCTGGTTTATTTCATCGTAACCCATTGGGCCACGGGTGTCCAGGCTATCGTTATGTGCATCCGGGCCAACTTCGCCCCAGTATAAGTTGCTATTTTTTTGATCTACAGAGATGCGGTAAGGGTTCCTGTCGCCCATTACATAAATTTCGGGACGGGTTTTTGGCGTGCCTTTAGGGAAAAGGTTCCCTTCGGGGATGTCATAAGTACCATCGTCCTTAATTTTGATACGCATAATTTTACCGCGTAAATCGTTGGTATTCCCTGCCGACCGGCGGGCATCAAACTGTAAATGCCCCGGGCGGTCATCCAAGGGAGCATAACCGCTGGTTACATACTTTTGTGCTTTTTCATCAAAAGGGGTGGAGTTATCACCAGCCGAGAAAAACAGGATCTTATCAGGCCCCGGTCCAAAGGCTATTGAACCACCCGTGTGGCAGCAAATTTCGCGCTGGGCTTTTACTTCCAGTATCACTTTCTCAGTCTTTTTATCCAGCGTATCGTTCTTAAACGTAAAGCGCGACAGGCGGTTAACCGAACTATCGGCCGGGCTGTAATAAATGTACACCCAATTGTTGTTGGCAAAATCGGGATCTTTAGCAAGGCCCAGCATACCTTCTTCGGCATTTGTGCCCGGGGTGTGCAGTGTTTTCCAGTATACATCAAAAAAGCCTACTTGTTTTACTTTTTGGGTAGCATGGTCATAGCGCATAATCTCGCCCCGGCGTTGTATAACAAGTATGTCAAGATTGGGCAGTACGGTCATTTCGGTTGGCTCAAAAATCTCACCGGTCGAAAGCTGGGTTTTAACAAACCTGTCCTCTTCGGGCGGTGTTTGGGTTTTAGCTTTGGAGTAGTCCAGTTCTTTATTTCCGCCAATGGCATATTTAATTCCGGCTGTCAGCATTTTAAGGTAATTGTCATCCTTATAAGTTTCGTCGGTATGGCCCATGGCGGTGTAAAAGGCGCGGCCTCCGTCAAAATCATGATACCAGGTGGCTGGGTGCAGCCCCATACGTTTACCACCTTTGTATGTGCTTTCGTCAAGGGTAATTAAAACATGCACATCGGCTGCCAAAGCCTTTTTAAAGCTGTAAAACTCATCGGTACGTTTCCATACTTTGGGCAGGTGCCTGGTGGCGTCGTTATCGGCATCAACCACATTGTAGGTGCCTGGTTGTACGTTAGGGTTTTTATCGTGAATGCCGGGGTGGTCGTAAAACCAATCGCCCATGAGGCGGCCATACCATCCCCAATCATACTCGGTATCGGCCGCGGCATGGATGCCTACGTAGCCCCCGCCGGCCTGTATATAGCGTTCAAAAGCCGCTTCCTGCCGATAATCGAGCACATCACCTGTAGTGCTTAAAAATATAACCGTTGCGTATTTTGCTAGAGTTGTATCATTAAACATAGCGGAGCTTTTGGTGGTATCTACATCAAACCCATTTTGCTCCCCCAGTTTTTGAATTGCGGCTATCCCTGCATCTATGGATGCATGGTGAAAGCCCATGGTTTTTGAAAATATAAGCACGCGCGGTTTACCCGGCCTGGCTTTGTTACATGACAAGTAAGTGCAGCTAAGGGCTACAAGAACCAACAGGGCGATTTTTTTCATATCGACTATTATGAATTTTGTGTTAAACTGGTGTTTAGAACTTGGTTTTTAGGAGCTATTGTGACAAAATGATACAATCTATTGGCACTTATCAAATTTATAATTAAATATCGAAGTGTCAATACCTATTGTGTAACAATGACACAATATTTGTCAGAATCAGAATTTACAGAATTCTGGATATTTTAAAATTCTGTAAATTCTGATTTCAGACGATTAAGCGTTAGGGATTGCAGCGTATACCGGCCAATGTGGCTAAGGCCTGTGTAGTATGAGCGTAAAGCCCGGACCGCAGGTAACGCCAAAGAAAAGAATCAAGAGATTAGAGTCAAGAATCAAGATAATGAATGGATGATGATAATTATTAAGGCTATTTAGAGTGGTTTATGGGGTTAAAAACTTATTTATAGATTTTTTATTGTCATGGTGCGTAGTCCTTTATCGAAATATGCTTTGTAGAAAATTTTTCGAACGCCCGAAAAAAACCTTTAAAAACAGCAAAGCCCCTGATGGGCAGGGGCCTTTACTAACCAATTATAAACCTAAATTATGAGAAGAGCTGTAGGAGAAGGGGTCGAACCTCCACGGAGTGGTTATTTTTATTGCTAAAAGTTTCCCAATTTCTCCGCCACCGCGACAAGGAGGTGTGTCTGCCAAAAATTTCACCATCCTACATGATATAAATCCCGTCTTTCATGGATTTGCTGTTGGGGAAGGATTCGAACCTCCACAGAGTAGTTAGCCCGCTTCGGGTTTTCTATGATCTCCGCCACCGGGACAAGGAGGTGTGTCTGCCAAAAATTTCACCACCCAACATTGTTTTTCTTTAAAAGAACGCTCAGCATTTGTCACTTGCTTGATACAAATTTAAGAGACCTATCAATTCCTTGCAAATATTTCAACAAAAATATTTTATTTTTATTCAAATTTTAATTAAACTTGTATTTCAATATAGATATTCAAATTTATGTCCCACAGAAAAGCTCAAAATTTAGAAATTGATAATCTCGATATCCAGATTTTATCAATATTAATGAAAAATGCTACCACGCCGTACACCGAGATAGCTAAAGAGTTAATAGTTTCTGGCGGAACCATACACGTGCGGATGAAAAAGTTGGAGGAGATGGGTGTAATTAAGGGTGCCAGTCTGGAGGTAGATCCGCAAAAGTTAGGGTATGATATTACCGCTTTTTTGGGTATTTACCTGGAAAAGGGATCGCAATATAACGAGGCTGTAAAACAGTTAAAAACTATAAAAGAGATAGTTGAGCTGCATTATACTACCGGCGAGTGGAGTATTTTTGCCAAAATTGTATGCCACGATACCACCCACCTGCGCGAGGTTTTAAACGAACAGATACAGGGTGTAAAAGGCATTCAACGTACCGAAACCTTCATATCGCTTGAAGAAAGCATAAGGAGGCAGATTACCTTAGAATAACCATTACCAAACGATTCGCGATTTTTTAAAAGAGGCTGTTATCTGGGTTTATACCCGGGATAACGGTCTTTTTTGTGGAATTAATTGTCAGGACCGGAATTTCTCGAATTAAAGGATTAACAGAATTTAATTACAAGCCATACTTCGGAAATTCTGTTAATTCAAAAAATTCGTTGAATTACGGTTCAGATTACGCCGCGTTCGATATATACTTCACCAAACTCCTTTTGGCAACTGGCAAAAGCGTTTGCTCCAACGGAAACGTAATATCGCTATGTACATAATATACCGCCGGATTGGGCATAAATTTATTGCGGTTGATGAGTTTTAGCTTCATGGCCTCGGGAGTGTTCGCGATGCTGTATTCATAATTTTCAAGAAAATTAATGTTAATGCCACGGTATTTATCGTCCTTGCCTTCAAAAATGGTAATCTGGTATTCGTAAATGAAACCGGTACGTTCTTTGCCGTTACGTAACGAGAAATAGCCATGATAGGGCATCAGCGGCATAATGCCTATCGGGTTTATATTCAACCGGCTCTCTACAAAGTCATAAATTTCTTTACCTATTTGTATGGCGGGGTTCATCTGGGCCATGGCATAGGCAATGATCTGCTCTATCTCCTGCATACTTTGATCGTCCTGTATAATTTTTTGGTAGGTGAGCTTAACGGCATCAATATCAGCCTGGGTAAGGCGTTGCGGAAAGGCCTGCTGCATGAGCGATTTATTTTTCTTAAAATCTACCAGGTTGTTATAATGGAAAATCAAATCGGCAAGGTTGGGATATAGCCTGCTTTTATCAAAATGGCGGTTAATCTCCTGCAGATAATTTAGCAGTACATACTTTTTATGTTCAAAATCAATGTATCCCTCAATAAACCAGTTAACGCCCAGTGGTTTCATATTTTTCAGGCTCCTTTCAATAGCTTAAATTAAACAAAAAACACCAACTTTGCAATATGCCCTATGGAACCCTTTATTTAATCCCCGTGCCCCTTGCCGAAGAAGCGGCCGCAAAATCATTTACCCCCTACCTTGTTGATACTATTAACGGTATTAAGGAATATATTGTTGAGAATGAGAAAACCGCCCGCAAGTTTTTAAAAGAGGCGGGGTTGAAAACCCCGCAAAGCGAACTTGCCATACATGATTACGGTAAATATAACCGCGAAACCGGCACTGCCGACTTTTTTAAAGGCTTACAAGCTGGTAACGATGTTGGCCTGATGAGCGAAGCCGGTTGCCCCGGCATAGCCGACCCAGGTGCCGAAATTGTAGATAAAGCCCACCGCATGGGTATTAAAGTGGTGCCGCTGGTTGGCCCAAGCTCTATTTTATTAGCGCTGATGGCATCTGGCTTCAACGGCCAAAGCTTTACCTTTAATGGCTACCTGCCTATTGATAAACTACTGCGCAGTAAAAAAATAAAAGAGCTGGAAGGCCTGGCAACCCGGCTTGACCAAACGCAGATTTTTATTGAAACGCCTTTCCGCAACAACTCTTTATTGGAAGAGGTGTTAAAAACAGCATCGCCCAAAACAAAGCTTTGCATAGCTACAGATTTGACTGCTACTACCGAATTTGTGCAAACCAAAACCATTATGGATTGGCAAAAGAAGGTGCCCGAACTGCATAAACGTCCCACCATATTTTTACTCTTCCACGGATAAAGCATGCAGATTACGCAGCAACATACCCAGGTGTTGATAGTAGGCGCCGGTCCATCGGGATTAATGATGGCCGCCCAGCTATTGCGTTATGGTGTGCAGCCCGTAATTATTGATAGTAAGCAAGGGCCTACCGACAAGTCGAAGGCGCTGGCGGTACAGGCCCGTTCGATGGAGATTTTCAGGCAGATGGGCGTTATTGAACGGGTGATTGCCGGCAGCAAAGCAGTTGCCGGGGCAGTTATTAACCAGGAAGGGTTTGAGGTAGCGGCCTTAGCCCTTGATGGCATTGGCGAAGGGCAAACGGCCTTCCCCTACATTTATATGTATCAGCAAAGTAAAACCGAGCGCCTGCTGCTTGATTATTTAACACTTAACTGCTGCCCGGTTTACTGGAATACTACGTTACTAAGTGCGAAGCAGGATGCCTCAAAGGCGACCGTGATACTGCAAACCGGCACGGATACGCAAACGCTTACCTGCGATTGGTTGATAGCCGCTGATGGCGCACGCAGCCCCATCCGCAAACAATTACAGCTAACCTTTAACGGCGACACCTACCAACACCAGTTTTATGTAGCCGATGTTAAAATAGAGGATGTTTTGGGCGATAAAGTGAGCCTCTATTTATCAAAAAAGGGGTTCGCTGCTTTTTTCCTGATGCCCGAGGAGCATTACTGCCGTATTGTGGGTAACCTGCCGAATGAGTTTGACAACCGCGAAGGGCTGCAAATGGATGATGTATTACCTTACCTGGATACCATAACCGGGGCGGGCATTAAAATAGCGCATACCAACTGGTTTGCTACTTATAAACTGCATCACCGCATGGCGGGTAAATTCAGGGAGCAGCGTTGTTTTTTAATAGGCGATGCCGCGCACATCCACTCGCCGGTTGGCGGGCAGGGTATGAATACCGGTTTGCAGGATGCCTACAACCTGGCCTGGAAATTAACAGGGGTTGTTAATAACCAGTTAAAAGAATCCATTTTAGATAGTTACGCCGCCGAGCGCATGCCCGTGGCGCGTGACCTGTTAAACACTACCGACCGTATTTTTAAAATGATCCTTTCGCGCAACTGGTTTGTTGGGCTATTTAAAAAATGGCTGCTGCCTGTATTGCTGAAAAACGCATGGAACAAGCCCGAGTCAAAGCAGGCGTTTTTTAAACGGATATCGCAAACCGGTATCAGCTATCGCAATAGCCAGATTAGCCTGAACCTGAGCCATGCTACCCGCATTAAAGCAGGCGACAGATTGCCCTACCTCAAAGTTTTCGACGAGAAGAAACAACAGGAAACCGACCTGCACGAATGGTGCAGCAAACCCGGCTTTACCATCATAGCGCTTGGCAAGCTTCAGGATATTGACCTGTTTACCCTTGCCAAATGGATAACCCAAAAATACCCGGCCAACCTCAACTTTTTTTACCTACCCCCATCGGCCAAAAACCAGCCCGTATTTGATACGTTCGAGATTAAAGGCAATCAAAAAAAAGCCATCATCGTGCGCCCGGATATGCACATTGGCTTTTTAAATGATGTGGTGGATATAGATATGATGGATAATTATTTGCAGAATGTGGTGGGGTTTTTCAGTGGGCAGCAGGTAGTTTGTAGCAACTAACGCATAGTGCGGGTAAACAAACTAAAGGCACGTAATTAATTATCTTAACGCAAATCTGCTAACAATCCATCCCCTGGGGATTAGTACCTTAATACTTACCTTACCACCATTACCCATCCTGTTAATATCGTTCCGTTTTTAAGATCGATGGTGTAATAATAGGTACCTGCGGGCATTGGCTTCCCATTAAAATGCCCATCCCAGGGATTGGGGTAACCAGTGCTTTTATATACTATACTACCGTAGCGGTTAAAAACCTGCGTAACTGACTTTGGGTAACTATCTAATCCTTTAATATTCCATGTATCATTTTGCCCATCACCATTAGGGCTAAAAGTATTTGGAGGTATAATAGTATTGATAACAGTCACGGTGACAAGGCTGGAGGCAACGCACCCATCTGTTGAGGTAACTTTTAGTTTATAGGTTGTGGTTTTTTGCGGGCTTGCAACCGCATATTGGGAATTTGGATTGCTCAAACCATATGCGGGTGTCCAGTTGTAAGCGGCAATATTGCCAGAAACAACAGGCTTAAACGTAATATTTTTACCTGCTATGATTTGCTCGGCCGGATTAAGAATGATTGTTGGATATGGGTTAATAGTAACAGCGGCATCAAACCCCAGATTTGGAATTCCGCAGCCACCACCAGTGGTTACCGCGCAATTGACAAGATCGCTGGTTTTTAAATTATCAGCTACAAATTGCGGTGTGTTTATTCCCGCGTTTATCCCGTTTACCAGCCATTGGTAACGGGTGCCTGCATCGGGGTTTTTTACTGTTGCCGTAAAAGTAATAAAATCGCCCTGGCAGCCCAGTGCCGGGGCGGGGCTTATAGATACTGAACGACCAGGGGGCTCTATATCGTTTTTGGCTGTAACGTTAAAAGTAATGCTGCTACTGCCCCCAGAGTTATCAATAGCTGTAAGCGTAACCTTAACGGGCACCCCGTTTTGCAGTACTGTATTTGCATCGGGCGATTGCGTGAACCTTATAGTACTGCCAGGGCAGTTATCAGTAGCGGTAGCCCTAATTGTATAATTGGCCAGGTTTGAACAGTCGGTAACATCTATATCGCCAAAGGCCGAGGTGATGGTTGGCCGGCTTTGTACAAAAACCGGCACATTGGCTGTAGAAAAGGTACAAGTACTTGGGCCAACATTACCGGTATAAACAAAATACGGTCCGTTGCCCGCTATTGTGGATACGATGTTATCGTGCGTCATTTTTCTGATAAGCTGATTATCATAATCAGCAATATAAATATTTCCGCAGGGATCAATTGCCATGCCTTCACAAATCGAAAACCGGGCGGCGGAGCCTTTACCGTCTACAGGATTCGAGCTGCCGTTATCGCCTGCAATAGTTACTACTTTACCATCCGGTGTTATTTTTCTGATGCTAAATAAATCTCCCACACACAGGTTGCTATCAGCATCAAATACTATTGCAAAAGGCGCTGCAAACGATGCCCTTAATCTATCGCCATCATCGTTTCCCTGTACACCCCTCCCCGCATACACAGAAACTGTGCCGTCGGGGGTTATTTTTTTAATTTGAAAATAAGTATTATCAGCAACATAAACATTATTGGCGGCATCAACTGCTAATCCCCAGATTGCTCCAAACCGCGCAATTTTGCCATTACCGTTAATATTGCCTTGCTTGCCGTCGCCTGCAAGCGTGCTTACAACGCCTCCCGGATTTATTTTGCGAACTTTAAAATTACCCCTATCGGCAACATAAATATTCTGATCCTTGTCCATAGCCATTTTACCTGGATCTCTAAATATTGCCTTCTCGCCCTGGTCATCGGCGTCGCCGGGTATTCCCTTGCCTGCAAATGTCGAAACCATGCCGCCGGGAGTAACTTTCCTGATCCGGTTATGACTATCGCTCACATAAATATTATCGGCCGAATCAATAACAATATCCTGCATAGCATCAAACATTGCAGTTGTTTTGGGCCCATTAGCATACCCTTGTACCCCAGTACCTGCAAAAGCAGATACATCGCCTTGAGGCGTTATTTTTTGAATAGTAAAACCGCTATTTTGGGAAATGAACAAATTGCCTGCCCTATCAAAAGCTACTCCATTTGGATATTGCAATTGTACGGCATTGGGTTTTAAGCTTCTTATAAAACCATTATTAACAGCCTTAACTTTAATGTCCTGATTGCCGATATCGCTGCAATTGAAACTGACGGGCTGTAACAGGGCCCTGTTTGCTGAGTCATTTGTGCTCTTGTTGATTAAAGCAAGGTCTTCAATTTTATTTTTATAATAGCCAGTTGCATCAAGCTGAAGTAATATAACCGGTGGCTTGGGCGTAATGATTGGGGCTTGCTGCGCAAACACTGGCTTGTTGGTGTATAATAAAAAGAATAGCAACAGGGCTATAATTGGCTTATACCTAATCATTTCAACTTTAGGTTAAACAATTATAGCAAAAATGTTTTGAATTTAGCAGGCAGGTATGCTGGTCATTTTGAGGCAATTGATTTTCGGGACATTTTAGGGCAGCAATGTGATAAAGCTGGTAATGCAATCTGCCAAGTCGTGCATTTGTAAAATTCCACAAATCAAACCAATCGCAAAACCTATGAAAAAGAAAGCGCCTGTGTATCCTAAACACAGACGCCTTATCGAAACTATTATGAAAAAAGGGTATGTTAACCCCAACTTTGCCCTGCAACGCCGTTGGGATAACGATGTAAAGATGCGGTGGAATGCGTCATTAACCAACCGTGTATCGGCGAACAGGCATTTTGTATAGATGAATAAATAAAAACCGGGTTATTAACGCGATTTCATCCAGTTTCTGACAAAATCGAGATAACTCTCGCTCACGGGTAGTTCAATGTCGGATAGTTTAACCTTACGGTTCTGGATAGACCGGATCTTATTAACCGGTACAATATAACTCCGGTGGATGCGCTGAAATTTATCTGAAGGCAGCTTTTCCAGTACTTTTTTTAATGGCATCAGCGTAAGCACCGTTTTGGCATTGGTAACATGAATTTTTATATAATCTTCCATGCTTTCAATATACTCAATGGTGTTTAAATCAACCTTCACCATCCGGTATTCCGAGTATACATAAAGGCTTTCGTCGGCCTGTTCCGCGGCGGGCCTGGTTTTGTATTGGTGATAATCAACCGCTTTTTCAACGGCCTTTTCAAAACGTTTAAAATCGATAGGTTTCAGGATATAATCAATAGCCTCCAGTTCGAAACCCTCAAACGCAAAGTTTTTATAGGCGGTGGTAAATATCACCATGGGCTTAACTTTTAGGGCGCGCACCAGGTCAATCCCCGTAATATCTGGCATATTGATGTCGATAAAAAGCAGGTCAATTGGCGTATTTTTCAAAAATTCGGCGCCCGAAATCGCATCCTCAAAAGTATTCAGCAACTGCAAAAACGGGAAACGTGCAACATAACCGGCGATGAGTTTTAATGCCAGGGGCTCGTCGTCAATTGCGATACATTTAAGCAGCATAGTTTTAATTTATAAAAATGGATTAACCGTGTATTGTCTCGCTTTTTCCGTAGTTCTGGATCACTTTAGCTTCGTAAGCCAAAAACTCTTTCCAGCGCTGTTCCACATCTATCTCCACAGCATATTTTTTGGCCAGCCGTATAAACATCGAATAATGTGTAGCCTCGCTTATCATCAGTTCATGGTAAAATCCGGATAGTTCGGTGTCGTTAATGTTTTCAGATAGCACCTTAAAGCGCTCGCAGCTGCGTGCCTCTATCATCGCCGAAAACAATAACCTGTCTATCAGCTGCGCCTCGCGGCCGCCGCCTATGATAATAAACTTGCGCAGCTCATTTACATAATTATCCTTGCGCTCTTTGCCTAAAACAAAACCGCGCGCTACAATAATTTCATGCACGCGTTTAAAGTGGTCCATTTCTTCCTGTACAAGGGCAATCATCTCCTGCACCAGGTCGGATAGGTTGGGGTTTTGAACAATAAGCGTGATACCGTTAGTAGCTGCCTTCTGCTCGCAATAAGCATGATCGGTTAATAGTTCTTCAATATTGCTTTCCACCACATTTTTAACCCAAAGCGGATCAGTTGGTAACTGTAATTTAAGTATAGTTTTCTCGCTCACGAGGACAAATATAGGAAGATAGAGTCAAGAAATTAGCATCAAGAATCGAGAGCAAATTAATATGAATTTAATTATCCAACAACCACTTTTGTATCGTTGCGTCCATTTCTTCTTCAGTTAAAAAATCGCCATTTCTAACTTCTTCCCGGGCCATTGCAATTTTATAGCTGATGGCGATTTTGTCGATAAACTCATTTGCCGAAAATGTTTCCGGCATAGTTTGTAAAATATCGTACGCCCATTGTTTTGTTAACTTCATGATTTTCTCGCTCACTTTTATTTATACAAACTCTTGCTCTCAATAAATTTCAAAACAGGATCAGGTACAAAATATTGTACGTTCTTTTTTTCGGCGATGGATTTGCGGATGAAGGTTGCCGATAACTCCATCTGTGGTGTCATGGTAATGGTTACGGAAGGATGGTCGGCCAGTTCGGCGTTTTCGTAGCCGGGGCGGGGGTACACGTAAATGCGGTAATCGCGCAGGATGAGTTTATAGTTTTTCCACTTATGCAGGGTTCCCAGGTTATCTGAGCCCATGATAAGGGCAAATTCATGGTCGGGGTATTTTTCTTTAAGATGGGCTAGCGTATCTATCGTATAAGATGGTTGTGGCAGCCTCAACTCCACATCGCTTACAGCAATGTTGGTGGCATTATCAGTAGCCAGGCGGGCCATTTCCAGCCTGTCGTAGGTATTAATCAGGTCGCCATATTTTTTGAGCGGATTTTGGGGCGATACCACCAGCCAAACCTTATCCAATGTGGTATGGTTGGCCATGTAGTTGGCAATAATAAGGTGCCCTATATGTATTGGATTAAATGAACCAAACAGTAAGCCTATTTTCATTTCAGTGGTGCCCCCTAACCCCCTAAAGGGGAAATAAATTAAAGTTTTGTTATTAATCTGTAAGCCCTGGCCAAATTGAATTTAGCACTCCCCCTTTAGGGGGCCGGGGGGCTAATAAAGTTCCTCACCAATTCCTGCGCTTCTTTGCAAGCCGTTTCAAGATCGTAATTTTTGAGGATAATATCAAACTGGGGCGCGTATTTTAGTTCTTTTTCGGCTTTGGCAAAGCGTTCTTTCAATTTTTCTTCGCTATCTGTACCCCGGCCGGTTAAACGTTCTATTAAAACCTCCAACGAAGGGGGCTGAACGAAGATAGCCAATGCCTGCCCATCGTATTTACGTTTCAGGTGAAGGCCGCCTTCCACGTCGATATCAAAAATTACTGTTTTGCCTTTTGCCCAGATGCGCTCAATTTCGGCGCGCAAGGTGCCGTAAAATGTCCCGGTGTAAACTTCTTCAAATTCAACAAATTGCTTTTTGGCAATACGGTGTGTAAACTCGGCCAGGCTAATAAAGTAATAATCTTTGCCATCTTCCTCATCGCCGCGGGCCTGGCGGGTAGTTGCCGAAATGGAAAACTCCAGCTCGGGAATTATACTTAACAGGTGGTGTACTATTGTAGTTTTACCAGCACCCGATGGTGCAGAAAATATGATGAGTTTACCTTCCATCTTGTCATTGGTCAGTTGTCATTGGTCATTAGTTTTTAATGCGCTAAGCACAAATGACTAATGACCAGTGACTAATGACTATAATACGTTTAACAGTTGTTCTTTAATTTTTTCCAATTCTTCCTTCATGCCTACCACAAGTTTCTGAATATTGGCATCGTTGGCTTTTGAGCCAAGGGTATTTATTTCCCTGCCTATCTCCTGCGAAATAAAGCCGAGCTTTTTGCCATTGGCATCAGCATTTTTAAGGGTTTCAATAAAATACTCGCAGTGGGTTTTAAGGCGGATCTTTTCTTCGGTTATATCCAGCTTATCTATGTAATAAATAAGCTCCTGCTCAAAACGGTTTTGGTCGATGGCTTCACGATTGGCAACCTCGGCCAGGAAAGTATTCAGCCTTTCGCGAATCAGCGGCACTCGTTTAGGGTCTTCCAGTTCAACCAGTTCCAGGTTTTTTAGGATGATGCCAATACGGTACTTTACATCATTCTCCAACACGTTGCCTTCATCGGCCCTGAATTGCTGAAAAGCGGCCATGGCCTGCTGAAAGGTTTTTTCAACCTGTTTCCACTCATCTTCAGATACCGTCTCCTCATCGTATTTAACAACTTCGGGCAAGCCTAAGGCAAGTTGCATCAGGTTGGCGGCGGGCTCGTTAAGCTCAACACTAACATCTTTAAGTTGCTGATAATAGTGCTTAAGCAACACTTTATCAATACCGGCCGCTCTTACAGAGGCGTTAACCTGCTCTACATTGATAGATAAGTTTACCTTACCACGCTCAATCAGTTTACTGCAATCGTTACGCAGCTGAAATTCCTTTTCAGAGAAAATTTTAGGCAAACGAAGCGAAAGTTCAAGAAATTTACTGTTCAGGGATTTAATTTCAACGGTGTATTTAGTATTACCCGAATCAAAACTGGCAATTCCATACCCTGTCATGGATTTTATCATGTGCAAAGATAGGGTTTTGTTGTCAAAGTCCGAAAGTCGGGAAAGTCAGGAAGTCCGAAAGTCGGGAAGTCCGAAAGATAGAAAAGTTGAGATGAGGAGTGGGAAATCTGATGCTAAGGAATTGTTTGATTGACCATCAGACTCTTTTACTTCCCGACTTTCGGACTTCCCAACTTCCTCCTTTAACACTTTTTCACACTTGGTGTAAAATACTCTGTATATATTTACGTTCTTATTTGTACTAATGCGCATTCGTTTTACCCTGCAGTTACTCGTTTGCTTTTGCTTTGTTTTAAATGCATCAGCACAGGAATTTACCCTAAAAGGGGTGATATCAAAAAAAAGCACGCCCGAACGTGTTGGTCAGGTAATGATCAAAAACTTAAAAACCAATGTCACGCTCATGAGCGATGACCTTGGTTGGTTTACAGTGAAAGTTTCGGTTGGCGACACATTGCTGTTTTCGAAAGAAAAATTTACACCGCAAAAGATAGAGGTACTGAATAACAGCGATATGCCTGTTTACCTGCAGCCCCAGATTGTATTGGCCGAAGTAAAAATCACGGGTCAAACCAAGCGCCAGGAGGTTAATGAAATTATGGGCGATTACCGCAAACAGGGCACTTTTTACGCTGGCAAGCCACCTGTAACATCATTTATAACCAACCCGCTAACAGGAATTTATGAGCTTTTTGGCCAAACGCCAAACAGGGCCAAACGCTTTGCACAATTCTCAAAAGGCGAGATTGAGCAGGCAGAAGTGAACCGGCGGTATAATATCAATTTTGTAAAACAGGTTACCAAAGTGCAATCAGATACCGAAGCGCAACGCTTCATGAATTATTATACGCCAACTTTCGACGAATTGAAAGGCTGGAATGATTACGACCTGATTAGTCACATCCAAAAATCATACGACTATTACAAAAACAGCGGGGAAAAAGAGAAGCTGGAACTGTTGAATTCTCCAACGTTCATTAAATCAGATTCAACCAAGCTATCAAAGCCGGGGCAACACTAAGAAAGATGTAGTGTTAAGTCGCCAGTATAAGTCGTAAGTCTAAAGTTGAATTTTTTCTTTTTCGACTTAGAACTTAAGACTTTGGGCTAAAGACAATCCATCAATTTATCGTTGACACGACAGTATTGTTAAATGCCTAACGTTTCGCAGGCTTTTTCGGCGGCAAGCTTCTCGGCATTCTTTTTACTGAATTCTTTGCCCGAGCCTGTTATTTCGCCATCAACCAGGGCCTGTACAGTAAATAGCTTGGTATTTTCGCCTTCCTGGTTGGTTACCAGCTCAAAAGTAATATCGCGGCCATGGCGCTGGCACCACTCAATTAATTTACTCTTAAAGTTGGTTTCGGTTTGCTCCAGTTTATGAATATCTATATGCGATTTGATGATGTGGTTTATCAAAAAGCTTTTGGTAAAATCATACCCCTTATCCAAATAAACGGCGCCAATGAGTGCTTCAAAAGCATCGCCAAGTAATGAGCCCTGCCTGCTGGAGTTTAGCATGCGGCTATCGTACTCAATTAATTTATCAAAGCCAAGCTTGCGGCCAAGGGCATTCAGGTTGTTGCGGCTCACAATTTTTGATCGCAGCTCGGTTAAAAACCCTTCATCCTCATAAGGGTACAGTTTAAAAAGCACTTCGGCCACTACGCTGCCTAAAACGGCATCGCCCAGGAACTCCAATCGCTCGTTACTGTTTTTTACCCCTTTTTTTACGTTTTGGGCAACAGACTTATGCCTGAATGCCAAACGGTATAAAGACAAATTGCCCGGCACGAAACCGAGCAAATTATTTAAAACCTTAACGTATTTTCTATTGGGCGATATATAAAGCTTGTATAACCGGCTGATAGGCATTAAACCACAATTAATCTACGTATTTCTTGAATATCACAGAAGCATTATGGCCGCCGAAACCAAATCCATTGCTTTGTACTATATTAATATCCCTTTTTTGAGCAGTATTAAAGGTGAAATTAATTTTAGGATCAAATGATGGATCATCGGTAAAATGGTTAATAGTAGGGGGTATTATACCATTCTGTAAAGCCAATATAGAGGCAATAGCTTCAACCGCGCCGGCAGCACCCAAAAGGTGGCCTGTCATTGATTTGGTTGAGCTGATATTTATACGGTAAATATCATCGCCAAAAACATCCTGTATCGCTTTAATTTCCTGCGGATCGCCTATTGGGGTGGATGTTCCGTGAACATTCACATAGTCGATATCTGCGGGGGTTAAGTTTGCGTCTTCCAGTGCCGACCGCATTACCAGTGCCGCGCCAAGCCCATCCGGGTGTGGTGCTGTCATGTGATAAGCATCAGCGCTCATTCCGCCACCCATCATTTCGGCATAAATTTTTGCGCCACGGGCCTTTGCATGCTCCAGCTCTTCTAAAATTATGGTACCCGCGCCTTCGCCGGCAACAAAACCATCCCTATCCAAATCAAACGGACGCGATGCCGTTGACGGATCATCGTTACGGGTTGATAATGCATGCATGGCGTTAAAACCACCGATACCAGCTTCGTTAATGATTGCTTCAGAACCGCCGCTGATGAACATATTAGCTTTACCCAAACGGATATAGTTAAAAGAATCAATAAGCGAATTGTTTGATGAAGCACAGGCAGAAACTGTTGAAAAGTTTGGACCGCGCAAACCATATTTGATCGAGATATGGCCAGGGGCTATATCCGCTATCATTTTAGGAATAAAAAATGGGTTAAAACGTGGGGTGCCATCGCCTTTGGCAAAGTTTACAACTTCATCCAAAAACGTTTTTAAACCGCCAATGCCCGATCCCCAGATAACACCTATGCGGCTGGTATCCAGTTTCGAGAAATCTAAACCCGCGTCTTTCACTGCCTCTTCTGTGGAGAAAAGTGCGTATTGAACAAACGGATCTAATTTACGGGCATCTTTACGACCCAAAAAACCATCCGCATCAAAGCCCTTTACTTCACATGCGAACTTAGTTTTGAAATGTGTGGTATCAAAACTTTTAATAAAGGCAGCGCCACTTACCCCATTGATTAAGCCATTCCAATATTCAGAAACGGTATTACCAATTGGAGTAAGTGCTCCAAGCCCGGTTACTACAACTCTTTTGAACTCCATTTAATCCAGTTAGGGAGTCTTATTTAACGTTTTTTTCAAGGTAAGCAACAGCCTGACCTACAGTACCGATAGTTTCAGCCTGATCGTCAGGAATAGCCACGTTAAATTCTTTTTCAAACTCCATGATTAATTCCACGGTGTCTAACGAGTCGGCACCAAGGTCGTTGGTGAAACTCGCTTCTGGTGTAACTTCACTTTCGTCAACACCCAGTTTTTCTACGATAATAGCTTTTACTCTTGAAGCGATATCAGACATAGTCTTTATAGTTTAATGATTAATAAAAATTCAGTGCAAAGAAAAATAAATTCTGTCAATAATCAAATCTAAAACTTTTACAATATAATTCGATAACAAAATTTTATTGAAGCGGTTTGGATTTGTATTTTTGATGCGGTAAAAGTAATGATTTTGAACAGGAAATTTTTAAAGTTTGAGATCGATTTTGATTTTGTGCTTATTGCGGTAACTTCTTCGTTAAAAGATTACCGTGTATGTTATCTTATCAACAAATTTTTAAATTTTAATTTTATTAAAACTGAAGATCTGTCTGTTGATATTCACCCCGGAAGCGAACCCGTTTTGTTCTCAAAATACCATTATAACTGGGAAACCACCGAAACTGATTTTTATTTTATAGGCAATAAAGGCTCTGAGGGCTATTTAGTGCCCGAAATGAAGAGCGCCGATTATTTTTTAATGGTGCGTAATTATATTGATGATACCGACCTTGATAACCTGATATCGACCCTAAATAAAATACCCGAAATTGTTGCCGCAGTAAAGATTGATCCGAAAAAAATAAAATCACGGGAAAATCTGTTATTTTAGCGCAAAATTTTAAAAGTGTTGGTATCACACCTAATGTGAATACAAAGCCAGTTTAACCCGATTAATATGAAATTATACTATAACCGTACTAAGATTGTTGCCACCATGGGCCCGGCATCAGCTAAAAAAGAAGTTTTATTAGCGATGATAAAGGCTGGTGTAAACGTTTGCCGCCTTAACTTTTCGCATGGACGCCCCGAAGATCATAAAGGAGTTATTGATACTATCAGGGAAATTAATGCAGAATACAAAACCAATGTTGGCATCCTTGCCGATTTGCAAGGCCCTAAAATTCGTATTGGATTAGTAAAAGATGGCGGCATCCACTTAGTAAACGGTACCCAAATAAAAATTACTACCCAGGAATGTATTGGTAATGACGAGCAGATTTATATCACTTACGATACCTTCCCACAAGATGTACAGGCCGATGAAATTATTTTATTGGACGATGGTAAACTACAGTTAAGGGTAATTGAAACAAACAGGGTTGATACAGTAATGTGCGAGGTAGTACACGGTGGTATATTAACATCGCGTAAAGGTGTTAACCTGCCAAACACCAAAGTATCTATCCCCAGCTTAACCGAAGAGGATTTGATTAACCTGCAATTTGCATTAAAATATGATGTAGAGTGGATTGGTTTATCATTTGTACGTACCGGCCAGGATATTATCGAACTTAAAGAAATTATTGCCAAAAGCGGTAAGGCTGCCAAGGTTATTGCTAAAGTAGAAAAACCTGAAGCTATTGATAATATAGACGAAATTATTGCAGCTACTGATGGCGTAATGGTTGCCCGTGGCGATTTGGGTGTTGAAATGCCTTTGGAAGAAGTACCATTGCTGCAAAAAATGATTGCCCGCAAATGTCGCGCGGCTTCAAAACCGGTAATTGTTGCTACCCAGATGCTGGAATCAATGATAACCACCCCGCGCCCAACCCGCGCCGAAGTTAATGACGTGGCCAACTCCGTATTGGATGGCGCCGATGCAGTTATGCTAAGCGGCGAAACATCTGTTGGCGAGTTCCCGGTTATTGTTATTGAAACCATGGCCAAAATTGTACGCAATGTAGAAGAACTGGGCTATCCCTTTAATTCATCAAAACAAGAAAAAGTTGACGCCTCTGCTGTAAATTACCTGAGCAACGCCCTTTGCGAGTCGGCAGTGCACCTGGCACAACGTACCGATGCGGTAGGCATAGTATCTATGACTACTTCTGGCTATACCGCTTTTGAAATATCAAGCCACAGGCCTAAGGCAAGTACCTACATATTTACATCAAACAAGCAATTGCTTAACGCGCTTAGCCTGGTTTGGGGTGTACGTTCTTTTTATTACGATAAACTGGAAAGTACAGATGATACCATCAGCGATGTAAACAACATACTTAAAAGTGCAGAGCTTATTAAAGCCGGCGATGTAGTTATTAACACAGCAGCCGTGCCAATTATTAAACAAGGCAAAACCAATATGCTTAAAGTAAGCGTTATTGAATAATAATAAAGTGTAATATTACAATGAGGGCGGGTAGTGTTTATGCATTACCCGCTTTTGTTTTTTATAGGATTTAAACTACGCTCCTGCTTTAATTAACCAGGTCAATCTGCTGCCCTATCGCTTCCAGTTCATGCTGATGAAAGGCACTGGTATATGACAGTGCTTTGTATTGCTCCATACCTGTTTTATAAATATTGGCTATCCAAACCCCATGCATATAAAGCGAATAATAAACCCCTTTGATCACCGAGTCGGATTTGGCGCGGATATTCAGATCAAACTGCTTGCCTTTTACGGCATATTTTATGTCGAATTTTTTCATAGATGTAAGTGATTGATGATTTAAACATTCAAAACCGGCGCTTTGTTTGTTTAAATCATTGGTTTGTAGGTGCCTTTAAAAACCCAATTTAAGAAAAAAAATAAATCCATCCTAATCATTGCAACGTACGTTTTAAATACATACCTTTGATTTAACATGAAAGATACAACCAACCAAACGATACCCACCAAAACCGAAATGGATGTACTACAGGTACTTTGGAACCACGGACCATCAACCGTGCGTTTTGTGCATGATAAGCTTAACGAGCAAAAAGACGCTGTAATTTATACCTCAACCCTGAAGCTGATGCAGGTAATGAAAGAAAAAGGCATGCTTGACCGCGACGAAACCAATATGAAGCATATATACCGCGCCACGCTTGAAGAAGGCAAAGTTAAGGTAAACATGCTGGGCCGCTTTGTTGATTCGATGTACGATGGATCGGCAAGTAACCTGATGGTTGCTTTATTGGGCAGCGATAAAACATCTGATAAAGAATTGCAAAAAATAAAGGAGCTACTGAACAATTTTGATAAAGCTAAATAATTAATTACCCAAATTATGCCGCTACTTAGCACAACCACCGATACTGCCGGCCGCCTGATACAGGCCTTTAGCTGGATGCTTATCCACTCATTATGGCAGGGCTTGTTAATTGCTGTGCTGGCCGTTATAAGCTTAATGCTGGCCCGCAAAGCAAGCGCGGCGGTAAGGTATAACCTGGTGTTTTTACAGTTTTTATTGTTTGCCGGTTCATGCACGCTTACGTTTATATGGATATGGAACAGCAATGCGTTGCAACCCGCTGCAAAGCCGCTTGCAGGCGCTGTAGGCTATAATGCCGCACAATTTTTTAATTTAAATGCCGCAGGTATAAAAGCATTTACACAAACCTGTGCCAACTACTTTACGGCCAATGCCCCGGTGGTGGTATTGCTGTGGTTTACTTTGTTTGTGTTTAGGGCTATAAAAATGATGCGGTCGGTACTTTACATCCACCAGGCCAGGCGCAGGTATATATCGGCGCCTGCCCAATACTGGCAACAAAAGGTAACTGCGCTTTGCCAAAAGTTGCAATTAACAAAAGCTGTACAGCTTTTTGAGTCGGGCTATGTAAAAGTGCCTTTGGTAGTAGGGCATTTAAAACCCATCGTATTAATACCTGTAGGTTTGCTTGCCGGTTTACCAGCCGGCCAGGTTGAAGCTGTGCTGCTGCATGAACTGGCCCACATCAGGCGTAATGACTACGTTGTTAATTTTATACAGGTGCTGGTAGAAACCGTTTTCTTTTTCAATCCCGGCCTCCTGTGGATTTCTTCGCTGCTGCGCGACGAGCGCGAAAATTGTTGCGATGATATAGCCCTGGCTCAAACACAAAACAAACGCGAGTTTGTGCAGGCGCTCATCAGCTTTAAAGAGTATTCTTTGTATGGCACGGCATACCAGGTGGCCTTTCCCGGCAAAAAAAATCAATTGCTGCAACGCATCAGCCGGATACTTCAAAATCAAAATAAGGGTATCGGCACATCCGAAAAAATTTTCTTCCTGGCTGGCATTATCATATTATCGTCAATGGTGGCAACGGCTGCCATTAGCCAGGTAAGGGAAATAACCCGGCACATGGCCAAAACGGATGTTGTACACCGCAATTCGTTTAATCATAAAGTTACAGCGTCTGTTAAGTTAAACGATGGCACAGCGCTAAGCCATCAAACAAAAACAGCTGCCACGCGGCCAAAACATCAGCAGTCTTTTGCCGAACCGCCAAGTTTGCCTATGCCAAAAGCACCTGCCGAAATGAAACCGGTTGACCGACCGCAACCTCCTCCGGCCGCCGAAATGCAGGAAAAATTAAAAAAAGATGCCGCGCGAATGGCCGCTGATGCAGAAAAAGTGATTGCCGACCGCGAATTACTAAACAGCCATGATACCCCGATTAAACCGCGGCAAGCAGAAACGACTGAACAGGCAAAACGCGATCAGGAACAGGCCCGCAAAGACCAGCAACAGGCCGCACGCGACCAGGAGCAGGCCAAACGCGATCAGCAGCAGGCTTTGATAGATCAGCAACAAGCCCAAAGAGACCAGGAGCAGGCCCGTAAAGACCAGGCACAGGCCCGTAAAGACCAGGAGCAAGCGTTTAAAGACCAACAAGCCGTAAAGAAACCAAATGTAAGTGTACAGTTATAAATATACCCGCTAATGGCAGTTAGCAAAGGGAAAGCGCGCCCCTTGCTGCAGGCTTAGCATTTTTAAAACCCAACAGGTTATGCATTTTTTAAAACTTGCCGCAAGGCGGGCCGGAATTGTATTGCCTTTTTTTAAACCCACAAATCGTCAAAAACAAAATGAAAACAAACTATTTAAAACATGGCATGCTTATAGCCGCCATTGCCTTTACAACTACAGCTTACGCACAAAAAAAAGAAAAGCTAAGCAACGAAGATTACAAATACAGTAATTACGACCAGGTAGTAAACCGCAACGGCAAACAGGTAGAAGAATTTAAAACCAACTGGAATGGCACCGTTTATAAGGCAGAACTGATAGCCGGGAAACTGACAGAACTTTATGTAGATGGCGAAAAAATACCTGCCGCCAAATGGGGCGAATACAGCACAATAATCAGCAAAATAAGGGAGCAGATCAGGCTGGATAAAATTCAGGCCAAAAAGGATCAGGCACAGGCCGCCCGCGACCAGGTGCAGGCTAAAAAAGACCAGCAACAAGCCCTGAAAGACCAGGAGCAAGCCAAACGCGACCAACAGCAGGCCGCGCGTGACCAGGAACAGGCTAAACGTGATCAGGAGCAA
Source organism: Mucilaginibacter sp. P4_D1 (assembly GCF_056401935.1). Classification (NCBI taxonomy): domain Bacteria; kingdom Pseudomonadati; phylum Bacteroidota; class Sphingobacteriia; order Sphingobacteriales; family Sphingobacteriaceae; genus Mucilaginibacter; species Mucilaginibacter sp. P4_D1. The sequence continues at coordinate 183,386 of NZ_JBFUIJ010000002.1, forward strand.
GCTAAGCGCGACCAGGAAAATGCCGCAAATGAGCAAGTGCAGGCCCGGCACGACCAGGAAAACGCCGCCCGCGACCAGGAGCAGGCAAAAAAAGATCAGGAGCAGGCCATGAAAGACCAGCAACAAGCCCGGCTTGACCAGATACAGGCTAAAAAAGACCAGGCACAGGCCAAAGCAGACCAGCAACTGGTGAAGCAATTAATAGCCAATTTGGTGAGCGATAATATTGTGGCTAACGAAAATAGCGTTCATGATTTAACGCTGAACGCCGATGAGATGACGGTTAACGGCAAAAAACAACCCGAAGCGATTTTAAATAAGTACAAAGAAAAATACAAACGATTTACTGTAAGCAACTTTAGCTACGGCAATCAATCGGGAGTGCATACTTATAACGGGCTGCATATTAGTCATTGAGCCGGACTATTGATGAGCAGGTTATAGCCTTCAGATGTTTGCAAATGACATTTCTTTTCCAGGGGCCTGCGAGCACACGGGCCCCTTACTGTTAATGCGCGTTTAGGGCATATTGTTCAGCACCTGTTTTAACCATAAGCATAAACATTCGACGTGCCTGAATTGTGCAAAACCTCAATTTTAGTGTTAACCATGAAAAAAATCAACATATTGTTTATCAGGCACTTATAAATTAAATTTCTGAAATGTGTTAAGTTATGTTAACCATGTTTATATGCGTTTGCCCCGGTTGAACCCCTTAATGTTAAGCGCTGCAAATTCAAAAATAAACCCTAATTTTAAGTTAATAAACCACCATTCCAAATAGCCGGTTCTCAAATGAAGTATTATACCATTGCTCCACCCGAAATATTGAAACCTTATGTGAGGTTTTACTGGGTGCTGGAGCATGAGCTAACAGTGGGCGAACCGGAGTATGTTTACCGTTCTATTGCGGACAGTTGCACCGAAATGGTTTTTCATTACCAGTCGACATTTGATGAATTAACCAATAAAGGGATCGAAAACGGCGGGCCGTCGGGCATTCAGTTTCAAAGTACCAGGTACCGGCGGTTTATAACCACACAAAGCTTTGGCATTTTTGGCGCGTATCTTTATCCTTTCGCGGTGCCCTTGTTATTTAATATTCCAAGCAGCAAAACCAGTAACCTGGCTTTAGATTATGATACCTTTTTAGGAAATTCAGGCCGGTTGCTGGAAGAGCAGATCATGCTTGCCCCAAATAACCAGCAACGGGCCAATATCTTATCAGCCTATTTAATAAAGCTGCTCCGGGGCAGCGCGAGCCGGGACGATAGGGTTATCACTTCCATAAGGCAGGTTATCCATGCCAATCAAAACCAAACGGTTGCCCAACTGGCCGATACTTATAACCTATCGGTAAGGCAATTTGACAGGCGGTTTAAAGAATACGCGGGCTTTAGTCCCAAAACCTACCTGCGCGTGGTGCGCCTGCATAATGCCATTCAACAATATGACAGCAGCAAAACCCTTACACAAATTGCGATGGATTGCGGCTATTACGACCAATCGCATTTTATACATGATGTAAAAGCGTTTACCGGCTACCATCCCGGCTTTTACTTTTCTGGTAAGGCCGAGGGTTTTATCAGCATTGGTTGAAATCATAAAACATTATCGTTCCCAAATGGAATAATGTCTGGTTTTTACAATTTTGATTGCTCGCCACATTTTACTTTTGTTTAAAAACAAACCAAAATGGAACCTGAAAAAAACATCCCCGAAAACTACCAGCGCATTATGCCTTACCTGGTAATACCCAATGGCGATAAATTTATTGAGTTTATGAAAAACGTATTTGGCGCTACCGAACAATACAAAGCCATGCGCGATGAAAACACCATAATGCATGCCGAGCTTAACATTAAAGGCAGCACCATTATGTTTGCCGGCTGCACCGATACCTATACCCAGCAAAATGCCGGCATGTTCATTTATGTAGATAGCTGCGACGAAACCTACCATAAAGCCCTTGATAACGGAGCCGAAAACATTATACCACCGGCCAACCAGCCTTACGGGCGCAGCGCAGGGGTTAAAGATCCGTTTGGGAATACCTGGTGGGTGAACAATGTAATATAGGCTACAGAATTAACGTGATACAGATAAGTGTCCTTACAACTTCAGCTTAAATATAAATCCTGTTGCTAAACCCAACTGTTGGTTGTTTAGCAGCAAGCCCGTGTTGTGCGTGTAAAACGCATCGTAGTGTTTGGCATTGATAAAATAACCTATGCGGGGGCTTAGTTCAAAAGTGAGGTTAAGACCGTACAGCCAGCTTTGCTGGGTATAGTAGTCGGTTTTGTGGCTGCTGAGTTTGATTTTTGAAAAGCCGAACATGGGTGATAACATGATGGGATGGCCAGCCTTATTGAGAATAAAGTTGTAGGTGAGATCATAGTCCGACTCGTAGTTTTTTATGCCGCCGATACCGGAATTAAACTGCCCGTCGAACAAGAAAAACAATTCATGGTATAGCCGGAACTGTGTATTAATGTTAAACCCATAAACACTGATGCCGCTAACACTTTTTGATAATACCGGCTGATAACCCGACAGGCTAAGCGGCAGCTTATTAATGCCGAGGATATAACGGACGTTATCATCAATCATATAGTTAACAATTACCGTCAGTACATTTTTACGCTTTTGTTTTGTGCCGGTGGTATCAACCAATGGCGTGGCTATACTGGTAAAACCTGTATCTGCTTTGGTAATAATCATTTGCCCGGGACCATCAGCCGACGGCTTTGCAGGATTGCTCACTTTTATATCTTCCGAAAATTCGGGGATGATGCTGGGGTAAGGCAGGCGCTTTACCCCGCCGGTATCGATACTTGTTGACTGATAGTCGATCACCGTATTCAGGTCGAACTTGCCGTGACGGGTAATACTGATTTCCTTTACCCCATCAAGATACCATTTATGCCCCAGTTGCCGGTAATCGGTGATTCCGGTATTTTTATCAATGGGAATAAATATAGTGTGGGTAACGTGGTATTTGGTAACGGCTATACGCACAAAGGCATAGGTAGCGGTATCAATGTATAAAGTACCACCATTGCCCTTATTTTTGGTGCCATAAAAATTAATTACAAACACGCGGTGGCCATTTATCCAATCTTTGCCATTCAGGGTGTATTGATAATCTTTGGATTTGATATCGAGTACATCCATACGGCTGTGTACATAATCGCGGGTTACGGCATCGGTATAGCCGGCCAGCCAATGCACATTCAGGTCAGAGTTTGGATTTGCTGCTAATGTATCTTTCTTGTGCACCAGCATTACATTGGGGCGGCTGTTATCGGTATAAGGCGGATAGTACATTTTAACCTGGGCATTATTATGGTAAAAGTACTGGTAGGCTACACTGTCGCGGGCTTCGTGTATCATCTGTATATCGCCGTTGATAATGATACTTTTATCCGGGTAGTTTTGCGAAATTTTGCGGATAGCCCGGTGTACAATGCTTTCGCTATTTGCAATTACCACCTCGGCCATCTGGCGGGTAGCAGGTATTAGTTGAATGTTATAGGGGACATCCGGCTTAAAGGGCCGCTGCTGTTGCTGGTAACCAATGCAGGTAACATTAATACCAAACTGCACGGCTACCTCTTTTTTTGCAACCAGCACAAACTCGCCATCGGCATTGGTGGATGTACCGTAATTGCCCATTTTAATGGTAGCCCCTGGTATGCCCTGCCCGGTTTTGGCATCGGCAACCTTACCATTTAACGTAACTACCTGTGCCAGCGCTACCGAGCAGCAAAATATGAGCAATAAAAAGCATCCAGATACTTTTTTCATCATTGTGTTTGGGGTTTTGGTATAACAAATAAGCCTTACCGGTCGGATGCAGGGAGCGATAAGCCTATTTAACCTAAAAGGTAAGTATTATTTATGGAAAGTAATAAGCTATAGCATCATTAATAAAAATTAAATTTATAACATGATCCCGTTTCTTCATTTCCGTTTTAAAAAAGCAATTGCAGCTATATTGCTATGCTCAATTACTTGCGTTGCTATGGCGCAATCCGATAGCCCATACAAGCAGTTGCCAGATGCGCGGCAAAAAGTGCCGTTGTACATCATCAACTCGGATATTATTGGTGGCGGCTGTTCCATTAATGTTAGCAACATTAAAGCGATAAACGTTTTAAAAGGCAATGTGCCCGATTTGGCCCAATATAAAAACCTGGATAAATATGGGGTTATTATATTTGTACTTAATGATAGTGTGAAGGTAGAAGCTAAGTCGTTAAACGACATTAAACTTTGGCTAAATATGAAGGGCGAGGTTGATTTTGCGGTCGATGGTTTTTTTGTCGATAATAAAAACTTACGGGTAGCTACTGCAGATATCAACGAGATTAACGTGATAAAAAAGGACCAGCAAAATAAGCTGCTCAATAACGTTATTAACGTTTGGACCATACCGCCCGGTTCCCGAAAAGGCGAAGCGCCCCACAGCAATCCAGGTAAACCAGGCGAGATTTATATCAGGTGAGGGATTGTTGTTATATTAGTGAAAACAATACAGCAATGACAACAACATTTGAGCTATCAAATAATACATCATCCGAAATAACCATAGTTCATGAGCCTGAATGCTTCGAATTTCAGCTTCCGGTAAATGAAAATATCACTATTGAAACCAACGCCTGCGCTGAAAGCATAGTTTTAAATGTCTGGGAACTTAATGGAGCAGTAGGAATTTCTATCCTTGATGATAAAAGCCATTATAACGTATACCATAAAGGCGAAAATGTATTTGAAAAATATATGGACTGAATTTAAACACAGGCTATGACTTACCCGCTCTTCAGCTTCGTTGGAACTGGGCTTTGAAAACCAGGTGCTGCTTTGGGCATTACTATACAACTAACCCACATTCAAGCCCCTCTTTCCTGCGCAGCAGAAGAGAGGAATGGCGAGCGAAGCAATGCCCGGGTGAGTCTTCGCTCTCACGCTTCTCCCCCATCAAATCTTACAGCACCTGGTTAAACTCCAGCCTTTCCCCATCGGGTCCGGTGATGTTAAAATATTTACAGCCCTTTTCCCAGAACTGCAGGAACACCGGTTCGGGCTCAATTACGTTAAAACCGGCTTCGGTTATCTCCCTAAAGGCTTCGTCGATATCGCTTACATCAAACGCTACATGATCTATGTGTCCGTTGTTTCTTGACCGGATTTCCGGCAGGCCCGCATCGGGTAGCTGGTATAGCTCCATGATGATATTACCGCTTTGCATCATCACACAGGTGCCTGTGCCGTCGTTATCGGTAAACGGCGCTTCCATTACATTGCCGAAGCCAAGGCGGCTATAAAAAAGCTGCGAGGCTTCCAGGTTGGTTACGGGCACACCAATGTGCTGTATGGCGTTGATTTTTAAATTAATAGCATTGCTCATAACAGGTAGCTGCTTTATGTTTTATAATAGGTAAAAGTTACTTAACGAAGTTAAATCATTTTACACAGTGTTAACACATTTGCCATAAATTGCTGTTAAACTTGCATCGAAATCAATCATAGATGAAAATTGGAATCGTATGTTACCCAACCTTTGGCGGAAGCGGGGTTGTTGCTACCGAACTTGGTAAAGCCCTTGCAAACCGCGGTCACCAGGTACATTTTGTTACTTATAACCAGCCTGCACGGTTAGACCTTTTTTCTGAAAACCTTTTTTACCACGAGGTATCGGTAAGCAATTACCCGCTGTTTGATTTCCCGCCTTATGAACTGGCCCTGGCCAGCCGTTTGGTTGACGTGGTACGCCACGAGCAATTAGATGTATTGCATGTGCATTACGCTATACCACATGCTTCGGCAGCGTTTATGGCCAAACAAATACTGGCCACTTATGGCATCTATATCCCCGTAGTTACCACCCTGCATGGTACCGATATCACGTTGGTTGGTAAAGACCGCACATTTAAACCGGTAGTTACCTTCTCTATCAATAAATCAGATGGCGTAACCGCGGTATCCGAAAATCTGCGATCAGACACTTATAAATTTTTCGATATCGAAAACGATATTAAGGTAATCCCCAACTTTATTGACCTTACCCGTTTCAGCCTAAAAGCAAAGGACCACTTCAAAAAAGCGATAGCTCCATTTGGCGAAAAGATACTGGTGCATACCTCCAACTTCCGCAAGGTAAAACGTACCGAAGATGTGGTGAAGATATTTGCCCAGGTGATTAAATCCATCCCTTCAAAATTATTAATGGTGGGCGATGGCCCCGAGCGCTCGGGCTGCGAGCAGTTATGCCGCGATCTTGGCGTTACCGATAACGTGCGTTTTTTGGGCAAGCAGGATGCCATCGAGGAGATCTTGTCGGTAGCAGATTTATTCCTGATGCCATCACAATCTGAGAGTTTTGGTTTGGCAGCGCTGGAGGCCATGGCATGCAAGGTGCCGGTTATCAGCAGTAACGCCGGCGGTTTACCGGAGCTGAATGTTGACGGCGAAACCGGCTACCTGAACAATGTAGGTGACGTGGATGGCATGGCCGAAAGAGCGATATACATCCTGGAAGATGAAGCCCGCCTGGAAACCTTTAAAAACAACGCCCTTGCCCGTGCCAAACAATTCGACCTGGCCACCATACTCCCGCTTTATGAAAACTACTACATAGAAGTGGTAGAACGCTGCAAAGATAAGGTGGTGTAAAGAGCCTCACCCAACCCTCTCCAAAGGAGAGGGCTTTAAAACTGCACCGCTATTGCGCAATTATAGCACCTGGGTATACCGGTCTACATCCAAAACGGCTCAGCCCCAATAAAGTTAATCTGCACACCTTAAATCTGCATATCTGCACATTTAACGCAGCTTTGTAACAATCTCACATCCCTCAAATAATCTGCACATCGGCATATTTGAAATTTGCACATTTATTGCACCTTTGCAAAAACTACTAATTATTCAATATCAATGAAAGAAGGGCTTAAAATTGCCATTGGCGCCGATCATGCCGGTTTTGATTATAAACAAGCTTTATCGGCCGATATCCCGGCCTACCAGTTAAAAGATTTCGGTACCTATTCCAATACCTCCGTTGACTACCCCGATTTTGCACACCCTGTAGCATCAGCAGTTGAAAGTGGTGAGTGCGATTTGGGCATCCTGGTTTGCGGCAGCGCCAACGGCGTAGCCATTACCGCCAATAAACACCAGGGCATCCGCGCTGCCATTTGCTGGAACGAAGAGCTGGCCGTATTGGCCCGCAGCCATAACAACGCCAATATTGTATGTATCCCGGCACGATTCATCAGCATCGACGAAGCTAAAAAAATAGTGCAGGCCTTTTTTGCCACCGAATTTGAAGGCGGCCGCCACGCCACCAGGACAGGTAAAATTTCCTGCTGATTTTAGGTGAAAGGGTAAATCAGGCGAAAGGGTAAAGGTAAAAGGCGAAAGGTAGAAAATTTCTTACGCTGACGGATAAATCACTTGCAGCGGTCTTGCTACTTGATACTTGATACTAAAAAGAAACTGACTTAATTAATTACCATACATGAAAAAAGTAACATTACTGGCATTTTCTGCTGCAATAGCGGTTAATGCCTGTGCGCAGCAAAACCCTACTGCCATGAAGTACGGGAAGCTGATTACGGCCAAGGATGCCAAAAAACACTTAAGCATCCTGGCGTCTGACGAATTTGAGGGCCGGGAAACCGGTAAGCCCGGAGCTGAAAAGGCCGCAAACTACATAGCCGGCGAATTTAAAAAATTAGGGCTGCAGGCCCCGGTAAACGGATCGTACTTCTTTAACGTACCACTTGTACAAAGCGCGTTAAAAGTATCGGCCTTTACTGTTAATGGAAAACCATTTGTTTTAGGGCAGGATTTTATACCTAACGGCACAGTGCCCGATAAAAATGTAAGCGGCAGCGAAGTTGTATTTGTAGGCTTCGGCACCGAAAGCGAAATAGGATCAACTGATATTGCGGGCAAGGTTGTATTGTGGATAAACGAGGACAAACCCGAAGAAGGTAAAACACCAAATGTGGCCGTTCGCATGACCACCGCGCGTTTAAAAGTATTTGCCAACCTGCAAAGCAAAAAACCTGCAATTATTTTGGCCGCCAACGGCGATTTAACTGCTTTACTTAAACGTTTCGGCAGAAGTATTGCAAGCCCGCGTTTAACTATTAAAGAAGATGCTGCCAAAGCCAACACTGGCGTACCTGTTTTTCATGTAACTACAGCAATTGCTGATGAGCTGGTAAAATCAACCGGAAAAACCTACAGCGATTTAAAAGCCGCCGCCGCTACTACACCTGTTGTAACAGCAAAAGCCGATTTTACAGCCAATTTTTCAAATGACCGTACTGATGTTAAAGCTGTTGATGTTGTTGGCTTTATGCCAGGCACCGATTTAAAAGACGAAGTGTTGGTGTTTTCGGCCCACTATGACCATATCGGGTTAGAGGCTGACCCTAAAGCTAAAGACAAAGTAAATAACGGTGCCGATGATGACGGATCGGGCACTACAGGTATCCTTGAAATTGCCAGGGCATTTTCTAAAGCAAAAAAGCAAGGTCACGGCCCGCGCCGCAGCATTTTGTTTTTAGGTAACGTAGGCGAAGAAAAAGGTCTTTTGGGCTCTGAATACTATACCGACCATCCTATTTATCCGTTGGCTAATACCATTACCGATTTAAATATTGACATGATTGGCCGCGTAGGAGAAGAGTACATTGGCAAACCAGATTCTGCCAACTATGTATACCCTATCGGCTCGGCTATGCTAAGCAAGGACTTGCATGATATTGGCGAAAACGCAAACAATACTTATACCCATTTGAAGCTGGACTATAAATATGATGATCCTAATGATCCTAACCGTTTTTACTACCGCAGCGATCATTACAACTTTGCAAAACATGGCGTGCCCATTATTTTCTACTTCAACGGCGTACATGCCGATTATCATCAGCCAGGCGATGAAGTAAGCAAAATCAACTTCCCGTTACTGGCAAAACGCGCGCAATTGGTATTTTACACAGGTTGGGAGTTAGCCAATCGTGATAAAAAACCGGTGGTTGATGGAGCGAAATAGTTGGTATTGGGGAAATGGTTGATTAGGTGAGTTGTTGATTAGGTTGAAAACCAATATCCGGAACAAAACGAGGCGCAAATTACGCCTCGTTTTGTTTATAAACTGACTATTTCTAAATTAATCCAATCAACCACCCACCTAATCAACCACTAACCTAATCAACTTCCCACTAAAATCCCTAAATTCGCATATATGGGAAGCACTGCCGAGGAATTTTTGGTTGCATCAGAGGAGAAGGTATTTGATGCGGACCACCGCCGTATTATCAATAACAGTATTGATAAGTACAACGCGGCTGCAGCAAGCGGCATATCGCGCATAGCAAATCTGGATAATGCCAAGAAAAAAGGCCATGTGATCAAGTGGAAGGTGATGGAAAACCTGGACAAGTTTTTGCCCGAGTTTGAAGCCAATTTCCAGCGCAGGGGCGGCAAAGTTATCTGGGCCAATGATGCCGAAGAAGCCAACCGCGAAATCCTGAACATCATTCAAAAAGCGAAAGCCAAAACGGTTGTAAAATCCAAATCGATGGTAACTGAAGAAATTCATCTGAATGAATTTTTGAAAGATAACCATATCGAGTCATTAGAAACCGACCTTGGCGAATACATTGTGCAGCTATTAGGGCAAGCACCTTACCATATTGTTACCCCGGCAATGCACCTGAGCAAGGAGGATATTGCCAAACTATTCAATCAGCATTTCGGCACTCCTTTAGATGCCACAGCCGAGGAGCTAACCCTAAAAGCACGGGAATTATTACGGGACAAATACCTGCAGGCCGATGTTGGCATAACCGGCGCCAACTTCCTGCTGGCCGATACGGGCAGTGTAGCCATCAGCGAAAATGAGGGAAATGCCCGCTTGTGCACCACCTTCCCCAAGATTCACATCGCGGTGGTGGGTATAGAAAAAGTTATCCCCTCCATAACCGATCTTGACCTATTTTGGCCAATGCTCTCAACGCACGGCACCGGGCAAAACCTTACTGTTTACAATACCATATTAAGCGGCCCGCGCCAGCCTAATGAAACCGATGGGCCCGAAGAAATGTACGTGGTACTGCTTGATAACGGCCGCACCAACCTGCTGGCTCAAAAAGAGCAACGCCAGGGCTTGTATTGCATCCGGTGCGGGGCCTGCCTTAATGTATGCCCGGTTTACCAGAATGTTGGTGGCCACACTTACAATACTACTTACAGCGGCCCTATTGGCGCTATTATAACGCCGCATACCGATGGCATGGAGGAATTTAAACACCTAAGCTACGCATCAAGCCTCTGCGGCCGTTGCACCGAGGTTTGCCCGATTAAGATAGACATTCACAAAATGCTGTTGCTTAACCGCCGCGACGCGGTTAACGAGGGCCTGATAACCACCAAAGAGCGCTGGGGCTGGGCCATCTGGAAAAAAGGAATGCTGAAACGCAGTCTTACAGATTTTTTTGGCGGCAAAATGAAAAACTTCTTCCTTCGTTTTTTCTTTAAAAACACCTGGGGCCATTTAAGAGAAATGCCCGAAATTGCCGAAAAATCGTTCACCAGGCAATGGCAGGAAAAACACCAGGGCGAAGAATAATCATAAATCCATCTACCATGCGAAAAGTAATTTTAAACCTGGCCATGAGCCTTGATGGCTACATTGAGGGCTCAAACGGCGAGTACGACTGGTGTTTTGCCGATCAGGATTATGGGATGACGGAATTTTTGAACCAAGCCGACGCCATATTCCTGGGCCGCAAAAGTTATGAAATGTTTATTGATACTGATCCGGGGCTGTTTGCGGCGCTTAAAATGTACGTGTTTACCGATACGCTAACCTCGGTAACAGGCAATGCAGAAATCATTCAGTCGGCAGATTTTGACCGTCGTGTTGATGAGATAAGGCATCAGCCGGGAGGAAACATCTGGCTGTTTGGCGGCGCCGAGCTGGTGGCCGCATTTGTGGCCAAAAAGCAAATTAACGAGTTTTTACTATCTGTACACCCGGTGATACTGGGCGCTGGCAAGCAACTGTTTGATGTTAAAGGCCGTACCGACCTGATGTTCTTGGGTTGCGAAACCTTTTCGAGCGGCCTGGTGCAGTTGCGCTACACCTTTAAGCCGCAATTTGATATGGATATGATTGATTTTTAAAATCGATTACAAAACACCCAACGCCTTCAGTTCTTCCGCTAATTCGTCGGCCGATTTAAAATGAATGGTTTTGATACCCATTTTTTCTGATGCCAAAACATTGCGGTAATTGTCGTCAATAAACAAGGCTTCGGCGGGGTTAACGTTATATCTGTCGAGCAGGATCTGGAAAAACTCTGGCGCCGGCTTACGCATTTTTTCGGTACCAGATACTACTACGCCATCAAACCAGCTTAGAAAATCAAAACGTGCCTGTGCAAAAGGAAATGTTTCTGCCGACCAATTGGTGAGCGCGTAGATCTTATATTTATTATGCTCCTTTAACTGTTTAAAAATCTCGACGGTTCCCTGAAAAGGTTCGCCCAGCATTTCTATCCACCGGCCATAAAACGCCCTGATATTGGCCTCGTGCTCCGGAAACCGGGCTACCAGCAAATCGGTACCCTCTTGTAACGACCTGCCGGCATCTTGTTCTTCGTTCCAGTCGGAAGTGCAAACATTGGCGAGGAAATTGTGCATTTCCTGCTCGTCGTCAAATATTGTTTTGTAAACGTAATGCGGGTTCCAGTCTATCAAAACTGCGCCAAGGTCGAATATGATGGTATTGATCATTTCTTATTAGTATGCTCGTAAATTTTTGCGTCGGTTACCACAGAATCTTTAAGGGATAGGATAAGTTGTTTAACGTATAGTGGTTTTCCAGGCTTTCTTATCTCCAAAATTTCGTAAAGCATCTCAGTCTTGCTGCTTTGCTGTGGGCGGTGTAGCAGGTGAATTACCTGTTGATATTTTAGCCCTTTGAGTTTTTGGTTTTGCAGTAAATCGTCCACCATGCCATCGCGATAGCTAAATGTAAGGCCGTCGCCCTCGTTCCAGTCGTCCGGGTTAAATTTAGAATGGCTTTTACAGGCCGCAAACGACAGCGTAATTAAACAAAAAAGAATGATGTTTTTTTTGTTGCGCATTGAAATAATTTTCACAGATCAAATATAACTACGAATAGCAAAATTGACGAATGAATAACCAGACTTCCGAAGTTTAACTCGATAATATTGGTTTGGCCCCGTTGAGGGCTTCGCCGTTTTAAAACTTCGGAAGTCTAAGCGCTTATTATTTAGCGTTCAGCAGATAGCCTTTAAAATCTTCGAAGTCTTTACTTATCGCAATGGCCAGTTTGGTTTTTGATTCCAGTTCTTTTACCTGCGCGGGCACATCAATTTTAGCGGTTATTTCGGCGCTAAACACATCGGGGAATTTACACGGATGAGCGGTTGATAAAAATACGCCTGCGGTATCTGCACTGGCATTATCGTGCTGAAAATCAGTTAAGGCCTGCCAGGCAATAGCCGTATGCGGGCAAACCACGTAATTATAGGTATCAAATACCCAATTGATGGCTTTTACGGTTTCATCATCGTTGTAAGTGAAGCCAATCACCAATTTCTTCAGCTCATCCATATCTGTTTTAAACAGATCGGCAATGCGTACCCAATTGCTTGGGTTACCCACATCCATGGCGTTTGACAAGGTTGCCACAGATGGTTTTGGCTGATAAATGCCTGTTTTTAAAAATTCGGGAACAGTATCATTAGCATTTGTAGCTGCAATAAACTTTTCGACAGGCAAACCCATTTTCCAGGCTAATAAACCAGCGCCTATATTACCAAAGTTTCCGCTTGGTACCGAGAAGATTACCTTTTTAACACCCTGCCTTAACAACTGTGCGTAGGCGTTAAAGTAGTAAAAGGTTTGCGGCACCAAACGCGCGATGTTAATAGAGTTGGCCGATGTCAGGCGGAATTTTTCGTTCAGTTCGGCATCGGTAAACGCTTGTTTAACCAAAGCCTGGCAATCATCAAACGTACCATCAACTTCAAGGGCGCGAATATTTTGTCCGTTTGTGGTTAATTGTTGTTCCTGCACACCGCTTACTTTGCCCTTGGGATAAAGGATAGTAACCCTTGTATTTGGAACGCCTAAAAAGCCCAGGGCAACGGCACCGCCGGTATCCCCGCTTGTAGCGACTAATACATCCAGTTGTTTTTCGCCTTCTTCTAAAAAGTAACTCATTACACGGCTCATGAACCGGGCGCCAAAATCTTTAAACGCCAAAGATGGGCCGTGGAAAAGTTCCAGCACATGCACATGATCATCCAGCTTTACAACCGGCGCATCAAAGTTAATAGCGTCATCTATCAAAGCTTTCAAATCATCAACCGGCATCGCATCGCCTAAAAGATTTTTAGCAACTTCAAAGGCAATTTCGGGCAGGGTATACTTGTCCAGGTTATTTATAAAATCATCCCTCAAACGCGGGATGCTGATAGGCATATATAAACCTTTATCCTGCGGCATACTGTTAAAAACCGCGTCTTTAAAAGATACTTCTGATTGGATGTTATTGGTACTGTAGAGTTTCATTTTAATTTTGGAATTCGGATGTTCGATTTCGGATTTGTTTTTTGCTCCCGTCATTGCGAGGCACGAAGCAATCTCTTTAGGACTGGCTGCACACCAAGCTTATTTCCCCGGCATATCGGAGATTGCTTCGTGCCTCGCAATGACGTGGTTTTAGATTCGTTGTTGGAATTTTACTTTTGACTTATCCCAGCACCTTCGGCCCGGCATCATTTATCGTTGATACGTAGCCATTAGAGCCTATTTTTAAACCGGTCAAATGTTTTTGTAGTTTTTGGGTTATGCGGTGCGCTGTATCCTCGTCTTTTGTGAAGGCAAAAACAGAAGGACCAGAGCCGGAGATACCAAAGCTTACCGCGCCTAATTCCATCGCCATTTCGCGCATTTTGTAAAAATCAGGTATCAGCATGGAACGTACCGGTTCAACCAATACATCCTTCATGCTGCGGCCAATCAGGTCAATATCATTCATAAACAAACCGCTTACCAGTCCTGCAATATTGCCCCATTGGGTTACCGCATCTTTCATCTGGATGTTCTTGCGGATGATTTGACGCGCTTCCCTTGTTGGTACATCCACATCAGGGAATACGATGGCGCACCACAAACCTGCCGGATGCGGCAAACGCACTACATCCAAAGGTTCGTAACTGCGGATGAGTACAAAACCACCTAACAATGCCGGGGCTACGTTATCTGCATGGCCATGACCGCAAGCCATTTCTTCGCCCTTCATCGCAAACGGCAGCAATTTTGCAGGATCGCTATCATCGCCTAGCAAGGTTTTAATAGCAAACAAACCGGCCACCGTACTGGCCGAGCTTGAACCCAACCCGCTACCTATCGGCATTTTTTTATGCAGCTCGATATCCAATCCAACATCGGTACGGCCAACACTTTGCAAATAATGCTGAACGCTCACACTCACCGTATTTTTAGCAGGATCCATTGGCAAACGCCCGTCATCGCCTGTAATTTTGCTTATAGTGATGCCTGGTTTATTGGTCATCCGCATAATCACCTCGTCGCCCGGCTCATTAACGGCAAAGCCCAGCACATCAAAGCCGCAAACTACGTTGGCAACGGTGGCCGGGGCAAAAACGTGTACGCCCCCTCCGCCCCCTGAAGGGGGTGCCAAAGAGGGTTTAGTTGTTTCGAATGTCTTATTATCTTCCATATAAATTTATCAAACTATAGTTCCCCCTTCAGGGGGTTAGGGGACTTCTAATTCGCGCCCAAGTTTATCAAATCAGCAAATACACCTGCAGCCGTTACTTCTGCGCCGGCGCCCGGGCCTTTTACTACCAGCGGGCGTTCCTTGTACCTATCGGTAGTAAACGATATAATGTTATCGCTGCCCGATAGCATGTAAAACGGGTGATTTTCATCAACCATTTGCAGGGTGATCGTTACTTTACCATTTTCCAGCTTACCTATGTAGCGTAACACCTTGCCGTCTTTTTCGGCCTGATCTTTTAGCTTTGCAAAGTGGGCGTCTTCTGCTTTAAGCGTAGCGTAAAAATCATCTACCGATTTTGCTTCAAGGCTGGCTTTTGGCAATACGCTTTCAATATCAACGTCGGTTTCTTCCATCGGGTAGCCTGCATCACGGGCCAGGATGAGCATTTTGCGCATAAAATCCTTACCGCTCAAATCGTCGCGTGGGTCGGGTTCGGTATATCCTTTTTCCTGTGCCTCTTTCACCACATCGTGAAAGTTGGCATCGCCCTTAAAGTTATTAAAGATGAACGATATGGTTCCTGATAAAATAGCTTCAATGCGTTGCACCCTATCGCCGCTATTCATCAGGTTTTTTAGGGTGTTGATGATAGGCAGGCCGGCACCAACGTTGGTTTCGTAAAAGAAATCGACTCCATGGCGGCGCGCGGTATCTTTAAAAGTGCGGTATTGCGCATAACTGCCCGAGTTGCCAATTTTATTGCAGGTGATTACCGATATATTAGCTTTAAACACATCCTCATAAAACTCAATTGGCTTAGGGCTGGCGGTATTATCAATAAACACACAGTTGGGCAGGTTCATGGCCTTCATCCTGGCAATAAACTCTTTCAAATCGGCGCTATATGGTGATGCTTCTATATCATTTTGCCAGGTATCTAAAGAAATACCATCACTGTTAAAAGTCATTTTACGCGTATTGCTGATGCCGGCAACTTTTACCTGGATGCCGTTATTATCTTTCAGGTAATCGGTATGGGCATTTAGCTGGGCAAACAACGTTTTACCAATGTTGCCGGTACCTAAACAGAAAGCGTGAAGCGTTTTAGTTAGCTGTACAAAGAAAGCATCATGTACTGCATTGAGGGCCTTTGAAAGATCCTGAGCCGAAATGATAACCGAGATATTATACTCCGACGAACCCTGGGCTATAGCCCTCACGTTAACCCCGTTACGCCCCAGTGCATGAAACAACTTACCCGACATGCCCGGCGTTTGCTTCATGTTTTCTCCAACCACGGCCAATATGGCCAGGTTTTTTTCGATAACCAGGTGCTCCAGCTTTTTAGCTAACAACTCCAGTTCAAATTCCTGTTCTATCAGCTGTTTGGCCTTTTCGGTATCCTGTGGCTGTACCGCAAAGGTGATGCTGTGCTCTGATGATGACTGGGTGATTAAGATGATATTGATTTGCTCCCTGGCTAACAGCGAGAATAAACGGCCGCTAAAACCCGATTTACCTACCATGCCGCTGCCCTCTAAATTAAGGATGCTGATATTGTTGAT
This sequence comes from Mucilaginibacter sp. P4_D1, assembly GCF_056401935.1. Lineage (NCBI taxonomy): Bacteria > Pseudomonadati > Bacteroidota > Sphingobacteriia > Sphingobacteriales > Sphingobacteriaceae > Mucilaginibacter > Mucilaginibacter sp. P4_D1. Next base: position 199,751 of record NZ_JBFUIJ010000002.1, read on the forward strand.
AGACGAAATGCCCTTGATAGGCAGGCTTGAAGCCTTACAATCATGACGGATCACCGTACCTTCAAATTCAGGCTCGAAAGTGTTTTTGATAACAATAGGTATCTTTTTTAGGAAAGCCGGGATCATGGTTGGCGGATAGATCACTTTGGCACCGAAGTAGGAAAGTTCCATGGCTTCGGTATAAGTAAGCTCGGTTAATGAGAATGCTTTTTTAACCATGCGTGGGTCGGCGGTCATCATACCGTTTACATCAGTCCATATCTGAATTTCATTGGCATTAAGCGCCGCGCCGAAGATAGCAGCGGTATAATCTGAGCCGCCGCGGCCTAATGTTGTGGTTTGGCCGGCATCGTTACCCGCAATAAAACCGGTAACAAACAATATTTTATCTTTATTTTCCTGGTGTAAAGTCTTTATCAGCAGTTCGGTCAGGTCGGTGTTTACCTTGGCATTACCAAAGGCGCTGTCTGTTTTAATTACATCGGCAGCATCAACATATAATACGTCTTTAAAATGCTGGGCGGCAATTTTGCTCACCATAATGGTCGAGCAGCGTTCCCCAAAGCTAAGTACCTGGTCGCGGGTTTTGGGGGTAAGCTCGCGTAGCGTTAATACGCCCTGCAGTAATTCCTCTAACTGGTTAAAGTGAATTTTTAAACGGGTGAAGGCCGGGTTTTGGTTTTGCACGTCGAGCAGTGTTTTTACTACTTCAAAATGACGGCGTTCCAGTTCGGCCAGTTGAGCGGTAAACTCTTTACCATTGGCGGCATCTTCGGCCATTGAGGCCAATAGGTTGGTTACCCCGCCCATCGCCGATAATACAACAACCGGCTTAACTTCATTTTTTACTTCGCCTTTTAATATGTTTAAAAGCGTTTGGATACTTGCGGCGGAACCTACGGATGTGCCGCCGAATTTTAAAACTTTCATTGTGTGGTTTTAGCAATATAAATAATAAAAAAGCCTTCCTCGTTTTTGGAGGAAGGCTTCATTTGGTTTCTTTTGTTTATGTTTTACACCATACGATTATCTTCCTCCGAGTTTTATGCCGGTGGTAATAATTGTTGTAATAATGGTGTTGTTAGCTGTCATACTTATAATGTCGACAAAGTAAATAGATATTTTTATAATAAGCAAGCTTTATTTTACTTTTTTAAAAACGGAGGCCTCATTAACAGCATTGTGCAAGGCAAACGCATCTAATTGGGTTAACATAACTTAACACATTTCAGATAAAACACTCATAAGTATTTAATAATCAATATTTTATATTTTATCATGGTTAACACTAAACTGATTGCGCAATTTAGGCGCATCCAAATATTTGTGCCTGGTGTTGGCCCATACAAGTCGCTTGGGCAGCTCCATCATTTAACCAGCATCATGCAATAAAAACAAGGTTTCGCTTAATGCTCATATCTCCCCAGGCCATAAGCTTATTCCGTTAGCTATTTTTAAATAACAGCTTTTCGCCGTTAACTATTTACCCCTGGCTATAGCTATTTCCCTGTTTTAACAATGGTATGCATAGTATTTGTTACTTTTGAGCCTTAATTATTATGCAGGGATTACTCATCAAATCAACCGGAAGCTGGTACCAGGTGCAAACACCCGATGGCCAACGGATTGATTGCCGGATAAAAGGCAAATTCAGGATGCAAGGCATCACCACCACCAACCCGGTGGCCGTGGGCGATGTGGTGGAATTTGAAATGGAACCCGAGCAGGAAAGCGGGGTAATTACCAAACTGCACCAGCGTAAAAACTATATAATCCGCAAGGCTATTAACCTGAGCAAGCAGGCCCAGATTATAGCCGCCAACCTTGACCAGGCGCTGTTGGTAGTAACTTTAGCTTCGCCACGCACCTCCTTAGGGTTTATCGACCGATTTTTGGTTACTGCCGAGGCTTATGATATACCTGCCCGATTGATATTTAACAAAGTAGACCTGTTTAGCGACGAAGGCCTGGAAATATTGGCCGACCTGAAAGCCGTTTACGAAAAAATTGGATACCCCTGCTTTGAAGTATCAGCATTGGAGGGCACCAACATTGATAAAGTACAGGAACTTTTAAAAGATAAGGTAACGCTGTTTTCGGGCCACTCCGGCGTAGGCAAATCAAGCCTCATTAACGCCTTGTTGCCCAACCTTGACCTGCGTACCCACATGGTATCTGAGTGGAGCGACAAAGGCATGCATACCACCACCTTTGCCGAAATGTTTGAACTACCCCAGGGCGGCTTTATTATCGACACCCCCGGCATCCGCGAATTGGGTGTTATCGACATAGAAAAAAACGAATTAAGCCACTTTTTTCCTGAAATGCGCTCGCGCATGAACCAGTGCCGTTTTAACAACTGCCGCCACATTAACGAGCCAGGCTGTGCTGTGCTGGAAGCTTTGGAAGAGGGTGATATTGAACTATCACGTTATGAAAGCTATTTGAGCATTTATCATGGGAATGATACCAGGGCGTAGGGAAGAGAGTCAAGAGATTAGAATCAAGAGTTAAGACAGCTTCATGTGCTGGCCCATCGTTCGATAATAAACCCCTACTTTTTCCTCCCCGCTATAAAATCTCTGAAATCACTGCATTCATTTATGGCAAGTTTATAAAAAGCAGTTTTTGAGTAATTTTGATGCAATTCAACAAAATAGGGATTATGCTCCATCATAACGTTGTATTTATTAATTGCTATTTGGTATTCCTTATCGGTAAGGTAATAATGTTGCGGGTACCTAACCTGGTTTTGACAACATTTGGCTGCCATAAAGGTACAGCGGGCCTCAAAATCCTTGTTTTTACTTAAAGCCCGGGCTTTAAGGTAATATTTCTTTGCATTAGAGGCTCTTAAAAAATCGGTGTCGTAATACTCATCGCGTTTACGGTCAAAATCATACTCGGCCCAGGTATAAGCAATCAAGTACCATGCATTACCGTAATACGATGTGTTATACATGCCTGTTGCTATTTGGTAATAATATTGTGCTGCATTCCGGGGATCGGTTTTTACAAGATTTTCTAATTTAGCCATACGCAGCGCAAAGCTTGATTTTGTGTAAGCCGTTTTTTTATATGTAGGTTTACCCATGCGCTCGTTCTCGAAAAAAGGGTCTGCACTATATTCTTTTCCCGCCCAATCGGTATATGGTGTATGTTTCGCCAGCTCTTTCGGGATATTTTTAAAGGCCCCAAATGCATTTACATACTTGTGCTCTCGCAAATAAGCTGTGCCCAAAAGGTCATATATATCGTAGCTTAGCTTTTGGTTTATCTCCGAAGTGAGCACCTTCAGGTACGGTGTTTTGTTACGGTCTTTAATCAATGATATCATTTTTTTTAGATCGTGCGAACGTACTTTGCGTTGTAAAAAATCCGGCATATTAAAGCCAGGAGCCACTCTATAAATGGGTATTGTTTGATCACCCCTGAGTATTACGAGGGCGGCCATCGCGGTATCTTTTTGTTTTAGATAAATTGGCGACAATACCAGTTTATAAAAATCGCGTGCTGATGTTGAATAGCTTTTAAGATAATAGCTATCGTTTCCATAATTAGTTCCCAATGGGTATTTGGTATAAGCGGCCTCCCACTTTACCTTTTTATCTAACCATGATAAAGATGTTGCCAATTCCGCTTCGTTCATACGATTGAGCTTATTTATCTTTTGGGCTAATAGTAAAAGCTTTATCATTTGTTTCTGATCCTCAAGCGCAGGAGTTAGTACACCTTTTATCGAAGCTAAAGCTTTAAAACCGTCGGAATTGTTATGCTGCATCCAGGAAAGATAGGCTACCGCAAGTTTGGCTAATGCTGGCTGGCTATATTTTCCTTCATTTGCAAGGCGATTACAAAATGCCTTAAGCCGGGGTAAATATGTTTCTTGTTTTTTTACGGAATTGGCTTTAGGCGTAAAAACAAAATTATAGTAATCGTAAGGGTTAGAAAGTGTTTTTTTATTAATTTTTGACCAAAGGTACGCCTCTTCTATTTTATTGATTTCGCGCACCAACAACATTTTTATCAATTCTGATTTTGGTGCACACTGATAAACCGAGGCAAGTGCAGAAAGACTCACCTTGGGGTTGCGAAACCCCTTGATCGCGTACACGTAAGCTTTTTGGTTGGGGGTTTTGGCAAATTTCGTAATACTTGCAATCGGAATGTCAATACCATTAAACTCGTAAAAAGCCTGTATCCGTCGCTCGGGATAACGGGCAAACACTACCGAGAACAAGTAAGCTGCCTTTGCCGGATCGCCTGTTCTCCATTCGCTTCCTGCTCTTAATGAAAGTGCCCAACCTTTAACGTGACTTTTTGACTTAGAACCTGCTATATGTTTGACATATAATTTAGTTGCACCAAGTTCTTCGCCGGCATAATACATCAAGCGCTGTGCCTGGTAATAATAGCGCAGCTTTATAAAACTATCAGCAGTAGTTTTGGCATATTTTACCGCCTCGCGTGCTTTAGCATGCATCAACTTTTTATCTGGCAACGTTGTACTCCATCTAATATCAACAGATGAGACGGTTAACGGCTCCAATGTTTTTGCAAAACGATAATATTGCAACGCTTCATTGTTACTTCCTGAAACGAGCACTCTTAAGAACGTATTTTTTTTCAGACTATCAGGTAGCCTACCGTTCGGCTTTAAATAATTTAAAAGCAATAACGAATCAACAGGCCTGTTAAATTCATACATCGCTTTGCTCACGTCGCCTTCTAATACGCCTTTACCTAAATGCGCAGCCCATTCGGCGCTATTAACATTTGCCTCGTCAAGCGGGTCATGGTCCTCATTTAAAAACGACATCCCGTTAAAATAAAATGATTTATAATTATCATTCTCCTGTATCGTGTTATGAAAAAAAGAAGCATAATAATCGTAAGGGTCGGCTTCCGGGCCACAAGCCAGGTCAATAATTATTCCTATAAAAAAGCAAGCGATAAGACTAACGGAAAATATGATCAGTTTTTTCAAGGTCGGCATAGGTATAGGTTTTTATTACTGGCTCGTCAAGGTGAAAATAAATGACATTTAGTGTATCTGCTTTTATCAGCGGCGATAAGTAAGCGGCTGTGGCTTGCAAATCACCGGCCGAAACTGCCTCCCATCTTACTTCGTCATTGGCTTTTAAGCCATCATCGGGCAGGTCTGTTTTAGCACTGTAAATGTTATTTCCTATAAATATAAACTGATTTTTGTTATGCAAATCATCAATCGAAATTCTTTTTGCAATACCAATGTACTCATGATCACGAAAGGCCACCGCCCAGCTAAAAAGCGGCAAACCAACATCAACCGGCATGGGGTAGTTGCTCATGTTATCGCCGATATATTTCTTCAGTTCGGCAATTTCCAGGATGGAGTTTTGCTGCCCATACTTGCGCAGGTTACCCATGTTATAACACATTAACATTACCCGGCTAACCGGTGGGATGCCGCTGCTTTTTTGATTTTTTATTTGATGAAGCCTTAGCGTGACCGAAAAACGCCTGCTTCTTAAGTAAGGTACCTGTTGCAGTTTTTTCAGCAGATAAAAGTAATTCTCGCGGGTACTTGCCGTCCAGTCACAATCCACCTGAAACTCATCAAACGTGTATTTGCCGGCCTGGTGTATTTTACCATCAACAAAATTGCTGATTTTACCGGCCAGGTCATCAAGCTGAGGGTGGGTGATGTTTTTGAGAATGTTGTTAACGATAAATACCACAGGAACAATAGCAACAGTATCCGGCAGTTGAGCGTTAAAGGTAATGGGCGATATTGGAACAGGCGAGGTGCCCGTTTCGTCCATATCAACATCCATTATCCGCAGGTACAATTTACTGGTGTGAAAATGCCGTAGATAAGCCTGCTCGGCAGGATTGGCCTTATAAACGGTTTTCCAGTAATAAAAGGAAGTATTAACCACGCGATCGTGCCTACACGATGCAGAACAAAGCGCAAAGATAAAAAGGACAAGGAATGAACTTTTATTGCATGTTTTCATTCTTTGTCCTCTAAAAATATCGTCTTAATTCTTGACTCTAACCTCTCGATTCTATTCCAAAGCTGCCTTAAAATCTTCCACCAAATCGTCCAGGTCTTCGATACCTACCGATAGGCGGATCATGCTTTCGGGGATGCCCATTTCGGCACGGCGCTCGGCTCCAAGCTCAAAAAAGATAGTTTGGGCTACGGGGATAGCCAGGGTACGGGTATCGCCCAGGTTGCTCGATTTTACTACCAGCTGTAGTTTGTTTAAAAATGCAAGGCAATCAATACTGTCGTCCAGTTCAATACTCATCAGCCCGCCAAATTTGGCAAACAACTTACCGGCACGCTGATGTTGTGGGTGGCTTTCCAGGCCCGGATAAAATACCTTTTTAATTTTTGGATGGCTTTCAAAATATGTAGCCAACGCCAGCGCGTTATTACAGGCCCGCTCCAAACGCAAAGCCAGCGTTTCTGACCCTACAGACAAAGAGTGTGCAGCCTCGGGCGATAAAGTGCCGCCTGCATCGCGAAGTCCTTTTTTACGAATCTGCGTCATACCCAAAGCTTCGGGTTTTACCTGGGTTTTAAAGCTCGGGAAAATATTGGGGTATACGCTCCAATCAAACAAGCCGGTATCGGTAACACTGCCGCCTAATGCATTGCCGTGACCGCCAATGTATTTAGTTAACGAGTTGATTACCAGGCCTGCCTGTACATCAACCGGGTTAAACAGGTAAGGCGACGTCATGGTGTTATCTACCACGTATAAAATTCCTTTTTCGCTGCAAAGTGTGCCAATACCCTCCAAATCTGCAATTTGCGTGGCAGGGTTGGCAATGGTTTCAACAAAAATAAGTTTGGTATTTTCTTTTATTTCCGCGCGAACGTTTTCAACATCTGTAGCATCAACAAAGGTAATATCCAAACCTAAATCAATATACGTTTGAAAAATGCTGCGGCTGTTGCCAAATAAAAACGAACTGGCTACAATATGATCTGTATGCTTTATTAATGCCATAATGGTGGCCGAAATAGCCGCCATACCGGTAGAGAAAGCGATAGAAGACAAGCCCTTTTCCATTTGGGTTACTTTATACTCCAATGCGGTAACCGTAGGATTTCCCTGGCGCGAGTATGCGTAACCTTTCTTTTTGTTCTGAAAAATATCAACCAAATCCTGCACATCCTCGTGCCCGTAAGTAACCGAAGTGTGGATTGGTTTATGTAAAGACCCATGCTCTGGCTTGCCCAGGCGGTCGGCATGTAATAGGGTAGTTGTAAAGCCTCTTTTAGTAGTCATTGTGAACCTATCAGTAAAAAAATAATAGCGGTTGCGAACTTAGCGGTTTTTGAGCAAAAAATGACGACTTTTTTAATATACTATGAGTGAGTAACAAGATATGAGAATAGACAGACAAGAAAGAAAACAACGCTTATTGTATCCTGAACCTTTTTTGCACTATCTTTCTACTTCCAAACAATCGGAATAATGAGGGCAGTATTACAACGGGTTACCGAAGCAAGTTGCAAAGTTGATGGTGAAATAACCGGGCAAATTGGCGCCGGCTTCCTGGTATTGCTGGGTATCGAGGATGCCGATACTGACGAGGATCTAAACTGGCTGGCCAATAAAATTGCAGGCATGCGTGTTTTTGGCGATGAGAACGGCTTGATGAACAAAGCCCTTGCCGATATCAATGGCGACATATTGCTGATATCGCAATTCACCCTATTTGCCCAAACAAAGAAAGGAAACCGGCCATCATTTATCCGGGCGGCAAAACCCGATAAAGCGATTCCGATGTATGAGCAAATGATAAAAACGCTGCAAACAATCACCGGTAAAAAAATAGCCACCGGCATTTTTGGTGCCGATATGAAGATTAGTTTATTGAATGATGGCCCTGTAACCATTGTGATGGATACCAGGGACAGAGACAATCATTGAAAATATTTTAACAACTTTTATGGAAATTAAAGAAGCACAGCATCTGGTAGATAAGTGGATAAATACCACGGGCATCCGGTATTTTAATGAGTTAACCAATACTGCCATTTTGATGGAGGAGGTGGGCGAAGTAGCCCGCATTATGGCGAGGCAGTATGGCGAACAATCATTCAAAAAATCGGATACAGAGGTAAACCTGGCAGATGAAATGGCGGATGTGCTTTTTGTGCTGATATGCCTGGCTAACCAAACCGGTATCGACCTCACGGATGCACTGGAAAAGAATATGGAAAAGAAAAGCATCCGTGACGCCGACCGGCATAAGAATAACGAGAAGCTGAAATAGCGCAAGACCAAATTATATATTTATTTTTATTATTTAACAAAATTAAATTTGTTAAAAGTCGCATTTTAGATACTTTAATAAGGAAAGTGCCGTTAAAACTCAAAACTAGACTTCCTTATTATGAAAAATTATATTATCTCATTTACCTTGTTGATTGCGCTCTGTTCATGCGAAAAGAAAAGTGAGCCATCAAAAATGAATGCTGCGGATATCATGCTGGCACCGCCGCCGATGGCAGAAGAAAAGAACATTGGCAACGCAAATTCTTTAGCTAAATCAGCTGCAGATAAAAGCATATCACTCCAAAAAGAGACGATTGATACTTCAAAAAAGATCATTAAGGAAGGGGAGATCCGTTTCCACACCGGCAACCTTAACGCTGCAAAACAAAAAATAGTAAATTCATTACAAAGCCTTGGAGGTTATGTAGCCGAAGAAACAGAAACCAATGGCAGCGATAACAGTCAAAAAGAATTTGATTTAAAGGTCCGCGTACCCTCAAAAAATTTCGACAGGTTCCTGGATGCGCTGCAAGCCAGCGGCGATAGTATCGACACTAAAAACATCCGCAGGAAAGATGTTACCTCAGATTTTATCGACATAGCAACCCGGTTAAAAAATAAACAGTTACTGGAAAGCCGATACCTGGACTTGTTAAGAAGAGCCACAAAAACAAGCGACTTATTGGAGATAGAAGACAAGATAGCCGATATCCGCACGGATATCGAGTCAACCCAGGGGCAGCTAAATTATATGACTCGCCAGGTTGCTTTCAGCTCGCTTGACATCACTTTTTACAATAAACAAGGCGAGCGAACAACTAACGAAAATGGCTTTAGCTACCGGTTTAAACAGGCAATAACCCAAAGCTGGGATATTGTACAAGGCTTGTTTTTTACCATCATCACACTTTGGCCGGTTTTAGTTATAGCACTTATAGGTTTTTGGTGGTTCAGAAGATGGGCAAGAAAAAGAAAACTGCAAAAGGATGCCGAATAAAAAGACGCTAATACCCTGCTAATTTTATTGCTGTAATTTCACCAATCGCTCCCCATCCAACACCGGGATAGCCGTTGCGATATCTACCTGCAAACAAAAATCGATATCCTTTTGGATACCTAATTTTTTAAGCCGCTCGCCGTGGGATGTCTTTTTGAGGTAATCGTTAATATCATGCTTACCCAATTGGTACAAATCATTGGCGGCCAGCGCGGCATCATCCAAAATATAACCGTCAGTTTTTAATTGATCGATTACGGCACCGGCAAACAGCGTATCCTCGAGGTTGAAATTATTTTTCCAGCCCGCACAAACCAGCAATACGTTATCGTTCTGCGTTTTGAGCCAGTCGCTTAATGCAGTAAGGTTCAGGAACGATCCTATCACAATCTTTTTAGCTGCGCGGGATAAATGCAGTGCGTGGGTACCGTTTGTGGTGGTAAGCACCACTGTTTTACCGGCAACTTTTTCGATAGTGTATGAAAATGGCGAATTACCAAAATCAAAGCCGTCAACTACTTTTCCGTCGCGTTCTGCTGCCAAAAGGTAATCCAGCCCTTTCTCTCTATACGCGGAACACTCCTCAACCTGTGATACCGGGATAATAGCCTCAGCACCGTTTTCAATACCATAACATATAGATGATGTTGCCCTGAAAATATCAATAACCACTACAATGTATTCTTCCACGTTAAAGAGTGGCAGCAATGCAGGGGTAAGGCAAACGTGTGCCCCCCGGCCCCCTGAAGGGGGAGTTTGGTTATCGATACTTTCAGACATTTGTTTAAACAATAAATTAGAGTGCAGACTCTTGTTCCCCTTTCAGGGGGTTAGGGGCTTCCTATTTGTAAAAAGGCGGCTTTACAATTTTAGCCTTGATTTTATTATCGCGGATGCTGATGAAAATTTCTGTACCTTCTTTGGCGAAGGCATTATCAACATAACCCATGCCAATTGCTTTTTGTAGCGACGGCGATTGCGTGCCCGATGTTACCTTACCAATGGTATTGCCATCGACATCAACAATGGGGTAATCGTGACGTGGAATACCGCGGTCTATCATTTCAAAACCAACCAGTTTTTTGCTTACGCCTGCTTGTTTTTGTTGTTGCAAAGCTTCAGCATTGGTAAACTCCTTGTTGAATTTGGTTACCCAGCCAAGGCCGGCCTCTAATGGCGATGTGGTATCGTCAATATCATTACCGTAAAGGCAAAAGCCCATTTCTAAACGCAAGGTATCACGGGCGCCCAAACCAATTGGTTTTATGCCAAATGGTTCACCGGCTTTAAAAATTGCCTCCCAGATTTGTTCTGCGTATTGGTTGTCAAAATAAATTTCGAACCCGCCTGCTCCGGTGTAACCTGTAGCCGATATTACCACATTATCAACACCGGCAAACCTTCCCTTTTTAAAAGTATAGTATTCCATGGATACCAGGTCAACATCTGTAAGGCTTTGTAGTGCTTCGGCAGCTTTGGGGCCCTGGATGGCCAGCAATGATGTACGGTCAGATATGTTTTTCATATCAACACCCTTGGCATTGTATTTGGATACCCAGTCCCAGTCTTTATCAATATTTGATGCATTAACTACCAGCATGTACGTCTTTTCGTCAATACGGTAAACCAGCAAATCATCTACAATGCCACCGTCTTCGTTTGGCAGGCAGGAGTATTGCACTTTGCCATCGTATAATTTAGCGGCATCGTTACTTGTAACCCGTTGGATAAGGTCAAGCGCGTTATCGCCTTTCAAAATAAACTCGCCCATGTGGCTTACATCAAACACCCCTACCGCCTTGCGTACGGTTTCGTGTTCGGCGTTAATACCCACGTATTGCACGGGCATGTTGTAGCCGGCAAAAGGCACCATTTTGGCACCGGCTTTTATATGTACATCGGTTAAAGCAGTATTCTTCATGCGGTCAGTTCAATCAGCCGCAAAGGTAATTATTTTGGTGAGGAAAATTAAGCCGGGTTGCAAATTAAGAAAGTGGTTTTATAGCTGATAGTTGACTCAGCTATCCGTTTTACTTAGCTCCTCATAAAACTTAACCAAATCCTTTGCAACCTTATTTACATCATGCTGCTGCTCAACCAATTTGCGCGCATTGAGGCCAACGCTTTTGCAAAATTCTTCATCGGATATGCACCGTTCTATGGCATGGTAAAACTCGGCGCGATCATTGGCTATCATGATATTGGTGCCATTGGTAAAGTTTATACCTTCGGCTCCTAAGGCGGTAGATATAATACATTTTTGCATGGCCATTCCCTCTACAATTTTCACCCGCATACCTCCGCTTGATAAAAGCGGAACAATCATAATAGCTTTGCTATTTACAAAATCAAAAGCATCGTCAACTTCGCCCTGGATAAATATTTTACCCATTACCTCATAGTCGTCAAAACGCTCGGGAATGTTATGGCCTGCCACGTAAAATTTAACCCGCAGGTCGCCTTCTGTCAGGTCTTTATAGAAATTGTCAATAAACCATTCTATCCCTTCGCGGTTGGGCAGCCAATCCAACGAACCAAGGAAAAACAAGCTGGGGAATTCTGTTTTCTTAAAATCGGGGCGATACCGGGTAAGATCTATCCCAACAGGAAAAATCTCGACTGGAATGGTGGCGCCGTATGAAAGCACCGTTTTTTGATCTTCGGCTGTAAATACCGCAATTGCGTCAAACTTATTAAGCTGTTGCAATTCATAATCTTTTATACGGCGGGCAACCATGCGCAAATACCACCTTTTAAGCAGGTCGGTTTTTTGATGCGCAAGCCGCTCATAAACCTGGTGTTCGATGTTATGTGACCGGTAAATAAGCTTGGCTTTTGATACTTTGCGGATAGATGCCAGGTAAGGTGTTACAAACAAACCTTCAAACTGAATAATGTCATAAGCCGTTTGCTTTAACTCCCTGATAAGCAATTTCTCAAACTCGGCATCGTAATACCTATCTACGTTGTTTGATTTTTTGCGAAACAGGTTCACCGCAGCATCAAACATAGATACGTTGATGTTGATTTTAAACGAGCTATAGTTTATTTTATCTTCCAGCTCATCTTTTTCATAATAGCTGCTGCTATACTTTTGCGCATTTAACGCCACCAGCGACACTTCATGCCCAAGGGCAATTAATCCTTTTATGGTATTGCACACCACTATGGCATATCCGCCATTTTGCGGAAATGGGACACGATGTGTTAAAATAAGGATCTTCAAATGATTGATGGGTTTGTCACAAAAATACCAACCAGAAAGTGGTTATCAAAACATATACCCAAAGTATCTTTAAAAAATACTCAACTGCGGGTCGCTCACCCTGAAAGTTTTACGATGATATGGCGTAAAACCAATTTTCATAACCGTTTCGCGGTGTTTTATAGTTGGATAGCCCTTGTTTGTATGCCAATCATATTCCGGGTGTTCGGTAGCAATTTTTAACATATAGTCGTCCCGGTAGGTTTTGGCTAATATTGATGCCGCTGCAATACTGAAATATTTACCATCGCCCTTAATAATGCATTCGTGCGGAACGTTTGGGTATTTTTTAAACCGGTTGCCATCGATAATTAAAAACTGCGGCGCAATGTGCAGTTTTTCGATAGCGCGATGCATAGCCAGGAAAGAGGCATTAAGAATGTTGATTTCGTCTATCTCAAAATTATCAACCGATGCAACAGCATAAGCAATGGCCCGTTCTTCAATTACTGTGCGTAGCTGATACCGTATCTCTTCCGATACCTGCTTGGAGTCGTTCAGTAAATTGTGATCAAAATCATGAGGGAGGATAACAGCCGCAGCAAACACCGGCCCTGCAAGGCAACCGCGGCCGGCCTCATCACATCCCGCTTCAATCAATTCAAATTGGTACCTTGCTGCTAACATATGGCAAAGATAAAATTTTTAGTATCGAGTAGTTAGTATCAAGTATCAGGACCGAAGAATAGTTCAGCAATATACTTGACCGGCATTGATGAAATTCGCTCCAATTCACGCCTATTCGTGTGTATTAAATTCGCTTCAATTCGTGAAATTGGCGTGTATTAAAATATCTTCAATGTAAGCAGGGTAATATCGTCTATTGGCTTGCTTTTATGCCCAAGGCTCAGGTGATCTAAAAGCAGGTCGTTAAAATTATCGGGCGACAAGTGTCCGTGTGTTTTTACAAAAGCAAGTAGTTTATCTTCGTTCCAAACCTTGTTACTGGTTGATTCAAAATCCATCAAACCATCGGTATAATTTACAATAAGGCTGCCGGGTTCAACATCCACTTCTCCTTCGTTTAAAAAAGGTAGTTCTTCAAAAACACCAATCATTGTGGTACCCAGTTTTAGCGGAATGGCCTCACCATCAGCAAAAAGAATGGTTGGGTTATGGCCGGCGTTAATATAATTTAGTTTGCGTTTCTTTTGGTTATACCGGGCCAGGAACAAAGTAATAAACCGTTCGCCCTTGGTATTGTTAAGCACTATTTTATTAAGGCGGTCAATAATATTGGTCAGGTCGTCTTCCACCGCGGCCCAGGCGTGCAGGCTGGCCTGAAAATTTGCCATCAGCAGCGCTGCCGATATCCCTTTACCCGATACGTCGGCAATACACCATAAAAATTCGTTTTCATTAAGGCGGATAAAATCAAAATAATCGCCCCCTATGTTTTGATGGGGCAGGTACTTAGCGCCAACTTCTACTGCATCATCTTTATGAATCCTCAGCGGTATCAGCATATTCTGCACCTCAACGGCAAGCTCCATTTCGCGCTGAAAACGTTCTGATTGTAAGCGCTCTTTAAATAATTTCTTATTCTCCAGCGCCACGATGATCACATTCATCAGGGTTTGGATGAAGTTAAGATCGTTGCTTAACATCTCGCCCGATGTGTCAAAATCGCCGATAAGCGCGTAAGCCAGGGCTTTACTTTTGTGGTATATCGGAATAAAATAATTGTATTTACGCAGGGTAATATCCTGGTGGTCGGCTATCGCCACAGGCGACTTAACCTTCTTTAATTTATCACACGCCCTGCTCAATGCCATCGCCGACTCTGTTTCGCCGCCGTATTTAGAGATACATACAAACTTATTTTCCTTTTCTATCAGGAAACGGAGCTTGCCAACCTGCAGATAGTTTTGCAGGATTACCTCAAGCATTTGTATAAGTATTGGGGTAGAAGTATTCTTATTAATGGCCCTGGTGATCTCCAATAAGGAATTCAACTCGGATTGCCGTTTCAGCAACAGCCTTATTAATTCGTCTTCGCCAGAACTATCGTCTTTGTATTGCATTTGTTTTTAGTCGCATGACTAAAGTAAAAAAAATATTTTCAAATGCGTGTACTTTGTGATTTTATATCGAAAGCATCGCGCAAACCAACTGTAACCAGGTTAAACGCGTACACCAGCAGCATAATGGCAAGGCCAGGAATAATGGCCAGGAAAGCCGAATCCATGACGATGTACCCGTAATGCTCTTTAATCATACCACCCCATGTTGGCATTGGTGGCTGTGCACCAAAACCCAGGAAACTAAGCCCGGCCTCGAGCAAAATTGCCGATGCGAAATTTGAGGATGCCAGCACCAGAATCGGGCCGGTTATATTTGGCAAAATGTGCCTGGTAATGATACGCCTGTTATTGAAACCGAGGGCGCGGGCGGCTTCTACATATTCAACCTGTTTCAGGCTCATTACCTGGCCGCGTACCAGGCGGGCTACCTCAACCCACATGGATAAGCCTACTGCAATAAATATTTGCCAAAGCCCCTTGCCTAAAGCAAATGATATAGCAATAACCAGCAACAACGCCGGTAACGACCATAATATATTCATCACCCAGCTTAAAGCCCCATCAATCCACCCGCCAAAATACCCGGCTATGGAGCCAATGGTTACCCCTAAAAACATGCTGATTATTACCGACATCAGCCCAACTGCCAATGAAATACGCGTACCCAGCAACAGGCGGCTCAGCAGGTCGCGCCCGTAAACATCGGTACCCAGCCAAAAAGTTTTGGTGGTTATTTGCTCGCCTTTAATTTTATCACTGAAATTTTTATATATCTCCGCGGTTTTTTCGCAGGAGAAGGTTGGGCTTAACAATACTTTGTTAAAATGGTAGCGCGGTTTAATCCCGGTTACCACTTCAAAAATATTGTAGGCTTTGGGGTCGGGTTTATCCTCGTTGCCAATATATTCATTTACGTGGATAGAATCCTGTTTAAAATAATACCCTGTGATAGGTACTTCCCTGTAAAATGAGGGCTGTCCAAAAAACATCCGCCTAAAAAAACCCACAGTGTCCACCTGCTCGCCTTTGCGTATAAGCAACATCATGAATTTCGTGCCGGGCTTTTTAATGCTTAGCTGTATTGTCATGTTATTGGCTTGCGGGGTGTTGTCGGGCATTATCAAATACCCCAATACAGCTACCAATAACGTTATCGCAATGAAAACAAGGCCAGCCATGGCAATTTTATTACGCTTAAATGCGTTCCAGGTGCGTTTTGAGGGGGTAAGCTGGGCCAATAGTTAATAGTTCCGTTTGGCTAAATATCGCTTAAATAGGCACAATAAGCAATTGCGTTGCTACAAATTACATTGATATTAAAAACAGGGCTATTTTACCATGCGGCCTTTCCACTGGTATTGTTTATTACCGCCTATTACGCCTATTACGGCAATATAAACAATATGCAATGGTGTTAATAATAAAATTAAACTAACCAGGTAGCTCCGCTTAAAAAACGAAGTAATGGGGATGATATAAAAAAGCTCGACAAAAATTTTTAAGAGTATCTGCGCTAAAAAAAGCTTAAAAAAATATACGTCGAATAACCCAAGCAATAAGTTGAGCAACAATAACACATTGAACCCCCAAAAGGCGAAACCCAATGCCACTACCTTTTTATTCTTATATTTTGTTGACTTGGATGCCCAGCGCCGCCTTTGCTGCATAAACTCTTTAAAATTGGGCTTGGCGTGGGTATAAACCACCGCTTCGGACTGCTTGAGAAAAGCTATTTTGCCGGGAAAATGTTCAGCAATTTTTTGCAGCAGCAACTCATCATCGCCCGATGCCAGTTCGTCAATACCTGCAAAGCCGCCAACTTCATTAAATACATCCTTGCGGTAGGCAAGGTTGGCCCCATTGCAGTTTGATGCCCGGCCATTACCTATAAATGCCGCGCCTATCCCTATTAAATAAGCAAACTCCAGGGTTTGCAACAATTCAAAAAGCGATTTTTCTTCAAAAAATGTAACAGGCGATGATATCATTACCGGGTTAAAAGCTTCGTAATGCCCAACAATGGTTGATAGCCACTGGCTGCCCATGCGGCAGTCGGCATCGGTAGCTACCATTAACTCGCCCGATGACAGCTTTATCGCTTCGGCAATAGCCTTCTTTTTATAGGAGTTTAAAGGTTGGTTTTCGTTAAGCTTAAGTAACGTAATACCTTGGCCGCCAAAGCTTGCTATAATATCAGCGGTATTATCTGTCGAATGATCATCTACAATGATAACTTCCAGCAGGTGTTTGGGGTAATCCTGTGCCAGGATGTCGCCGATAGTTAAATGGATACTTTGGGCCTCGTTACGGGCGGCAATAAGTACGGTAACCCTGGTATTAAAGCCTGTAGGCGAAAGTTGCGTGGTTTTAACGTTAAACCATCCTTTTACCAGATACATGATTAACGCCACGTACAGGAAGGTAAGCAGTAACGAAATGATACTAAGCGTTGCGATCAAAGAATTTGAGTTTAAAAACAAATAAAGAACCTAAAATAGCAGGAATAAACAAATTTATTAGCCATATGAGCGAAACACAGGATATAACGGCCAATTTTTGATCTGTAACGTATATAAACAGGTGTGCCGCTGTAAAACCGCGCACCCCGATATCAAATAAATCGAGCGAGGGCAATGTTGACGTGACAAAGAAAAACACCATAAGCACCAGCAGCATAGGAATAATGGAGACTTGTGGCACCAGCAACTGGAATACCAGGTAATATTGAAATGTAAAAGTGGCGTACCTTGCCAGGCTAAAGGCCATGGTTTTAAGAAGCTCATTGGTTTTATACCTGCTCAACACATCAAAAAACCGATGATATTTACGGATAAAGGCAATCTTATCAAATAAATACACCATCCATTTAATATGGAAATAAACGATAAGCTGCAGTAAAACCAATACGCCCAAAATGGCAACAACAGTTATATACGCCCATTTTTTATCATTAATAAAACTTAGCACAAACCAAACTGACGAAATGATACCCAGTATATTGGTGATTAAAGCCTGGCTAAATGCCCCTACTCCCATAGCAAAAACACCAGGAATCCTTTTTCGGTTTGGTAAAAACATAACACGGCCACCATATTCACCAATCCGGTTAGGAGTGGTTACAGCCCAGGTAAGGCCGCAAAAAACAGCTTCTACAGCCTCCCATAAAGATATAGCTATCAGGGCTTTGGTAACGTAACGCCATTTGAGCGCCTCCAAAAACCAGTTTAAGAACATAAGTAACACCACAATGCCAAGTGTAAAAACCACTCTTGAAACACTTAAATTGGATGCTAATAGTTCAAACTCCTGTAGCTCGGTGCTTTTTTTTGAAAATTGCCTGTAAATAAACAATCCGGCTACTATTACTATACTGGCTTTGAGTAGATAAGAAATTGTTTTTTTAGTAGAAGTGGTCAAGAAGCTAAAAGTTTATACAATGTTACGAAAAATGGAGCAAGGATTAACTTGCTTCCCAATAACGCAACTTTAGCATTTTTGTTTATTTCAACCTTGCTTTAAAAAACGCTATGGTATTGGCATAAGCATCTTTGGTGGCGTCGCTGTTATAGGCCGGGCTGCTGGGATTGGCAAAACCATGGTCGGCATCGTATTGGTGCAGGTATAGTTTTTTGCCGGCAGCTTTCATATCATCATTAAACTTACCCACTACTTTAGGGTTTATCCATTGGTCTTTATTGGCAAAATTGGCCAGCACATCGGCGTTCAGCGTTTTTAATTTGGCCACATCCTGTTCGGGCATGCCGTAATACATTACGGTGCCTGCCAGTTTTTTGCCGGCAAGCAGGCCGGTTTGTAAACTCCAGCCGCCACCAAAGCACCAGCCAATGGTAGCAATATGCGCCCCGGCTCCTGCATAAGTAATAGCGCCATTGATGATGGCTTTGGCCCTGTCTTCAACAACTGCCTGCATTAATTTTCCGGCATCTTTAGGGTCGGTAGCTATTTTGCCATCGTAAAGGTCAAGGTCAATGATATTTACATTGCCCAAATCATTGTAAATTTTTTCCGATTCCCGTTTAACATAATCGTTCAGGCCCCACCATTCGTGGATCACCAGGATATAGTTATTGGTAGGCTTTTTTGCTTTCAGCAAATAGGCTGTAGATGTTTTTCCGTCGGGTGTTTGGTAGGTAATATTTGCGCCTATACTGCTCTGAAAATGGATTGGCAAGGGCTTTAAATGCGCCATCCGGAACTCAGGGTTGGATGCCAGCATGGCAAAACGCTGGGTTGATGATGGATTGGCGCAGCAAACCACTTTTTTGCCTTGAGCAAAGGTGAATGAGCTAAAAGCGATTAGCAGCGTAAGTATGATCAGTTTTTTCATGTCGGTTTTTTTATTGCGATTATAACAATAACGTAGATGAAATGATTTGCGTTGCCGGCAAAAAGAAGTATTTTGAAAGTAAACTTTCAATTTTCCGGGCGCTTTGCAATGCATTTCCTCCTCCCTATCCCATCACCTTATCCGGCGTTATGGGCAACTCCCGTACCCGCTTTCCGCTGGCGTTGTATACTGCATTGGCTACAGCGGCGGCCATGCCTATCAGGGCTATCTCGGCCATGCCTTTAGCACCCATCGGATTGATGATGGGGTCGGGTTTGTTTACAAACAGGGCATCTATTTGCGGGATATCGGCATTTACCGGCACGTGGTAGTCGGCAAAATTATTGTTGATGTAACGGCCATACCGGTGATCAATCACCGACTCCTCCATCAAAGCCATGCCAAGCCCTCCTATCGCGCCGCCTATAACCTGGCTGCGTGCTGTTTTAGGGCTGATGATTCGGCCGCAATCTGCTACGCAGGCAACCTTGTCAATTTTAACAACACCGGTTGCGGCATTTACCAAAACCTTTACAAAATGCACCGACCAGGAGTTCATGGCATAGGTTTGCATCCCGTTACCTCCATCAGTTTCGGTAGTTACATCCAGCGATGCCAGGTTGTGGTCCTTTAATATTTTCGCATAATCAGGGTTGTCGGTGCCGCTATTGCCAACCAGCTTTTGAAATTTCTCTTTTAAATCGGCACAGGCTTTATATACTGCCGAGCCAACACTGGCTGTAGTGGCCGAGCCTCCCTGCGTGGGCGCGTTGGGTAATGACGAATCGCCCAGCTCAAATTCTATCTTTTCGGCAGGGATGTTCATTTGTTCGGCGGCTATTAATACCATAGCTGTGCCCGTACCGGGGCCAATATCGCTCACCGCGCTTTGTAGTAACAGCGTACCATCGGCTTTCATCACGGCTTTGATGGTTGCCTTGTCGCGGTAGGCACCAAACATCCCACTGCCCATTCCGTAGCCAACATACCAGCCATTTTCTTTTACCGAGCCGGGCTCTGCCTTCCGGTTTTTCCAGCCTATATGATCTGCGCCTAACGCGTACGCTTCTTTCAAAAACTTGCTCGAAAACGGTTTTCCGCTATCCGGGTCTTTTTCGGCGTAATTACGGATCCGCAATTCAACGGGATCTATCTTGAGCTGGTAAGATAGCTCGTCCAGTGCCGATTCCAGCGCGAAAGAGCCGGTAGCTTCGCCGGGGCCGCGCATCCAGGTAGGTGTAGCAATATCAAGCGGAACAATGTTGTATTTGGTATTTACATTGGGGCAGGCGTATAAATTCTGGCTTACGCCGGTGGGCCCTTCGGTAAAATCTTCGTAGGTTGATGTTTGGCCGGCCGCTTCATGGGTAATACCGGTAAGCTTCCCATCGGCAGTAGCGCCTATGCCAATTTTTTGCCAGGTAAAAGGGCGGTACCCAACCGATGTAAACATATCGGCGCGGCTTAAAACTACCTTCACAGGCCTTTTCGCGACCTTAGCACCAAGTATGGCGGCCACTTCATGCGGCCAGGTGCGCAAAGCGCTGCCAAATGCGCCGCCTACAAATTGCGAGTGCACCTGCACGTTTTGTACAGGCAGTTTAAACAAGCGCGCCAAATCCTGCTGGGTGTCCTTAACGCCCTGAGTTTTATCCCAAACGCTTAATTTATCCTCGGCATCCCAACGGGCAATAATGGCATGAAGCTCCATAGGGTTATGGGTTACCGTAGGCACAATATATTCCTGCTCCAGTTTAAACGGGGCAGTTTTCCAGGCATCTTCGGTCCCCCGCTTGTAGCCGCCTTCGCCGCGTGGTGCAAAGCCTTTATCCTGGTTATCGGGCAGGCTGGTTGTATGCTTTTCGGCCCTATACTGCGCTTTTACCAATGATGCTGCAAACTGCGCACGCTCAAAAGTATCGGCTATTACAATGGCAACAGGCTGGCCGTTGTAATATATTTTATCATCATAAAAAACCTTTAAAGCGCCCTTGTCGCCCCCTTTCTTGTCCTTTTCGGGCTGGTCGCCGGGCACTTTTGGGGCATTTAAATGGGTAATTATAGCCAATACTCCTGGCGCTTTTAAAGCGGCCTTGGTATCAATGGCAGTAATGCTGCCTTTGGTAATGGTACTGCCTACCAGTACCCCATAGGTTAAACCGGCCGGCGTATATTCGGCCGAGTATTTTGCTGCCCCGGTTACTTTTAACCTTCCGTCTACCCGGCCCATGCCTTCTGCCGATGAGGGCATCGTTTTGTCTATCGCTGTTTTCATGGTGATGTTAAACTAAGCCTGCTGCATGTTTTAAAGCCTCGGTAATGGTGGCCGGTGCCAGTTTTAATTTGAATGAATTATTGCCATAGCCTTTTGCCCCCTGCATAGCCAGCTGTGCCGCGTGGGCAAAACTTTCTTCGGTTGCAGGTTTGCCAACAAGTGATTTTTCGGCGTCAAAAAGTCGCCAGGGTTTATGGGCAACACCGCCCATGGCCAGCCGGGCATTTTTTATCAGCCCGTTATCTATTTCAAGCGCCGCCGCTACAGAAACCAACGCGAAGGCATATGATTGCCTGTCGCGGATTTTTAAATAGTAGCTGTTTTTGGCGAAGTTATTATCCGGAATCTCGATATCAAGAATCAACTCATCTTTGGCCAGGGTATTATCCAGCTCGGGATGTTCTCCCGGCAGGCGATGAAATGCCGTAAAGGGAATGTGTCGCTCTCCTTTTTTGCCTGCTATGATCACGGTAGCATCCAACGCGGCAAGGGCAACGCACATGTCGCTGGGGTGTACCGCAATACATTGCGGGCTTGCGCCAAAAATAGCATGCATACGGTTAACGCCTTCCATGGCCCCACAGCCTGTGCCCGGCACCCGCTTATTGCAAGGCATCGTGGTATCGTAAAAATACCCGCAACGGGTGCGCTGCATCATGTTACCGCCAACGGTTGCCATATTGCGCAATTGCGGCGACGCCCCCGCTTTAAGGGCCATAGCCAAAAGCGGTTGCCGCTGCACTACCATATCGTTTTCTGATACCACACTGTTGAGCGCCAGCGTACCTATAGACAGGCCTGATTTGGTTGCGGTTATGGCCCTTAATGATACATGATTAACTACCCCCAGGTGATTAATATCAACCAGCTTATCGGGCGCAGTAACGCCTCGCTTCATCAAATCAATCAGGTTGGTGCCACCCGCAATAATTTTTGAGCCGGGTTTGCCAATTACATCCAATGTTGCCTGTAATGTAGTTGGCTTTACGTATTGAAACTGTTTCATACGGCCATCCCTCCATCTTTTACTTCCTGTATGGCATTAACTATATTAGGATAAGCGCCGCAGCGGCAAATATTACCACTCATATATTCGCGAATCTCGTGTTCGGAGTTGGCATGCCCCTCGCGGATACAGGCCACCGCCGACATGATTTGCCCCGGTGTGCAATACCCGCACTGGAAACCATCGTGCTTTATAAAAGCCTCCTGCATAGGGTGCAGCTTATCGCCATTGGCAAGGCCTTCAATGGTGGTAATTTTTTTTCCATTCATCATAATGCCCAATGTAAGGCATGAATTTATACGGTGCCCGTCAACATGAACGGTACATGCGCCGCACTGGCCGTGGTCGCAGCCCTTTTTAGTGCCGGTTAGGTCCAGTTGCTCGCGTAAAATATCCAACAGGGTTGATCGTGGCTCAACCGACAGGTTTTGCTGCCTGCCGTTTACCTGCATTTTTAAAGGCATTTTTTCAAAAACGGCGGCAATCTGCTCATCTACATGGCTGACAGCAGCTTTAATGGCAGTGCCCGGTGTAAGGGCTACGGCGGTTAGCAGGGTTGATTGTTTCAGGAAATTCCTGCGCGAACTATCCTTCACATCCAGGCCTTCATCAGGCCCCGAACAAGGTTTTTTGCTTTCCATAAATAATCGGCTTTTAGGAATGTTAAATTACGCTTTTTTAATAAAATGCAGCAACTGCAATTAATGTTTTACAACCCAGGCATCTTTCATGTTAGCAGTTATTGACATTGTGTTAAAACAATTGGCAGTAAACTCCCGTACAAGGGCGTAACTAATTGATTGTATGTTTACTCCCCCAATCCCCGAAAATGAAATGGACAGGGTAATGACCCTGTCGGAATTTGATTTGGACTATGGCGCGCATGCCGATAGTTTTAAAGATCTTACTAAACTTGCCGCCAAAGTTGCCGGCACTGAAATGTCGTTGGTTAACCTCATTGACTCCTATACCCAATGGACCATATCCACCCACAACCTGGACCTGGAGCAAATGCCGCGCGAGGAATCTGTATGTCAGTACTTGTTAATGAGTGATGACAATATGGAAGTTGCCGACTTGAGTGCCGACGAGCGGTTTAAAGACCGGCCCTATGTTACCGGCGGGCCGCATCTGCGCTATTATTATGGTATCCCACTAAATGTAGATAACCACAACATAGGCGCTTTATGCGTGGTTGACGCGCATTCGTCAAAAAACCTTAACCCCGAAAAGGTAGAGCTGTTAAAGATCATTGCCGGCGAAATTGTGAACAGGCTCAAATACATCAAAGTAATTGAGGACCTACGGAGCAATTTATCTGAAGCTAAGCAAACCCAAAAGAAAGTAGCGCACGATATTCGCGGGCCTTTAAGCGGTATTATAGGGCTGGCACAACTCATTCGTGAGCAAGGCGATGAAAACCAGATGGACGAGATACTGGAGTTTATGAACCTGATACACAAAAGTGGCCGGTCGATACTGGAACTTGCCGACGAGATTTTGAGCACTGATAAAAAAGATAAGAAAGTGCCCGAATTGAAGGGAGGCGAATTTAACCAGGTGGTATTTAAAGATAAGCTGCAAAAGCTTTATGTGCCGCAGGCCATGAACAAGCATATTACGTTTACAGTAAATACGTCATCGGCATCAGAAACCATTCCTTTTTCAAAAAATAAATTACTGCAGATAACGGGCAACCTGATATCTAACGCCATCAAATTCACCCCGAATAATGGCTTTGTTACTGTCGACCTGGATTTGATTGAAGATAAAAACGAAAATGTATTGCAGGTAAAAGTAACCGACTCGGGCGTTGGGCTGGATGCAGGCGGCATAGCCACCATATTGCAGGGAAATGCTATATCAACAAATGGTACCGGTGGCGAAAATGGGTATGGGTTTGGCCTGGCGCTTGTAAAGCACCTGGTTGAAAGCCTTAAGGGAACGTTTAATATATTTTCGATTCCGGGACAGGGTGCCACATTTGAGGTAAAGCTACCGCAGGCAACATCGCCGAAAAAATAACATAAGCATGGTTTTTTGATATAGTACTATCACAGCAGGTAAAAAACCTGCTAAACCAATCCCACAAAGTACAGTAAGTAGATGTATTATTAACAGCAAAGTGCCGGGTACCAATACCCGGCACTTTGTTTATTTATAATTTACCAACGGCTGCCACCGCCGCCGCCACGGCTATCTTTTGAATAACCACCGCCGCCACCGCCACGGTTACCGCCGCCGCCATAGCCGCCACCGCCGCCACGGTTGCCACCATAACCACCGCCGCCACGGTTGTCGCGTGGTTTTTTGTCTTCAGCCTGGCTAACAGCAATTGATCTGCCTCTAACATCTGATCCGTTTAAACCCGTGATAGCTAATTGTGCAGCTTCATCATCTGGCATTTCAACAAATCCGAAACCCTTGCTTCTGCCAGATTCACGGTCAATAATAATTTTTACAGTGCTTACTTCACCGTACGCTTCAAAAAGCTCTTTTAAATCGGCTTCCTCTAATTGAAAAGGAAGGCTTCCTACAAATATGTTCATCAATCTTTAATTTATAAAAGGCAAGGTTGTTTTGTTTGCCCAGTTTTGTTAACATCAAATATAGTAATAGATATTTGATGATTACTGCATGATTTTATGAATGAATGGTTTTATTTTTAAAAAAAGTTAATTTTTATTGATTTTGGGTTAAAAACACCCGTTTTTAACTATTAAAATATAATTTAATGCGACTGGTGAATAAACACAGCCTTATTTATAGCGCATAAATTATAAAAGCAATATCGTTTATTATAAAAAAATGCCCGCACCGGTAAAATTTTATAAATTCACTTCAAATACCTTGTCAATAGCTTGAAAATTTCACCTATCCGGATTTTTCGCCTTTTAATTGCTGTGTGTACCCTTCTATTTGAGGGAGTTACGGGTTTTGCGCAAACCCAGGCGCCGTTATTGACCCAGTGGCAAAAGGCGGTACACCAGCCTGGCTATAAAGCAGACACCGCCAGCGTTAATTTGCTTAATAGTTTATCGCTCGGGTACAGGTATAACCAGGCCGATAGTTCGTTGTATTTTGCCAAACAGGCGCTACAGCTTGCCCAATTACAAAAAAACCAACCCGGTGAGATTACTTCCCTAAATAATATTGGCATGGCTTATTATGTGCTTGGCGAATATTTTCAATCGTTAGATGCGGCATCTAAGTTAATGCAGCTTAGCAATGCCATTGATTACCAGCCGGGGGTAGCCAATGCCCACCAGGTAATGGGGCTGATTTTTTTAGGGCAAAACAAGTTTGAGGATGCCGTTAACCAGTTTGTAAAAGCGCTGGACGGTTTTACAAAGGTTAATGACCAGGCCAAAATAAGCCGCATGTATTTTGATATTGGCCTGTGTTATGACGAACTGGGGCTATCTAAAAAAGCTTTTACCTATCTTGATAAGGCATTAAATACCGGCAAGCTGATTAAGGATGAGCACATTATATCCATGACCTATAACCGCATGGGCGAAACTTTTTTTCATTTAAAAAATTACCCGCAGGCTATAGTGTACTATCAAAAAGTATTGAATGCCCATTACCAGGATAACTGGGAGCGGGATTTTGCGTTTTCGGGCCTCGCCCAAACTTATTATGGCATGGACCAATATCAATTAGCCATTACCAATGCTAATAAAGGGCTAAGCCTGGCAAGCGAAACTAACAGCCGCTATGATATTGTGAGAGCCCTGAAAATCCTGTCTGAAAGTTATGCCGCGCTGGAAGATTATGGTAACGCTTACCGCAACGAAGCGCTTTATAAAATTAATAACGATAGCTTATTGAATGATACCAAGGAAAAAGAGATTAATTACCTGCATTTAAAACAGCAACAGGTTGATAACATCCGGTTAGAAAAAGAGAACGAACTAAACAAACAAAAGCTCAACTCCACCCGGTTAATGATTATTATAATAAGCCTGGCAGCCGTTTTTGTTATTATTATACTATTAATCATTAGCCGAAGCAACATGCACAAAACGGCTTTAAACAAAGCCTTAAAGCAGCAAAGCCAGGAAATTTCGCGGCAAAAAGAAGCCCTTGACGATTTAAACCATACCAAGGATATGCTGTTTTCGGTAATAAGCCATGACCTGCGCAGCCCATTCGCCTCCATTATGCAAACTATCGATCTTGTACGCTCGGGCGATATTGATGAGGCGGAACAAAAGTTGCTAATTGAGGATTTTTATCAGCACGTAACCATTGTAAATAATATGGTAAACAATATGCTGGTTTGGGCTGGTAGCCAGCAAAAAGGCGTTAACGTTGAAAAAGCAAGCATAAACCTCACAGGCGTAGTTGATGAAATTCTTTCGGTATCGGCTTTCCTGGCCAAAAACAAGGAGATTAACATAGAACACATACACAATGGCGACCAAATGGTGAGCGCCGACCCTAATCACGTAAAAATAATTATCCAGAACCTGGTTGGCAATGCTATTAAATTTACGCCCCAAGGTGGCATTATTGTTATCCATTATACCTGCGACGATAACCACCGAGCCATCCACGTAAAAGATTCGGGCATGGGCATTAGTGAAACAAAAATAGACAAGCTTTTTAAGGTGGTCGGTAAAGAAATTTCGGGCTATGGCACCAATAAAGAAACCGGCGCCGGTATAGGCCTGGCCCTTGTTAAACAGTTTGTTGATGTAAATAAAGGCCGCATTGAAATTAAAAGCGAAGTTGGCAAAGGCACCGAATTCATTGTATACCTGTTAAAGGCAGATGTTTAGCAATTAAAACACAAGTGCAAGCAGCATCAAATAACCACTATTGCACTAACTTACCGATTCAATTACATACGTTTTCCCGTTCAGCGTAAAGCTGTCGCCCGCTTTTGCACCGCTCAGTTTCATACCTACCGGTGAACCGGGCGATATGGCGAAATAGGTTTTGCCATGGAGTGATAGTGCCCCGGCGCTTATAGCCATATAAAAATTGCCATTATTGGTAATAATCACGCTGCCAGCTTCGGCAACGGCCGATGTACCGCTGGTGCCTATGCGGTTTAACGCAACCAGCAATTTATTGGCTTCGTTAAGCTGGGCCAGGTTGCGGTTGGTTTCCTGCTGCGCCATTTCGCGGCCGGTTTCGTATTTATCGCCGGCACTGCTTTTAGTATCATCGTTTGATGATTTTTGCGCTTCGCTGATAGCCAGTTCGGCGGCATCCATGCTCCTGCGAACGTGGGCTATGCACAAATCATATAATTCCTTTTTCAGATTGTTCATTTATATTTTTAACAATACCGTTTTTTCTCAAATGCAAATAAAGGAATAAATGTTGGGGCATAGGGGTGTTAAAAAATGTATTTAAGCCCTTTTCGCAGCGACGCATAATTACCTCTCCCCCAGGGCATTCAGAAACTGCAAGGCCAATTTATTTGCATGGGTGCTTTGCAAGGGAGCTTTGCATGCGGGAGACGCAATTATGCGTCTCTACGGAAAAAAAGGAATAACGTTAACGCAACAAAGCCCGATATGTTGACCTATTCCACACGCCGGGCTTTGTTTAATAATCGTGGCTCTTTACTATCCTGGCTTAAAAAATCTTAAATCCAACGCTTAAAGCCCAAAGGTTTTGGCGCTGGCCGTAGTTAGAGTTTACCTTGGATAAACCACCCTCATAGCGCAAATCGGCAGTTATTGCGCCGATATCAACACCAGCACCAGCCTGGAAACCTAATGTACTTTTGTTGTAGTTACCAAAATCCTGGTAGGCCCCCGTAAAATTATTGGAGAAACTTGTGCTTTTATCCAGTTGGTAAGTATATACTGGCCCGGCCATTAAACGGAAGTTTAAATCTTTACCACCAAATGATTTACCAACCAACAAAGGCACGTTTAAATTGGTAAACCTTACTTTTCCGCTGTAATCAGTGCCGTTATCGCTCGAACTGAATTTACCACCGGTTCCGCTTAAATAAAGTTCGGGCTGCAAATAAAGGCCGCTACCAACGCGGGCAAATAACCCTGCTTGATAACCAGTCAATGTTGATTCCTTCAGGTTGTCTGTATTGATCTTCGAAAAATTGACACCACCTTTAACACCTAAAGAAAACTGTGCCTGCGCGCTGATACTCACTGCTATCAGCAATACGGCACTTAATAGATACTTTTTCATAAATTTTAATTTTTAGCGGGGCGAAGCTATAAATATTCAAAAAATTATAGCTTAACCCCTTGTTTACATAGTTAGTTTACAATACGGCTGTATTGATAGCCTGTTTTACAGCCCATCAATTGACGCGCCAAAGTTTTAAACGTTGCTTTGCCCCGTTTTTTATAATCCGACTAAAATAATTTAACAAAGCTTAACATCTGCGGTTATTTTTCAAGCAATTTAGCCAGTACAGCTACACATTGCTCCAGCTCGGCCGGTGCGGAGGAGGCGAAGCCCAGCCTGGTAAAATTTGGCGCCAGTGGGCTATTCTCGCCCTGGAAATATAGTCCTTTTTTTAAGGCATTTTGGGCAAGCCTGTTCAAATCTATTTGCGAATCAAAATAAGTCCACACAGCCATGCCACCCTCCGGCATTTTAAATTGCACGTAATTTTTTAGGCTATCATTCAGTAATCCACAAAAAAAATCGCGCCGCTGCTGGTATGCCCGTAATGATTTGCGCAGGTGGCGTTGTATCACTCCGTTTTGTAAAAGCTCGGCCATGGCATTCTCCAACATGCTATCGCCCTGGCGGTCAATGGTGCGCCGTAATTGGGCCAAATGTTCAATCACGTTTTCGGGGCCAACCAGATACCCAACCCTTATGGCCGGCGAAATACTTTTGGAAAAAGCGCCGCAATACAACACCATTCCAGCCTCGTCGGCGCTGGCCAATGGCATCAGCGGTTTGTTTTGGTAATGGAAATCATAATCATAGTCGTCCTCAAAAATAATGAACCCATGTTTTTGGGCCAGCTCAAGCAGGCGTACCCTTCTATCAGGCCGCAGTGCCACTGTTGTGGGGTAATGGTGGTGTGAAGTAACGTACACCATACGCACGGTTTGCCTGCTGCAAAGTTCATCAAGCTTATCCACATCCAATCCGTATTCATCAACCGGCACTTTTAACAGGTTTGCCCCGGCCTGTAAAAAATTGGCTTCGGCACCCGCCCAGCCAGGTTGGGCGGTAACTACTGTGTCGCCGGGTTGCAGCAAGCCGGTACAGGTTAAATAAAGGCCCATAACCGTACCCCGCACTATCAGGATATTGGCCGGCGTAACCCGCAAGCCGCGGGTGATATTTAAATAGGCCGCCAACTCAGTGCGCAACCACTCCGATCCTTTCGGGTCGGCGTAACCCAAGCGGGTATAGGGGTTGCCTGTTAAAAGCTGTGTGCGGTAAGCCCTCGAAAGTTCGGTTACGGGTGCCATGCGGGTGTCTGGGAAACCATCATCAAGATGCAGATCAATGTTTAAATCAACAATTCTGCGTTGCAGGTGTGGCGCCTCCTTTATACTAAAGCCTGCTATCTTAGCTACGTCGGCGCTATTATTTAACAACTGCCGGGGCTTTGTTACCGGTAAATGGCCAGCCACAAAAGTTCCGCTGCCGGTATGGCTTTGCAGCCAGCCCTGGGCCAGCAATTCGTCATAGGCCCTTATCACTGTTTTACGGTGCAGGTTTAACAAGGTGGCCAGCTGCCGGGTGCTGGGCAGCCGGTGGCCCGGTTGTAATGTGCCCGCTTTTACCATCGCCATAAGCTGATTGACCAGTTGAATATAAACCGGCAGCTGCACCTGTTTATCAATTATTAAGCTTGATGAATATACCTGCATAAAATTGGACTACCTATTTTGTATTATCTGGAGCATTATCACCATCCAATAAACGCATAATTTTACCAAAAAACAAAATCATGGCAAATCCACCGGCACATCTTATCCCCAGCAGGGCAGCAAAAAGGGCAAATTACGAGCCCGAAACCATCAACAGTATCCTGGATGAGGCATTATATTGCACCATCAGCTATTCGGCAGATAACAAACCATACGCCATCCCTACTGCGTTTGTGCGGTATGGTAACCGTATTTATGTGCATGGTTCGGTAGGTAGCCATTTGATGCGTGAACTGGAAAAAGGCATCCCCGTTTGTATCACCGTTACCCTGATGGACGAACTGGTGGTAGCCAAATCGGCATTTCATCACTCGGTAAATTACCGGTCGGTAGTGATATTTGCGCAGGCAGAAAAAATTGAAAGTGTGGACGATAAAACCGAAGCTTTTAAATGGCTTACCGAAAAAATTGTGCCCGGCAGCTGGGATTACCTTCGCCCAATAACCGACAGGGAAGTACTTAAAACCACAGCGCTTGCGTTTAAAATTGACGAGGCATCGGCCAAGTTACGCACCGGTATGCCGGTTGACGATGACGACGACCTGGAACTGCCTATATGGTCGGGCCTTATCCCCCTGCAAACCAAACGACTGGCGCCCATCCCCGATAAACTGAGCCAGGGATTGCCATTGCCGCCTCATCTTGCTGCTATTTAGTGCTAAAAAGGGTGTATAGCCTCATTTTTAATTCAGCCAACGTGTATTTTTTATATTTTTGCTTAAAATAATTTAACAATGGCCGAAATCAGTATCTCCAATAAAGATTGGGAACGTGTAAAAATTAAAGTTCAACGTAAATATAACAACCTTAGCGATGAGCAGCTAAAATATACCGAAGGACAGGAAGAGGCACTGATAACCAAACTTATGGAGCTTGTAAACCGTAACAGGGAATATGTGGTATTCACCCTAAAAAAAGCTTTGGTGAATATTGACAATAACAGGCTGTAAATAAGCGTTTAGTTGTAAAAAATCGATAGCTTTTCGTATTTTTATATGCTTTAAAGTTGTACCGGGTATGGTGATCTCAAAAAAATACAGAAAGATAGGTTTGTGTGCCGGCGTTGTAATGCTGGCCGTTGGCGTTGCCGCTTTTGACGATGACCTGTTCCAGATATCAAAAAACCTTGATGTTTTTGCATCGGTTTATAAAGAGGTAAACATTAACTATGTTGATAATGTTAACTCGGCCAAGCTGGTAAAAACCGGCGTGGATGCTATGCTAGATGGCCTGGATCCCTATACCGAATTTGTACCCGAATCGGAAATTGAAGACTATAAGCTGCACTATGTAAGTACCCAGTACGGCGGTATTGGCGCAAGCATTTTTACCCGCAACGGCAAAGTATACGTATCTGATGTATTTGAGGGCTTCCCGGCCCAAAAGGGTGATGTACACCCCGGCGACCAGGTGCTTAAAATAAACGACATTGACCTTAACGGAAAAAATAACGACCAGGTAAGCCTATTACTCAAAGGATCAAAAGGTGCAGCCATTAAGCTATTCATTAAGCGAGATAACGTGGCCCAGCCCTTTGAAAAAAACCTGGTACGTGATGAAATTAAGCAACCAAACGTATCATACGCTGGTATGGTGCAGGGCAACATGGGTTATATTAAACTGGATAAGTTTTTAGAAAACTCGGCCGCCGAGGTAACCAACGCCCTGGTAACCCTAAAAAAGAATAACCCTAACGGCATCATCCTTGATCTGCGCTCAAACGGCGGCGGTATTTTGCAGGAGGCTGTAAAAATCGTAAATCTTTTTGTTCAAAAAGATGTGGAGGTAGTATCGCAAAAAGGAAAAATAAAAGAAAAGAATTTTACTTATAGCACCGTAAGCACGCCGCTTGAGCCAAGCCTGCCATTAGTGGTATTAGTTAACAGCCACTCGGCATCTGCATCAGAAATCGTTGCCGGCTCGTTACAGGATCTTGACCGTGCTATTATTATTGGCCAGCGCAGTTATGGCAAAGGCCTGGTACAGCAAACCTTTAACCTGCCTTATAACAGCCTGGTTAAAATTACCATTGCCAAATACTACATCCCGTCGGGTCGCTGTATCCAGGAGCTGGATTATACGCACCGCAAGGATGATGGCAGCGTAGTTAAAGTGGCCGATTCATTAATCCACGAGTTTAAAACTAAAAATGGCCGCTCGGTTTACGATGGCAGCGCTATTTACCCCGATATTTTTATTAAACAGGAAAAATTTGCCAACGTAACCCAGGCCCTGGTAGGCAAGCTGCTGATATTTGATTATGCTACTGTTTATCGTGATAAACACCCTAAAATAGCCGATACTAAATCGTTCGTTTTATCTGAGGGCGACTACAATGATTTTGTAAAATACCTGGCCGATAAAAATTATAACTACACCACGTCATCAGAAAAGGTGCTGAACAGTTTGAAAACCGAAGCCACCAAAGAAAAACAGTTTACCGACATACAGGCCGAATACGATGTGTTGAAAGCCAAGTTGATGACTACCAAAAAGAACGACCTGCAGCTACATAAGGACGAAATAAAACAAGTGCTTGAAAACGAGATAGCCTCCCGCTATTACTATGAAAAGGGCCGTTACGAAGTAAACTTTAAGTACGATAAGGAACTGGCCCAGGCCGTAAAAACCATGCAGGATAAAACCCAGCTGGCTTCCATTCTTAAAGGCGAAGGCAATTACAAAGTGATTGGCAAACCGATGCTGGCCATGGCCGGCAAAAAGGTTGCTGCCGAGAAAGATACCGACGACGACAACAACTAAACAACTCATTAACTGACGCTTAGCCCCATTGTAATTGTTGTAACTGATTAGTTACCCTGCCACCTATGCTTTAAACTAAACTTTTTCTGCTGGTTATTGTCATACATCCAAACAAAACAATAGCACTATGAAAAAGATCATTTTAACAGCCGCGATATTTTTAGGCTGTTTAGCAATAAAACCCGCAAGCGCCCAGATTAGTTTAAGCATTAATATTGGCAGTCAGCCCGAATGGGGCCCAACCGGTTATGACCGTGCCGACTATTACTATATGCCCGACATTGATTCATACTACGATGTAAACGCGCACCAGTATGTATACTTTAACAACAATGTATGGATCCACTCAGCTGCGTTACCTGCGAGGTATAGCAACTACGATGTTTACAATGGCTATAAAGTAGTTGTTAACGAGCGTACCCCATGGGTACATAACACCGTTTACCGCACTAAATATGCAAACTACAAGGGCAAACGTAACCAGACCATCATTCGCGATAGCCGCGAGGTTAAGTACAAAGACCACTGGAATGGCAATGGCCGCGGTAACTCCCGCAAGGTAATTGTACACAAAGAGGTACGCAACGACCGTCATGATGATCGCCACGATGACCGTCATCAAGATAAAGGTCATGGACACAAAGATTAATTTTTGATTGTTAATTTTTATACAAAACAGGCTTTGGGTAACACCAGGGCCTGTTTTTTTATGCGCCAGATGGTCGTGCGAAAGTGTTTCTTTTAATATTTAAACTTTTTTGATTAAATATTGTCATACATCCAAACAATGCTACCGTTTGGCAATCTATTGGTCGCCAAACAAAGGGGCACTACTTAAACAGAAAACAAATGAAAAAGATGATCCTGTCGGCAGCAATATTATTAAGCTGCTTCGCTGTTAAAACAGCCAGCGCCCAGGTAAGCGTAAGCTTTGGGGTAAATATTGGCAGCCAACCAGCCTGGGGCCCGGTTGGATACGATTATGCCAACTATTATTACATGCCCGATATTGATACTTACTATGATGTGCCAACACACCAGTATGTATATTTTGATAACAATGTGTGGGTGCACCGCGCCTACTTACCGGTACGGTACCGCAACTATGATTTATACCACAGCTATAAAGTGGTTATCAATGATCGCAACCCATGGATAAGAAACGATGTTTACAGAACAAGGTATGCCGGTTACAGAGGCCGTCATGACCAGGTTGTTATCCGCAACAGCCGCGATGTTAGGTATGCCAACTACTGGAGAGGCAATCACGACCGCAGGGTAGCATACACCCGTGGTAATGGCCACTTTGATAATGGCAACCACGGTGGCCGCGGGCCTCAATTTCATGGCAACGGCGGCGGTCATTTTGGTGGCGATCGTGGTAACCGTGGCGGTGGTGGCGGCGATCATGGCAACCATGGCGGTGGCGGTCGTGGTAACCACGGTGGAGGTGGCGAACATGGCGGTGGTCATGGCCATCATTAATAACCAAATAAAATAGCAAAACAGGCTTCCGGTAACACGGAGGCCTGTTTTGTTTAAAGCGGGTTCGCAATAATTAGGCATCCCTAACTATTACAAACCGGCTGGTTTTTATTTATGTTTGTATGTTTCCAGTGCAACAACGGATGTATACATTATCAGAAGAAAATTATCTAAAGGCCATTTACCGTATCGCGCAGCAAAAGGACGTTAAAATAACGCCAACTGCTATAGCCGAAGCGCTGGGTAACAACCCAGCCTCGGTAGTTGATATGATCAGGAAGCTTACCGAAAAGGAGTTGATAGCCTATGATAAAAAAGTGGGCGTAAAACTTACCCCACAAGGCTTAAAAGATGCGGTATTAATTGTGCGCAGGCACCGCCTTTGGGAAGTTTTCCTGTTAGAAAAACTGGGCTATCATTGGGACGAGATTCACGATATTGCCGAGGAACTAGAACACATCAGCGATGCAACACTGGCCGATAGGCTTGACAAGTTCCTGGGCTTTCCCGAATACGACCCTCATGGCGATCCCATTCCAAAAGCCAACGGAAAGGTGCCTAAATCATTTTCGGTGACGTTAACCGATCTTAAGCCCGGTGGGGCATGTCGCGTGGCTGCCGTGCGCGATACCAGTAATTCGTTTCTGCAGTACCTCATCAAACTCGATATTGGCATTGGTACCCGCATCCAGCTCATCGAAAAAATACCTTTTGATAATTCCCTCGTGATCAGCATCAACGGTAAAGAAAACACTACCGTATCGCAAAAATTTGGCGAGAATATTTTGATTGATTGAGCACCGTTTTTTTTCACACCAAGGCGCTAACGAGCAAAAAAAACAAACAAGTTACTTTTCGTCGTAACATATTTGCGTCTTTGCGCAAATAAATTGCCCTCCGGTCTATTTGAAAAAATTGTCAATTTTTTGTCTTTATTTCTTACTCTTTGCTCCAATTTACAGCCAAATCGTCGATTTACGTTATTCGCAATCTTGTTTTCATCTTATTTTCATACAAGCAATCTACTTTAGTTGTTGTAGAGGTGAGAGGTAACATTTTTGTTATAAACAAAATCATCCTACAGCGGGATTAGAGTAGTTTGATTTTTTGACGATAAAAAATTTATTTTATGCTGGCAGTAAAAACTTTAAGTAACAATTTAACCACCTACAAACGTAATGTACACGCTATGGGTGATAAATTTGAGATTAGTGTGGTTGGGAATGATCCATTATTGGCCAATGAACAAATAGAAATTGCTATCGGCGAGATCAACCGTGTTGAAAAACTGCTTTCGGCTTTTGGCGATCACAGCAATATTAAACAAATTAACCGCGAAGCCGGCGTTGCGCCCGTAAAGGCTAATGGCGAAATTTTCAGGTTAATTAGCCGTGCTTTACAGATATCTGAACTTACACACGGTGCTTTTGATATCACCTATTTTACCGGTAATACCGGCAACGATACAACTTCTGTTGAAAACGTGACTGTTAAAACGGCCCCTTACTCGGTAATGCAAACCAACTATCAAAATGTTGTACTTGATACCACCAGGCAAACTATCTTTTTAAAAGAAAAAGGTATGCGTATTGGCTTTGGTGCCAATAGTAAAGGCTATGCTGCCGATAGGGCAAAGTTTGTTTTACAAATGAATGGTGTTAGCAGCGGCGTTATCAATTCGGGCGGCGACCTATTAACCTGGGGTACACAACCCAACAACAAGCCGTGGACTGTAGGCACTGCCGACCCTGAACAAAGGAAACAACCTTTTGCCCATCTTAACATCAGCAATATGGCTTTTGCTACATCGGTAAATGCCGAAAAATATGCCAGCATCAGCAAGAAAAAATTTCAAAGTATTGCCAGTACCAGTAAAGGTTTCCCGGTAAGCGAAATTAAAAGTGTAAGCATACTTAGCCCCACTGCCGAACTGGCCGATGCCATGGCATCTCCTATGATAAGCATTGGTATTAACGCAGGTATGTACTTAATAAACCAGCTAAACCAAATTGCTTGTGTTATTGTTGACGACCAGAACCGTGTTTACACTTCAAAAGGCGTTAGCCTATAACCCGCTTTAACTGCATTAATTTTAAACCAATCATAATTATTCCGGCAAGTGTGTAGTCACTTGTTTATGCAAGCATTGTCCCCTGCTGAAATAAACTGGTGATAATTGTTATCAACAGTACCCCCGGTTTGGGTATTACTGTTTATATTGACCGATATTTGAATATAATTTTAAGTTTTTCTTCCTCTCAATGGTAAAGTGGTTTGCGTATATTGTCCTGTTATTGATATTTACGCCACGATTATCAGCTGCCGGTACTACAAACAGCCCATCACATCCGGTTGAATACCGTCGTGCAATTAAGATGCAGTATCATAATTTACCGGTCGATACTACGTTAAAAAGTAAAAAGGAGCAGGAAGAAAAAAATAAAATTAAAGAGGTAGCTAAAGCAAAACGGCAGGCCAAGCCGGCAAAGGTAGATGAAAACACTCCGCCCGTGCCGCCTAAACCCAAGCCTAAAAGACAGCGCCGCCCTGAAGGGTTGGAGCGTCCGCCGGAAATACCTCGACGAAATGGCGATTAAACAGGTGGTTAACAAACAATTTACCAATTTTTGATGAAGTACCTTTGCTTACTTTTTTTTATTGCCGGCAGTAATGCCTTATATGCTACGGGTATTAACAATACGCTTTTTACCGGTGGCAACATCCACATTGTGGCCGATACAGATACCATCATCAGGAAACAGTCTGTTTCGGTAGGGGTAAACTATGGCAGCGACGCGCTCTTTTTCGGGCGCACCAGCCCGGTTAAATATCCCTTTGTTACGGGCGATGTTATTTATAACACTAAGCAGGGTTTTTTTGCTTACGGCTCCATTTTAAAGGTTTTAGGGTATGCGCCGGTTGACGAAGTTGATGTTGGCGGCGGCTACTTTTATAAATTTTCTAAACAGTTTTCAGGAGCAGTAAGCTATACCCGGTTTATATTTAATAAACAGGCCAATGTTATTAAGTCGGCCTCGTCAAATGATATCAACCTGAAAAACTCATACGACTGGAAGTTTTTGAAAACCAGCGTTATAGCCGACTTTCTTTTTGGCAAATCAAACGATTTTTTTGTTACCGTTACAAACTCCAAATACATTGAAACCAGCTGGAGTATTTTTGACGACCAGGATTACCTTTCATTTAATCCATCATTTAACTTTATAACAGGTACACAAAATTTTGTGCAGCGCTACTCGGTAGATCATCGTTTTAAGCAGGAGATTGACAATATTTATGTGTTCGATGATCCAAACTCGGCGCGTTATAACCGCAAGTTTAAAATGCTTAACTACAGCTTTAAAGTACCTGTTGCTTATAACCGGCCTCATTATACCCTTGAGGCCTCATGGCGTTATTCAATCCCGGTTAATGTAGAGGGGGTGCTTGAAAATCACAAAGAATCGTTTTTCAACCTTACATTTTTTTACTTGTTTTATTAGCAACTGCGCATGAATGTTTTGATCATCGAAGACGAAAAAGCGCTTGCACATGAGCTGGAAATATTCCTCACAAATTATAATTACATCTGCGAGGTTTGTTATGACGGGGCTTCGGCATCAGAAAAAATTGCCGTCAATTTATATGATTTTATCCTGATAGACCTCGGCTTACCTGATTACGATGGCCTTGACCTGTTAAAAGAAGTAAAAAAACTGGGCTTAGATGCGGCTTGTATTATACTAACCGCCCGTACCGAGATTAATGACCGTATTAAAGGGCTTGATTTAGGGGCCGATGATTACCTGCCCAAACCTTTTTCGTTACTTGAACTGCAAAGCAGGATGCAGGCCATTATCCGCCGCAAGTTTGGGGTAAAAAATAACATAATTGATCTTGATGGCTTCCTGATTGATTTAACCAACCGTACCATTTCATACGGCACCAGCATGGTTAATACCATTACAAAAAAGGAATTTGACCTGATTGCTTACCTCATTCTGCATAAAAACCGTACGCTTACCAGGATGCAGTTAAGCGAACATATTTGGGGTAGTGTAGTTAATAATGATTACGACTCCAATTATATAGACGCGCACATCAAAAATATACGGAAAAAGCTAAATGCATTTGCATCGCCCGATTGGCTGGAGACCGTGCGCGGGCTGGGATATAAAGTAAAGATAAACGCCTGAATATTTGAAATTAAGGACAAAACTTACGCTTTTTAACGCCATATCAAAATTGGTGATTGTGATACTGTTTGTATTGCTGGTGCCCGTATTGATAAAAAACATAAGTAGCAGTTATGTTGATAGCAAGCTGATAAAGCAAAAAAACAAGCTGCTGCAAATTGTAAAAAGCCAGGGCATTGAAACTTATATTGTAAACGGCGAAGGATACGGCAGCTACCTGCCCCTTAAAGACGAATACATCAGCCTTGATGAAGTTGACTCTAAATATTTTTTAGATACCATCCAACGCGGTAAACGCCTTTTTAGCGAGGGTGATACCCTTGAATACCGCATTTTGAGCCATACCTTTAAAGTTAAAAACAAAAACTACCTGCTGGAGATTGGCAAAAGCGTGGATACACTTGACGAAACCAGTGTGCCGTTGCAAAACCTGGCATTCGAGGTATTGTTAGGTATGATATTACTTACTGTACTTGCCGACCAGGTTTACTCCAATTATGTGCTTAAGCCACTACGCATCATTATAAAAACCAAGCTGGTAGGTCAAAAGTTTCCTAATTTCCAGTCGTACCGAAAGGTGCGCACTACCACATCTGATTTTGAGCATCTTGATCTGAGCATCCATAAAATGATTGAGACTATTGCCGATAAATTTCACCGGGAACGTGAGTTTATTTCCAATGCATCGCATGAGTTGATGACGCCTATATCTATCCTTCAATCAAAAATTGAAAACATGTTTGAGGAAGAGGATATCAATGACGAGCTAAAGGTGCGTTTGCTGGAAATGCAGAAGATTCTTAACCGGCTTAAAAGTATCACCAAAACGCTGCTGCTGATATCGCAGATTGAAAATGAACAGTTTTTAAAAGAAGACAGAGTTTCAGTTGCCGAGCTGTTACAAGATGTTTATGACGAAATTTCTATACGTCTACAGGATAAAAACATAAGTTATGAAATTTCAGTCCCGGATAACTGGTACATGGTTAATATCAACAAATTCCTGTTATTTAACTTGTTTTTTAACCTGATTAACAACGCCATAAAATATAACCGCGAAGGTGGTAGTATCCGGGTTGCCGCGGTGGCTGTTCACGATAAATTTTTAATCAGTATAACTGATACCGGCATAGGTATCGATACTGACGCCATTCCTCTTATATTTAACCGCTTTAAAAAATTTCGCCAGTCATTACAACAGGACAGCTTTGGCCTTGGCTTGCCCATTGTAAAATCAATAGCCGGATTTCATGATATCGAAATTGATGTGGTATCCGAAAAAAATGTAGGCAGCACCTTCAAACTCATCTTCCCGGCTACGTTAATCATAGTTAGCTAAGCACCTTTCTTTCGCTTGCTTTTTGTATCTGGAATTTTACATTCATGTACTAAAAACTAGTCGAATTCTTTGATTAGGACTAAACGCTATTCTCTTTTCAAATTCCTGGTTTCTTAATTGTTAAAAAAATATAGCGACAGTGTAGGTTTATCGGCAAATCTGGTTGGTTTATCCCAATTGGGCTTTTGGCATCTGCTTTGCAAATGGTAATCTATATATACAATTATACTATTATGAAATCTTTAAAAATCAAGGTAGCAACTTTAAGTTTAGCATTGGCTACCGTTGGAATATTAGGCTCGGGCTGTAACTCATTAACTAAAACACAAAAAGGAGCTGCTATTGGCGCAGGTGCCGGTGGTACTGTAGGCGCTTTTATTGGCAAGGCTGCAGGTAACACTGCTTTGGGTGCTATTATTGGTGGTGCCGTAGGTGGTACAGCAGGTGCATTTATTGGCCGGAATATGGATAGGCAAGCTGCCGAAATTAAGCAAACCGTACCCGGCGCTACTGTAACCCGTGAGGGCGAAGGTATCCTGGTGAAATTCGACTCGGGCATTTTGTTTGATACCGATAAATCTGCCTTAAAAGCAGAAGCACAAAGCAATTTGCAAAAACTTGCAGCATCGCTTCAAAACAACCCCGAAACCAATATTTTAATTGTTGGCCATACCGATAATACAGGAAGTGACGCGCACAATATGGATTTATCAATACAAAGGGCACAATCTGTAAAATCATACATCGCAGCTCAAAATGTTCCTGCATCACGATTACAAACTTCGGGCAAGGGCGAAACCGAACCAATTGCCGACAATACAACAGTAGATGGCCGTTCAAAAAACCGCCGGGTAGAAATTGTAATTGTTGCCAACTCAACCATGAAAGACCAGGCTAAACAGTCGGCTCAATAATATAATTTATTAGTTTTAAGATCACGTTAATTAGAAAAACCTGGCCGCGAGGGCCGGGTTTTCTTGTTTTAGCCCCGGAAACTATCTTTGCCCGGTTGTTACAAGTGGCTTATTTGGCAATGCACGGAAGCCCCCTTCCAATTACAACATTACTATTAAGCACAACAAAAACGGCAACAAGTATAGTAATATTCATTACATCAACTTTCTTCTCCAAAAACAATTTGTAATCAACAAGTTAATCACCTATTTTTGCTATATGCTAAAAAAACCAGGAGCGGTGTTATTGACTATGCTGTACGTTGTTACAGTATTAGGCTTTGCGCTTAACCTGCATTATTGCGGCAACAACATCTCATCTGTTAAAATTAACGCACCTGCTGTTGCCTGCGGCATGGATAAGGTTGCGGGCAAAATGAATTGCTGCAAAGACAGCCAGTTGCAGGTAAAGGTTAAAGATGTACACCAGGCCGAAGAAACATCTTTTTTAAGCCAAATATTGGGTTTTGAATTGCCTCACCTTCCATTTGGTAATTATTCCTTTTTTCCGCAGCAGCCATCGCTCGAAAAATATTTTGACCGTGCACCTCCCGATGAGCCCGTGCAAAGTATAGCATCGTTTATCAAAAATTGTATTTTCCGGATCTGATAAATTAATTGAACCCTTAATAACCAGGTATTTTACCACAGTTTAATTCAATATTAATTTAAAAAGATTCAAATGAAAACGCTTAAAATATTCATCATTATATTTTCTCTATCTGCTACCGTTGCAAAAGCTCAATTCACCAAAGCTGAATTACAGGTTAGCGGGCTTACCTGCGCCCTTTGCGCCAAATCAACAGAAAAAGCACTCCGCACCCTGCCTTTTATAGGCGACATTAAAACAGACCTGATCCGTAATACTTATCTCATTACCTTTAAAAACGATGTGCCGGTAAATTTTGAGTTAATGAGCAAAAAAGTACAAGGCTCGGGATTTTCGGTAAACAGCTTGAAAGCCACTTACAACTTTGATAACACCAAAGTAGCCGATAACAATTTCAGCTACGGGGGCGATATTTACAAGCTGCTTAATCCTGCCAATAAACCAACCAGCGGCACAGTTAATGTTACCGTTGTTGACCAGGGATTTGCACCAAAATCGGTATCAAAAAAATACCTGGGCCAGGTAACTGATACAGCACCCGCATCGGGCCGTGTTTATCATTTAGCCATATAGTTTTTCATTTAATCCTTTTTTATGAGAATCTTAATTCTGGCTATTTGCCTAACAGCTATGGCATGTCCTGTTTTTTCGCAGGAATTGTATGTAAATACCGAACCAGCCAGTAACATGGCCACCAGTTCATTAGGTATCCGGATAGAAAACCAGGGCTTTTTTAGTCCTACCTACAAAAACCGCAGCACTATTGAGGCTATGTATGGCGTAAGCCGCCACCTGATGGTACATGGATCTGTTTACATGTCTGATTATTACAGCAACAATCAACATTTTGATGGGGGTAGCATATACGCCAAATATCGATTCCTTTCGATTGACACCGTTCAGCAGCATTTCAGGGGCGCCGCTTTTGTTAAACTGGCCAGCATCAATAACCCGGCGCCCAACCAGGA
Organism: Mucilaginibacter sp. P4_D1; assembly: GCF_056401935.1. Taxonomy (NCBI): domain Bacteria; kingdom Pseudomonadati; phylum Bacteroidota; class Sphingobacteriia; order Sphingobacteriales; family Sphingobacteriaceae; genus Mucilaginibacter; species Mucilaginibacter sp. P4_D1. The sequence continues at coordinate 242,154 of NZ_JBFUIJ010000002.1, forward strand.
AATAACTTTAGAGGGCGATAACAGCGGCCTGCAAAGCGGCGTTGTATTTACGCAACTGCTACATAAACTGGCTATATCCGGTTCGGCAAGCTATATCAGGGCGTTTGATAATGCCGGTGGACATACGCTACCTGCATTGCAGGCCAGGAATGCCGCCGCCTATACCCTATCGGCGGGTTACCTGCTATTACCCCGCCATTACCGCGACTATAGCCAGACAAATATGAACCTATATGTAGAGCTGTTAGGCAAAACCAATCCGGGCCATGCGCAAAGTTACCTGGATGTTGCACCAGCTGTGCAGTTTATTTTTAACAGTTTGTGCCGGCTGGATTTTTCATACCGCACACCACTGTACAATGCCATGGAGCGTAACTCCAAAAACATGTACCTGGTTAGACTGGAGTATAACTTTTTTAATCTGTAGTTCTTTCAAAACTGAAAGGCGCGGCCATCACATGACAGCGCCTTTCGGTTTATTTGCAGGTTTAACGCTTACACGCGGATATAAATCTTCTTTTTATCCAATAGGTAACCTACAAACCAGCAAATAAGCATATAGCTTATGGCAAATAGCAATGAGCCAATTGCACCGGGTATTATAGCCTGGTATATATTGGTATTTATCCAATTGTATAAACTGTTACCCTTTACAGTAAACATGTAAAAGAAAATCACCAAAGTTTCTGACAATACATAAAGCGGTAGTGGATTTTTGCCCAAGATGGTAAAAAACCTTGTCCAGTTGCCTTTGTTCCAATCGTTAATCTCCAGGGCATACACCAGGAATGACAGGATCACCAGATCAAGGCCTGTTGTTATCAGTACAAACGGGCTGCTCCATAGCTTTTTGTTAATAGGGAACACCATATTCCAGCATAGAGCAATAAAGATGAAAAGGCAGCCCATGAGCAGCATTTTTGATATCACATCGTACCCTTTGCCTCTTTGCTGAATAAATTTACCGGCGTAGTAGCCAACCACCACGTTTACAATAGCCGGTAAGGTGCTAAGGATACCTTCGGGATCAAATGCTTTTCCTTCGCCATGGTACATATGATCGGCTCCAAGTACTAGCTTATCCAGGTAATAGCCCGCGTTTCCGGTCATACTTAATGGGTTTAGCGGATCGCCAAAAACAAGCAGGATAATCCAATAACCTACCAGGAACAGGATGGATAAAATAATAACCGACCGCTTTGATAAAAAATGGATCATGAGCGACGCAAAACAGTAACACAACGCTATGCGTTGCAAAACCCCAAAAATACGGGTGTGGCTTATCGGCGAAAACTCAAAGTGCCCTTTATCAAAATTGAAGAACGGGAACCAATACATGAGGTACCCTATTAAAAATATCAATAGCGTGCGTTTAAATATTTTGGTAAGTACGGCCGCGTTGCCCATCTCGATATAGCGCTTCATCGAAAAACTCATGGCGTTGCCTACCGCAAATAAAAACGATGGAAATACCAGGTCGGTTGGGGTGAACCCATGCCAGGCCGCATGCTGTAGGGGTGCAAATGCGTCAGCCCCGCTCCCTGGTGTATTCACGATGATCATAAAACATAAAGTCATCCCTCTAAATACATCCAGCGATAAAAATCGTGTCGATGATGTGTTCATATTTTGGTTTATAGTTGTTGGCTGGTTTACTGCAGGAGGTAATACGCAGCAATTTGAGAAAATCTGCCGGGATATAAAAACCCCGGCAGATATAATTATAATTTATTAATGGTAACCCGGGTTTTGTTTAAGCACCGGCGAACCGCCTTTGGCACTCAGGTCAATTTCAATAAGCGGAATAGGGTAATATTCGCTTTTGCCTTTTAAAAACTTACCTCCCTTAACATCGTTGGTAAACTTGCTTTCATAGGTTATATAGGCATTCAACTCGGTATCGGCAATACCCCATCTAACCAAATCAAAAAAGCGATGCCCTTCCATTGCCAGTTCAATTTTACGTTCAAAATAAATGGCTTTCAGCGCAAAATCTTTACCTGTAAAAGCACCGGCAGGGTAAACGCTAACTTTATAATTAGCGGCTGGTGTGTTGGTGAAACCAGCGGTAGGGTTATCATTGTCTTTATAGTTGTGTACCCATCCAGATGTGTTGGTAGCCCTGCTGCGTACCATGTTTACATAACTTTCAGCCTTGTCAAAATTACCCAGTTGGGCTTCAGTTTCGGCGGCCATCAATAGCACATCGGCATAGCGAATGAGGTTTACATTAATACCCGAACCCGGCGCCCACGAAGTATTGTCCCCGTTTTCACTCTGCTCGGCCTGGCCATATACATTTTTTATGGGTGAGTAAGGGCCCCCGTACTGCTGATCGCGTACCCAATCGGTGCCCGGGTGGATACCCCAATCAAGATATGGTATGCCTCTGCGGCCGACAGTCCAATCAAGACGGGGATCTATGGTACCGCCATCGGGTGTAAAATCATCACCTGCCGCTACTCCCATGTCGGTTGTCAAAGCGTGGCTGTTGTAATCATCCAGGTATGGCAAGCCGGTAGCCGGGTTGGTACGGAAATGGTTGGCCAGCTCAATTGATGGCTGATAAAAACCACAGCAGCTAAACGGACTGCTGTTACCATACGGAAAATTCAGCATATCGCCGTCGTTGGCGTTTGAAGGCCCGTTGGGATCGCTGTTTGCGGCTGCCTGAACAGCAAAAACCGACTCGGCGCTATTATTGGTGGCCGTTCTGAAGTTATCATTAAACTTTTCGTTTAACGCATATTTTAAGCCCAATGCGGTTACACCCTGCGCAATAACGGCATCAAAAACAGTCTTAGCTTCGGTATATTTATGCTCATATAAATATGTTTTTGCCAAATATGCTCCCGCTGCCCATTTGTTGGCCCGGCCTACATTAGCCTGTGTATTGGGCAAATTATTATAGGCATACAGAAAATCGGCCTCAATTTTTGGCCATATATCTATTGTATTGGGCTGATTGATATCGGTAGTAGTTTCATCAAGATACGGCACATTGTTAAACATCTTCTTCAGATCAAAATAGTAATGGGCGCGTAAAAACCTTGCCTGTGCTATAATGTTTGTTTTGGTAGCGGCGGCAATAGTGGCAACTTTGTTGGTGATACCAATAGTATTGTTGGTTCTTGAAATCCCTTCATAATCGGCCCTCCATTTGCTGTCAAAAAAACCGTTACTGGCATCGGGGTTATACTTCATAATGGGCTCAATAGGTTGCTGATCGCCGGCAATGCTTCCCTTTGAAGCATCCCCGCCGGCCACGCCGCCGTAAATCCAGTTATCGGGCGATGCCTCCCATGAGCCGCCACCACCTATGGCAGCATCGCCGCCCTGCTGGCCGTCAAGGGCCGCGTAGGCGCCTACCAGTAATTCCTGGGCACCGGCTTCGGTTTGTAAAAACTGTGGCTCAAGCGCGCCGTTAATTGGTTTATCAAGAAATGTTTTTTTACATGCACCCAGCGCAAAAACGCTAAGCAACAGGATGCTGAAATATTTTTTTGCTTTCATTGTAATACTTTTAATGCTGTGTTTATAATGAAAAATTTACTCCGAATAAAAATGTACGTGGACTGGCGTAGCTGCCTTCATCAATACCAAAATCTTTGGTGTTGCCGCTCAATTCCGGGTCGATGCCGCTATAACCGGTTAATGTGAATAGGTTGGTGGCCGATACATAGATCCTTAATTTTTGAACGCCTGCCTTTTTCAGGCCGGGAATTTTAAAGGTGTAGCCAATTTGCGCGTTGCGCATCCTCACGTAGGTACCGTTTTCAACAAAATAGGAGTTTGGCGTTGCGCCGCTACTGGTTGATGCATCCAGCTCCTGTATAGGCGCTTTTGCATTTTGATGCGTGGGCGTCCAGGAATCATTAAGCGCGGTATAGCTTTTGGCCGTTCCAAACGAGGCGTAAAAGTCTCGCCAGTATTTAACGCTGTTCCATAACTTATTGCCAAATGAGCCGTAAAGGAATACACTGGCATCAAAGTTTTTATAATTTACACTCAGGTTTAAACCGGTTGTAAATTTAGGGTTAGGGTTACCGATGAATGTACGATCGGCATCGGTAATTATACCATCACCATTAACATCTTTATATTTAAACCGGCCAACTTTGGTATCCGATTGATAAACAGCATTTGGGTCGCCGCTTATTTTTTGAGCGCTGGCATCGGCGGCATCAATTTGCGCCTGGGTGTTCCAAAAACCATCCACCTGGTAGCCATAAAATTCGCCTAATGAATGGCCTACTGCGCTCCTGGTTATCGGGCCATCAAAGCGGCTGGTGGCATCGCCCGGGAAATAATCCCTATCATCAGATACCTTTAATATTTTGTTATTATAGGTGGTTAAGGTTCCTGTGGCACTAAAGTTTAGCTCCTTATTTACGTTTAAATTGGTTGTTACAGATATATCTAACCCGTCTGTTTTCATTTTACCTACGTTTTGTGCAGGCACATTACCATTACCGGCAGTACCCAATTGCTTGGCTGCATATAAAAGATCTTTAATGTCTTTACGGTAGTAATCGGCGGTTATAGCTACTTTTCCGTTAAGGATGGTAGCATCAAAACCAAAGTTGGAGTTGATATCCTTTTCCCACAATGCGTTGGGGTTGGCTATCTGGTCCTGGTAAAAACCTGGCAACAAAGCTGCATTACCATCTAAAGGATAGTATGACTGACCTATATTGGTGTTAAAAGTAGTAAAGGCGTCTTTGGCCCCCATATTAATCTGGTTACCCATAATACCCCATCCGCCTCTCACTTTCAAGTCGGTAAGCCATTTTACTTCTTTCAAAAAGCTTTCCTGGGAAATACGCCAGCCGGCACTAAAAGCTGGAAAGTAGCCATAACGCTGGGTTACCGGAAATTTAGACGAACCATCACGGCGAATGGTAGCATTAAACAGGTATTTGTTATCAAAAATATAATCAAGGCGGGCAAACTCCGAGAAAAGCGAGGTAGCACTTTTGCCGCTGTAAATATTTTTGTTGTTGGTCCCTGTAGAAAGGTTAACGTAATCTGGGTCGAAGTTATAAAAGCCCTGTATGCTGCCCCCCTGCCCGCTATTGTAAGTTTCAACAGATTCGGTACCTACTACCACATTAAGGCTATGCTTTCCGAATTGTTTTTGATAGGTAAGGGTGTTTGTCCAGTTGTAGGTATAATTACTGTATGAATCTTCGCCATAACTGTTGGTTTGCGAATTTTCGACATTTTCATAGGTTGGGTAGTTAAAGTAATGGTCGTTACCGTTGGTAATGTCGCCACCAAAACTGGTGCGCAGGGTTAGCCCCTTAACTATGTCTGCTTCGGCAAACATATTACCTAACAGGCGGTAATCTGTAGCGCCGCTTACTTTTGAACGTTGCTGTATGGCCACCGGGTTGTTAGCATCGCCCAAGCCGGTGCCGTAACTGCCGGCGTAGTTACCTTTAATATCATATACCGGAATAATTGGCTGCTCCCGTAAGGCCATGGCAATAACACCATCAGGATTGTTTGTACTTACTTTAGGGTTTTTAGTAATAGAGTAGGCCAGGTTTTCGCCTACCCGGATATGCTTGGTAATATTAAATGTAGTGTTTGAGCGTAAGGTGTACCGTTTTAAATAAGTGTCAATCAATGTTCCCTGCTGATTAAAATAATTAAGCGAGAAAAGGTAGTTCGCCTGGTCGCTGCTGCCGCTTAGGGTTATGTTATGGCTGGTTATAGGTGCTGATTTAAATAGTTCGTGATACCAATCGGTGCCTGCTTTATTTGCCCTTGTTATGCGGTAAAAGTTATTATAGTCATCCGGCGAAGTATACAACGGATTAACATAATATTTCGAGGGATTTACCGCAGCGCTTCCCTCTTTTGCACCGGCAGGAGTAATATAATCAGGTAATGTAAATTTTGAATTTGCGCCTGTTGGATTGTAAAGCGGGTCGGTAAAATCTGTTATTCCCGAATTTTTTTCGGCCATTAGCTGAAGGTCGGCCGTTTGCTGCGGATTTAAGGTATGCCAAACATTACCCCCTTTAGGTACCTGCGAGCCATAATAAGCATCATACTGAATGCTCACTTTGCCCTTGCCCCTTTTGGTGGTAATGATGATAACCCCGTTTGCAGCTCTGGCACCATATATTGAAGCTGAGCTTGCATCCTTTAATACCTGTAACGATTCAACGTCATTTGGGTTAAGTGTGCTTACATCATAAGTTTCCATCCCATCAACCACGTACAATGGGGTGTTATCGCCAAACGTGTTAAAACCCCTGATGTGTACCTGGGGCTCTTCGCCCGGCTGACCCGATCCCGTTACTGTAACCCCCGATGCCTGCCCCTGTAACTGGCTGTTTACCGATGATGAAGCCTGTTTATTCAAATCCTTAACATTAACTACTGCTACGGCACCGGTAAGGTCTTTTTTCTTTTGAGTGGTATAACCAACCACTACAACCTCATTCAAGGCTTTTGATTCTTCAACAAGCTTTACGTTTACCAATGTTTGGCCGCCAATGGGCACTTCCTGTGGTGTAAAGCCTAAAAAGTTAAACAGTAGCGTACCTGTACCATCGGGCAATGTAAGGCTGTATTTTCCGTCGATGTTGGTTACTGTTCCTAATGTGCTCCCTTTAAGTTTTATGCTAACTCCGGGTAGCGGCAGCCCGGCAGCATCTGTAACGGTACCGGTAACCGTAACGGTTGCTATAGTTTTGCCATCGGCCGGTTTAATAATAATGATGTTGTCAACCACCTGGAAGGTAAGCTGTTGGTTTTTAAGCACATCTTTCATTACCGTTTCAATACTGGCGTTTTGCAGTTCAACATTAATTTTTTTATCAATGTTAACCTGGTCAAGGCGGTAAAAAACCGTGTATTTGCTGCTTTTTTCAATCTGCTTAAACATCTGTTTAACAGATATATTGTTTACATTAAAGTTGTAAACGTTTTGCGAAAAAACAGCTGCGTGTATTTGCATTATTCCCGTCAAGAGTAAAACAGTTACAAGCTTCATAATTTTAATCGTTTTTTGCCACGCACGCGCAGCCATTACAGATTTTCTGTCAAAATTTATCATAAATTTGTTTGTTAATCAGTTAATACGATGCTTCCCCAAGCGTAGGGTATTAGCTATTGATTTTATTGAAGCCCGGAGTGTTAGCGCACACCGGGTTTTTTATTTTGAAAGAGAGAGCGTTAGTTTATCTCCATAGGTTATTTTGTTTTTAAAGGGTTAACAGATTAGTTTTTATTGTTTTTTGTGATGTTTATTGTATTGCCGGCAATAGAATAGTTAATGGCTGTATTGCCTTTTATCAGTTCCAAAACCTTATCTATACTGGCTATGCTTTTGAAACTGCCAGAATAGCGAATGTTTTGCAGTTCGGCATCGTCCATAATAATTTTTACATTGTACCTGCGTTCCAGCACTTTAGATATCTCGTCGAGCGTATTACCATCAAATACCAGCAAATCATCCTTCCACCCATCGTAGCGGTCCATTTTTGCCGAATCAACCTGCGATACCTGTATCTCGTTTAGATTTTTCAATTCTTTATCATCCTGCTTTACCGCGTATTTTTCGGCACTGGGATAATATATCCTGAGCACCTGGTGCGGCTTAACATAGATGCGGTTCATCTCGCGGGTGTTGTTATCTATGTTACCCTCAACCGCTACCTCGCCTTTTACCACCGTGGTTTCAAAAAAAGAGTCGTTAGCATAAGCTTTCAGGTTGAATTTTGTGCCGATATCCCTGATGGTATAATTTTTAGTGTTAACCAAAAACGGGATAGTTTTGCTACCGGGAGCAATGTCGAAAAAAGCCTCGCCTTCCAGGTAAACAGTCCGGTTTGTTTTATTAAAATCAGTGTTGTATTTAAGCTTACTGCCTGCATTTAGCCAAACGATGGTACCATCGCTTAAAACTATTTTTTTTATGCCCCCATTATTAACAGATACCTGCCTTGTACTCTGCACATTTTTTGAATAATGGCTTATGAGCACAGCTGTTAGCAGGCCAAAGAGGGCCACAACTGCAGCTACTTTGCTCCATAAAACAAGCACCCTGTATTTTGGTTCATGCGGAATGGTTGCCGCCGAAAATTTGGCGAATGCTTTCTCCTCATTAATAACGTCGGGCTTCAGGTATAGCATATTTTGCCATGTTTCATATAACTGGGCAAAATACTGTTCATTCTCGGGGTGCGCATTAACCCATTCTTTCACCTGCTCCACCTCTTTTTCATCGGCTTCGCGGGTTATATATTTTACCAGTAACAGTTTTATTTCTTCGTTGTCCATTCGTGTTCTTATTAGCAAGACAACTGAGAAACCCCGTACCCTCAAACGGAATTAAAATATTTCTTTATTAAATTCGGACAAAGACAAAATTTCACCGTGCTAATTGCGAATTATGCCCACAATGCAAAATATTCGCGAGTGCATTTGCCAATATTTCCATATTAAATTTGATGCTTTCAAAATTTAATCGTTAACTTGTTAAAGTTTTTTAAAAAGTAATTCTTTTTTACCTACCCTATGAATAAATGATTACCTCAAAAGCCAACACATCAATAACAAAACTCATGCAGGGCGACGCCGGCGCGTTTGAAGTTTTATTTAAACTTCATTATACCCGCCTTACGCTTTTCGCCAATCGTTTTGTGAATGATTTGCCGGTGGCCGAGGAGATAGTTGCCGAAATATTTACTGACTTGTGGGAGAAAGGCCATGAAGTTACCTTTTCAACATCGGTAAGCTCATACCTTTATAAAATGGCGCAAAACCGTAGCCTTAATTATTTGAAGCACCAAAAAATAGAAAACCTTTACGTTGATTACCTGCAAAAAAACAACCTGCTTGACGAAGTACGCAGCGCCGTTGAAAACGGGTACGAAGAAAAAGAACTGGCCTGCCAGATAAAAGCAGCTATAAACACCCTTCCAGAAAAATGCCGCGAAATTTTTGTGTTGAGCCGTTTTAGCGATATGAAGTATAAGGAAATTGCCAGCGAGCTCAACATTTCGCCTAAAACGGTTGAACGCCAGGTGAGCATTGCGTTAGAGAAGTTAAGGCAAACCCTGAAGCATGTGAGTTATTTGTTGATGTTTTAGTAGTGATAGCGGCATTGATGTATATGAATTGATCCGTTGCCAATTTTGTATACCAGACGATGTTCTAAATTTATCCGGCGAGATCTCAAACCTGCTAAGTTATGCTTCAACGGCTCTGGTTTGCCAGAACCTTCAAATGGAGCTCTTTCTATTTCTTTTACTAAAGCATTTATCTTTCCGAAAATAGATTTATCGGTAGCCTGCCAGTATAAATAGTCCTCCCAGGCTTGATCGGAAAAAACAATCCTCACTCTTCAATCAGTTTTCTTTCGGTACCTAAACCATTTTCCAAATCCCCGATACTTTTCATCAGCCGGGCAGAATTTGCCGGACTCTTAAGCAAGTAAAATGTTTCTTCCATGCTTTCATAATCAGCTTTGGAAATAACTACAACATCCTCTGCATTCGTACTTGTAACCACTAAGGGTTTATGATCATTACGAACTTTATCCAGATAAAATTTCAGTTGCCGCCTAAATGTTGTATATGTGGTAACTTCCATTTGTTAAATTTTAAATAAAGATATAAAACAAAACACGCATGTACAACAAATTGTACATGCGTGTTTGAAAACCTGACATTACCTTAATCTCCCGGTTTGGTCTGCCTGTAAAACATTATTTAGATTCGGTTACCCCAACCATCACCCCAAAGTTCCCGTCCGTTTGCACCCAATTCTTTTCGGGTAAATAAGCCCGGGAAACAAAACCATCAAGATACAAGGCATTTTTACAGCCCATATTTTTAAAGTAAGCTGCAAAATCATAAAAGTTTACGGGCACTTTAGATATTACGAAAACAACTTCGCCGGTGGGTAAAATGCCAACGCCATTCCTGATATTCAGGTTTGTTGACTCTGCTTTAAATGATGGATGAATTTGACCGCCTATCACCAGCATCGGCCCTGATTGGGTGGCGTATTTGATATCACCACTATCTTTAAACAAGGCTGTGTTGCAAACGACCGCGGTATTGGTTATCGTAAGATAGAAAACGCCGTTAGGCTTCAGGTAAAAATTGCCATTACCAGATGACGTATCTAATGGCGATAATGTCTTTTTATTTTCGATGTACAGCCCTTGCGGCGATCCATCCTGTTTGTACATCCCCGCGTTCATGGCAAATACCAACTTACGCTTATTACTTTCAAGCCAAAGCTTCAGGTTTTGGATACTGCCGAAATTCGAATTTCTATCGTCCTTCCAATAAAGTTTCAGTTCGTGTTTTTTCGGGTTTACCTGGTAACTAAGAAAACGGTCTTCATCCTGATGTGTCCATGCAAAAGCCAGTGCTGCCACCGCAAAAAGCAGGACAAATACTGTGGATAGAAAGCCCCTGCTCTTTTTCATTTCAATCGGCATTAGTTTCTATCCACAATATATCGATATTTTATTTGATGCCCATTTCCTTTTTCAAAAACTGGCCGGTAAAGCTTTCTTTCACTTTACATAATCCTTCGGGTGTACCGCTAAAAAGAATTTTACCGCCACCAGAACCCCCTTCGGGACCAAGGTCTATCACATGGTCAACCACTTTAATTACATCCAGGTTATGCTCAATTACCAAAACCGTATTGCCTTTATCAACCAGTTGATAAAGCACGCCTAACAGCACGTTAATATCTTCAAAATGCAAACCGGTAGTAGGCTCATCTAAAATGTAAAAGGTATTACCTGTATCTTTTTTAGATAGCTCGGTAGCCAGTTTAACACGTTGCGCCTCGCCACCCGATAGTGTAGTTGATGCCTGCCCTAAAGTAATGTAACCTAAACCAACATCATTTAAGGTTTTTACCTTGCGGTATATAGATGGGATATGCTCAAAAAATGGCGTAGCATCTTCAATGCTCATATCCAGCACGTCGCTGATAGATTTGCCGCGGTAGCGCACCTCCAGCGTTTCGCGGTTATACCGGCGGCCACCACATTCTTCGCATGGCACTTGCACATCAGGTAAAAAGTTCATCTCGATAACTTTCATGCCAGCGCCCTGGCAGGTTTCGCAGCGGCCTCCTTTTACGTTGAATGAGAAACGGCCGGGCTTGTATCCCCTGATCCTTGACTCGGGCAGTGCAACATACAGGTTACGGATATCTGAAAACACGCCGGTATAAGTAGCCGGGTTTGATCGCGGTGTACGGCCGATGGGCGTTTGATCTATCTCGATCACTTTATCGATGTTCTCCAAACCCTCAATTTTTTCATATGGCAGCGGATGCTTTTTGGCCCTGAAAAAATGATGGTTTAATATAGGATATAACGTTTCGGTAATTAAGCTTGATTTACCGCTGCCGGATACCCCTGTAACACCAATTAATTTACCTAACGGAAAATCAACAGAAACCTTTTTTAAATTATGGCCGGTTGCCTTTTTAAGGCTTAGTGTTTTTCCGTTGCCGTCCCTCCGTTTCTCGGGTATAGCGATAGAACGCTCGCCGTTGATATACGATGTAGTGAGCGTATGTTCTTTCATCAGCTGTGCAGGTGTTCCCTGCGCAACAATCTGCCCGCCGTGTACGCCGGCTGCCGGGCCCATGTCAATAACATGGTCGGCTTCCAGTATCATATCTTTATCGTGCTCTACCACCAAAACCGTATTACCCAGGTCGCGCAGGTTTTTAAGGGCGTTTATCAGCCGCTCATTATCGCGTTGGTGCAGGCCGATGCTCGGCTCATCCAAAATGTACATGACGTTCATCAACTGCGAGCCTATCTGTGTAGCCAAACGGATCCGCTGCGCCTCGCCCCCCGAAAGGGTTTTGGCCGTTCTATCAAGCGTTAAATAACTCAACCCCACATCCAGCAGGAACACGATACGTGCGCGGATCTCTTTCAGGATCTCTTTGGCAATAACATTCTGGCGTTCGCTCAACCTGCCTTCCAGGCCGTTAAACCATTCCTGCAGGTGATTGATATCCATGCAGGCCAGCTCAAATATATTTTTGTTATCTACCTTAAAATGCAGCGATTCTTTTTTCAGCCTTGCGCCATCACAAACCGGGCAGGTTTTAAGTACACGATAGTTTTCCATATCGTCCATACCCTCATCGTTTCGGCGCTCCTGCTGCTCTTCCAGCATACGCACAATACCATCAAAAGTGATGGTATAACTTTGAACATTCCATTTATTGTACTCAACAGAAACACTGATAGTATCTGGCGCTCCGTTAAGGATAATATCTAAATGATCGCGGCTTAACTTTTCTATCGGTGTAGTTAATGAAAACTCATACTTTTTAGCCAGCGCCTTCAGCACCTGGAAAATCCAGGTTTCCCGGTACTCCCCTATCGGTGCCAGGCCGCCATTCATGATAGTCAACTTAGGATTAGGGATAACCGATGCTTCATCAACCTCAAAAATATACCCCAAGCCATTACATTTTTCGCAGGCCCCGTAAGGAGAATTGAACGAGAATGTATTGGGCTGTGGTTCATCGTACGAGATACCCGAAACCGGATCCATCAAATACTTACTATAATAAGCTACGTTACCATCCTTATCACCCACGCGAATAATGCCTTTGGCAATTTTTAGCGCCGTTTGTACTGAGGTGTATAAACGCTTACTGTCTTTTTCGGTTACCACCAGCCTGTCAACCACAATATCAATATCATGTATCTTGTATCTGTCTACCTGCATTTTTGGCTCCACATCGGCCATGGCGCCATCAATCCATACTTTAAGGTAGCCTTGTTTACGGATAGATTCAAAAAGCTCGCGGTAATGGCCCTTGCGGGCTTTTACAACGGGGGCCAGGATGTTCACGGGCTGACCGTCGAATTTTTCGGTAATGGTTTTCAGGATCTGATCCTCGCTCATGCGCTCCATTTTCTCGCCGGTTGTGTAAGAATAGGCATCCCCCGTACGGGCGAAAAGCAAACGCATAAAATCGTAAATCTCGGTAATGGTACCAACTGTTGATCGTGGATTTTTGCTGGTTGTTTTTTGCTCAATAGCAATAACCGGGCTTAAGCCCGACACTTTATCCACATCCGGCCGCTCCATACCGCCCATAAACTGGCGCGAGTAGGCCGAAAATGTTTCCATATATCGGCGCTGCCCCTCGGCATAAATGGTATCAAATGCTAATGATGATTTGCCGCTGCCACTTAAGCCGGTAATTACCACCAGCTGGTTGCGCGGAAAAGAAACATCAATATTTTTTAAATTATGTACCCTGGCCCCGTAAACTTCAACTTCGCTTTGTTCGCCCAGGTCGATGGTTTTTTCAATCATATGTATTTTTAAAAATAATACAGTTTAGCCGGTTTAAAAAGGCCGGCCAACTATACTAATATTTTTCGCAAATATATGTAAAAAGCTGATGCTTTATAAGATATGCAACGGCCCGAAACGTTATTTGACTTAAAAATAACAGCCCTAATGTAACCGCTGTTTTTTTAACTTGTTTTAATAGAGAGCTTAAGGCAGAAAGCCTAAAACAGAAGGCTCAATGATCAATTTACCATGATATTGAGCAAGTACATTGTTGAATAGCAAGACATAAAAAAAGCCGGCCTTCCATCCAGGAAGATCGGCTTTCAAGTGCTCCGTAAAATTTTAATTAGTGAATTAGTGAAAAGAAATAATTCATTAATTCATTAATTCATTAATTCATTAATTCATTAATTCATTAATTCATTAATTGATATCAATTAAAGGCTAACAGTTGTGTTGTAGGTGGGATAACAATGTAATCCTTATACCCAAACTTTTTAGGCTGTTCGATAATTGCTTTCATCGCAATAAGCTTGTAGATGTATGAACCGGTTTCGCGGTTCAGGCTCATGCGAAAATAATTATCCTCGTTTTGCTTATTAATGGCGCGTTCCATTTTAATGGAGCCATTGTTATAAGCTGCTGCAGCCAGCGTCCAGCTGTTAAACTCGGCGTATAGTTCTTTGATATACTTGCAGGCAGCGATTGTCGATTTGCGCACATTTTGACGCTCATCAACACCATGGCCAACCTTTAAGCCATAAGTACGCGCGGTACCCGCCATAAACTGCCATAAACCAGACGCCCCTTTTGATGAAGTGCCGCCTTTAAGGCCCGATTCAACCAACGGGATGTATTTAAAATCATCCGGAATACCGTAAAACTTTAAAATTGGCTCAATAATAGGGAACAGCACTTCGGCCTTGCGGTGCAGCAAGGTTGACTGAACACTTTTAAAAGAATGTTGGCTAAGCGATTTGTTGAGTTTTTTGGTAACCCTGGCATCGTTAACAGGTAAAGCTTCGTCGGCAAAATTATAGGCAGCCGTAGTGCTTTTAATAAAAATAAATTTCGAGGTCCGATGGCTTAATTTGGCCGGTTTTGCAACCGTTTCGGCAATTGTTGTGCCGTAGATATTAAGCTTTGAAATGAGGGCCAGCACCAGGATTACGGAGCACGTAAGTAAGTGTTTTTTAATCATTTCTTTTTTTATCATTAACTATACATTAGGTAAAATGTGCTGCAAAGGTATGTCATACAAATCACATAATCAAATACTTAGGATTTTGCCAACTTTTTTAGCATGGGTTTTCGGTTCAAAAACCGTGTTTAAAACCGTTTAAACCGTGATTTTGTTTGCCGACATTTTTTTATTTTTTTTGATTAAACTGTGCCAAAAAAGCGTAACTTTGACCCTCACGCTGCGAAAGCGCTAAACAAAAAAATATGGTATTTAAGAGACCAACAGGTAGTCGCGATGACAGGCCAGGAAAATCAACTGGCAGGAGCTCAAGAGGCGACGACAAGCCAAAAAGACCGGCAACCGCAAAAGGTAAAGCCACTCCGGACGGAGAAAAGAAAAAATTATCCAGACCGGATAAACCATTCCAAAGCAACAGGTTCAGTGACGATAAGCCCAAAAGCAATTTTAGGGACAGCGCATCATCTGGCGACAAAAAATCGTCGGGCAGGTCAAAGCCATATTCCGGCAGACCATCTGCAGGTGACGACAAACCCAAAAGCAACTTTAGAGACGGTGCATCATCTGGCGACAAAAAAAGTTTTTCGCCCCGCAGCAAGCCTTACTCCGGCAGGCCAACAGGTGGCGATTTTGAAGACAGGCCAAAAAGAAGCTTCGGCGCAGGCTCATCAGCAAGCGGCGAAAGAAAACCCTACTCAGGCCGTCCAACTTCGGGCGAAGGTGAAGAAAGACCAAAAAGAAACTTTGGCGGCAGCGGTGCCGGCGAAAAGAAACCATACTCTTCTCCACGCACCCGTACATCAAATACCGATTTTGGCGATAAGCCCAAAAGAAGTTTTGGCGCAGGCACAGAAAGATCAACAGATAAAAAATTTGGAGAAAGACCCGAAGGCGGATTTAAGAAACGCGAAGGCAGTTTTTCAAAAGATAAACCGGCTTACAATGCCGACAAGCCACAACGTAAGCCTACTTACGATAAGATTACCAAAGATACCAGCGCGCCCGAAAGGACGATGCGTGGCCGTAAAAAACCAGCCGAAACCAAAACTAAGGATGATGGCCTTATCCGCCTTAACCGTTATATATCAAATGCAGGCATCTGTTCTCGCCGTAAGGCCGACGAACTGATCATTGCCGGTGTGGTATCGGTAAATGGTGTAGTAGTTGACGAATTAGGCGCCAAAATTGATCCCCGTAAGGATGAGATCAAATATAACGGCGAAACCCTGCGCCGCGAAAAAATGGTTTATGTATTATTAAATAAACCAAAGGATTACATTACTACTACCGAAGACCCACAAGAACGCCGTACTGTAATGCACCTGGTTGAAAAAGCAACCAAAGAGCGCATTTATCCAATTGGCCGTTTAGACAGGAACACCACCGGGTTATTATTAATGACCAACGATGGCGACCTTGCCGATAAATTATCGCACCCACGCAGCAACATCAGTAAACTATACCAGGTTGAATTAAGTAAGGCTTTATCACAAGGCGATCTGAACAAGATAACTTATGGTATTGAGCTGGAAGATGGTTTAATTAAACCCGATTCGGTATCGTACGTTGCCGGTGCATCAAAAAGAGAAGTGGGCATCCAGATTCACAGTGGTAAAAACCGTGTAGTACGCCGTATTTTTGAAAGCCTTGGTTATGAAGTTGTGAAGCTTGATAGGGTGGTTTACGCCAACCTCACCAAAAAAGACCTTCCCCGCGGTCGTTACCGCCATTTGGAAGAAAGCGAGATCATCCAGCTTAAACACCTGATAAAATAATTATAAAACGCCCCGCTAAACATCGGGGCGTTTTTTTTGTCTATTTTGTTAACTTGCGCTCCATAATCAATTTGTACCCACATGAAAAAAGTTCTTTTGATCATAGCGATGCTATCGCCTTTGTTTAATTACGCCCAGGATAAAAAGCCAATTCCCAAATCATTTGACCTGGTTGTAGGTACGTATACAACAGGTACCAGTAAGGGGATTATGGTTTACCGCTTTTATACCCAGAGCGGCAAACTGGCTTATTTAAGCCAGATAGATGGCGTTACCAACCCATCGTACCTTACTATCAGCAAAAACAATAAATTTATTTACGCCGTAAACGAAGTTACTAAAGGCGAGGTAAGCGCATTTTCATTTGATGCCAAAACCGGCAAAATAGATTTCATCAACAAACAATCGTCTTTAGGTGCCGACCCATGCTATATTGCCGTAGACAAAGCACAAAAAAATGTGTTTGTAGCCAACTATTCAAGCGGCCAGGTTGCTGTACTGCCGGTTAATAAGGACGGTTCATTAGGCAATGGCATTGAAACTGTACGCAACGAAGAAGGCAAAGGCCCTAACAAGGAACGTCAGGAGGGCCCGCATGCGCACATGAGCATTTTATCGCCCGATGAAAAATACCTGTTTTATAATGATTTGGGCACCGATAGGATAAACATCTATCGTTATCGCGCGGGTAAGGCATCACCATTAACCGATCCTACTTTTGTAAGTGTTACTCCCGGCGAAGGCCCGCGCCACCTGGAATATTCTTTGGATAAAAAGCATGTTTACCTGGCAACCGAAATGGGATCGAATGTATTTGTGTTTGATTACGATAATGGCAAGTTTAAACAGAAACAGGTGATAACGTTACTACCTGACGGCTTTACAGGGAAAACAGCTGCCGCAGCTATCCACTTATCGCCAGATGGCCGTTTTCTGTATGTGTCAAACCGTTTAGAGACCAACGAAATTATTTGTTACGCGGTTAACCAGGAAACTGGCGGACTTACGTTTGTATCGCGCCAATCAACCTATGGTAAAAACCCGCGCGATTTTGCCATCGACCCATCGGGCAATTACCTGGTGGTAGCCAACCAGGGCAGCGATAGCATGTTTGTATTTAAAATAGACCAAAATACAGGTAAGCTAACCCAAACAGGCATTAAGATAGAAATTGGCAATCCGGTTTGTTTGAAATTTACAGCAGCGGAATAGTTTTGAGGTGAAAGGATAAGGGCGAAAGGTAAAAGGCGAAAGGAGCCCATTGGTAAAAACAAAAAAGGGTAAGCACGACTACAAATTGTACTTACCCTTTTCTCTTGATGTAAAAGGAAAACCTTTTACCTTTCTCCTTTACCCTTTCGCCTAGTTTTTAGTGAATGAATAAATAATATACCCGGTACTACCACCTACATCAACAGGCGATTTAAGTACCATAGTGTTGCCATCGTTGCTGGCAATATCCAAACGGTAGCCTTCGGCTACGTTTTTAGGTTTATCTCCCTGGTAAATTTTCTTAAACTGGAATTGGGTCCCAGTTGTACCGCCGTTATAAACCGACCAGAAAATAGTTTGAGCTGTGCCATTGCTTAAAGTGTAAACGCCGTTGCCGCTATTGGTTAATTTCCAGGTGCTGCCAACAAATGCTTCGGGGGCTGCCTGGTCAAACACATTTTGAACGGCGCCTTGCACAAGGCCCTGGTAACTTACATTATTCAATGTCCAGGTGCCGGTGAATTTACCGCGGGATACGTTAGTTGTAGTTGCATTTTGCGGAGTTGAACAGGCCGCAAATAAAAAGATAAGGGATAGTATTGCTACCGGGGTTTTTAATAAGTTTTTCATGACAGAAGTTATTTAATGCATAGTAAGCACAAACCCTGCCAAAAACTTAACTGTATTTAACCACTTCTGATTTTAATTCCCTTTCAAGTTCGAATAACCGCCGGTTAATAGATGCTACAACCAGGTCGGCTTCTTTAACATTTTTAAGGCTTTTGGCAAAACGGTGGTCGGTATCCTTTGAAAATAACGAGCGGCTGATTTTATTAATAAGATTCATAGGTATATTCCTTATAGCACTATTTTACGCATAGTGTTCCATTAAGGTTACGAAAATTAACTGAGATTGTTCTTTTTAAGCATTGCTTAAAAAAGCAATGAGTTTTTCCATGGCTTTTGCCCGGTGGCTTATCTGGTTTTTTTCGTCCATGGTCATTTCGGCAAACGTTATAGCATAACCAAGGGGTTCAAATATTGGGTCGTATCCAAAGCCGTCTGTTCCGCTTGGTGTCGTGCGGATAGTTCCTTCAACTGTTCCTTCAAAAAAACATTCTTCGCCGTTCCATATTAATGATATTACGGTTCGGAACCGCGCTTTACGGTTAGTTTCGTCCTTTAATTTATCCAGTACATGTTTAATATTGGCGGCATGGTTACCGTGCTCGCCGGCGTACCTGGCCGAATAAACGCCCGGTTCGCCATTCAGGGCATCTATTTCAAGGCCGCTATCATCGCCAAAACAATTCAGTTTATACCTATTATATATGTATTGGCTTTTAATTGAAGCATTTGCTTTAAAAGTAGTGCCGGTTTCTTCAATATCATCATAGCAGCCAATAT
Organism: Mucilaginibacter sp. P4_D1; assembly: GCF_056401935.1. Taxonomy (NCBI): domain Bacteria; kingdom Pseudomonadati; phylum Bacteroidota; class Sphingobacteriia; order Sphingobacteriales; family Sphingobacteriaceae; genus Mucilaginibacter; species Mucilaginibacter sp. P4_D1. Next base: position 261,077 of record NZ_JBFUIJ010000002.1, read on the forward strand.
CGTTAAGGGTAAGCAGTTTAATTTTACCCTGAAGTTTTGCTTCTACTTCTTCGAGCTTGTGGCGATTATTTGTGGCGAATACTAATTCCGTCATATTGAATCTATTTGAAAATTTGAGGGTTTGAAAATTTGAAGATGATATTTTTATCAGGATGTCCCCATTTTCAAATCCTCAAATTATAGTGTTTTCATTTGTTCCCAAAAAGCTTTCTTGTGTTCTACGTTATCCATCATTTCGCCGAATGCAAAACTGTATAAGCCTGTAATATCTCCTAAAGCCCTGGGGGCATTTAACGCCAGGGGTGCGATGCCTTGTGGCATTGCATTTTTACCCAGCACCAACAGCCTGGTGGGTTTAAAAAAACTAGCCAGTTCATTATATTGTACGCCGGCATGCCGGGCAATGTTTAAAATGGCAACATCGTCTATACTTAAATCCTTCCGCTTAATAATATTGGTAAGTGCGGCCAAGTGGGCGTCGTCAATAAATTCCATTTCGGGATAGTATACCAGTACCAAAAAGCGTTTTAAGTTTTTACCTAAATAATTAAAACTTACTTCAGGCGTTTTAACTTCCAGTGCGGGAGGTTGGGCCGTTGGTTCCGGTTGTTTGGTAATTGGCGGGGGCGAGACAACTACGGTTACAGCGGGCGTAATATTTTCAATTTCGGGCTGGGCTATTGCAAGGTTTTCGTACATCGCCTTATCTGCTTTGAGCAAATAAAGCTCATCCTGTAAAATAAAGCGCAGGGCAACCGGGTTTTCAACTTTCACTTTAACAAATTTTAACCAAAAGTAGTTAAACCGTTTGAAGCATTATAACCATATTAGCACAATTATAGCATGTACTTAGTCTGAAGCCCGAAGTACTAAGTTTTAAGTCAAAAAAAAGAGGCGTTTCGACCTCTGACTTTAAACTGACGACTACCGACTTAATACTCTGTTTTTTTATTCAATTTAATTGTGCCGCTATAATTAATAAATTTTACCGAAATTTGAAGTTTTAACGGAATTGTTATTTCCGTTTTATTTAGTACATAAAGCATTACATGAGAAAGTTAGGGTTATTAGTTTTAGGGTTTATCTCCATAATATCAGTTGCAAAGGCACAAGTTACTTTAGACGCTACAGCAGCCAAACCAGATACCAACACTGCCAGAACACCAGGAAAAACATTAGATAAAATTGCCGCAATTGTTGGTAACAGCCCTATTTTATTGTCGGATATTGAACTATCATACGCCCGTTACCTGGTTGAGGGTATGCAGCCAAATCCGTCTGTAAAATGCCAGATACTGCAATCGTTATTAACACAAAAACTATTGGCACAACAGGCGATTATTGATAGTATTGATGTAAAGGATGATGACATTGACGCCAGTGTTGACCGCCGTATGCGCGAAATGATGCAGCGTGCAGGTGGTCAGGACAAACTGGAAGCCTTTTTAGGCCGGTCGATAATTCAATATAAGGACGAGATTCGCCCGGACATGAAAGAGCAGATGATTGCTCAAAGAATGCAGCAAAAAATAACTGAAAAGCTAAATGTTACCCCGCAGGATGTTAAAGATTATTTTAACAAAATGCCTAAGGATAGCTTGCCTTCATTCAACAAAGAGGTTGAGGTTGGCGAAATTGTTTTTCAGCCCAAACTAAGTAAAGAAGAAAAACAGCTATATAAAGAAAAAGCCGAAGAACTGCTTGCCCGCGTAAAAAAGGGCGAGGACTTTGGAACTTTAGCACGTTTGTACTCACAAGATCCGCAATCGGCAGTTGAAGGTGGCGATCTTGGCTTTGCCGATCGTACCACATTTGTAAAAGAATTTACAGCCAATGCCTTTAAGCTTAAAGCCGGGGAGATTTCGCCTGTATTTGAAACAGACTTTGGTTTTCACTTTTTACAGGTTATTGAGCGCCGTGGCGAGCAGGTACACGTAAGGCATATCCTGATAGCGCCGGCTACAACCCAGGCCAGTTTGGATAGGGCCAAGGCAAAAGCCGATAGTATTTATACGCTTATGATTGCGCATAAAAAAGACCTTGATTTTTCTGCCGCCGCGAATTTTTACTCAGACGATAAAGAAACCAAATTTAACGGAGGTATGATGCTGAACGCCGAAAACGTACAAACCCGTACAACCTTTATCCCTACCGATAAGCTTGACCCTAAAGTTGCCCTGGTTGTTGATACCATGAAAGTTGGCAGCATATCTAAACCCGATGTATTCACCGGTGCCGATGGTAAAAAGAGTTATAAAATACTATTCCTTAAATCGGCAACCGATGCCCACAAGGCCAACCTGGCGCAGGATTTTCCTAAGCTGAAAGATTTTGCTTACCAGGATAAAAACACAAGGGTAGTAAACCAATGGTTTGATAAACGCCGTAAACAAACGTTCATCAAAATTGACCCTGAATACCAAACTTGCGACATATTAAAGAAGTGGTTAACACCGCCCGTAACAACAACTGCCCAAGCTAAATAATATACAACCTATGCCACACCGCTCTGATGTTGAAGCCGCAGATGCTTTAAAGCTGGCCTACCAGCAAATACGTGCCGAAATTGGCAAAGTAATAATCGGGCAGGATGAGGTTGTTAAGTTTGTGCTGATATCTATTTTCAGCAACGGCCATTGTTTACTGGTAGGCGTACCCGGTTTGGCCAAAACACTATTGGTGCAAACCGTATCGCAGGTATTAGACCTCGATTTTAAACGCATCCAATTTACACCCGATTTGATGCCATCTGACATCATAGGGTCTGAAATTTTAGGCGAGGACCGTAATTTTAAATTTATACCCGGCCCTGTTTTCAGCAACATTATCCTGGCCGATGAGATAAACCGTACCCCGCCAAAAACGCAGGCCGCCTTATTAGAGGCTATGCAGGAAAAAGCGGTTACGGCCGCCGGGATTACCCATAAACTGGCCCAGCCGTTTTTTGTGTTAGCCACCCAAAACCCTATTGAACAAGAAGGTACCTACCCCCTGCCCGAAGCACAACTGGACAGGTTTATGTTCAACGTAACTTTAAACTACCCCTCGTTTCAAGAGGAATTGCAGGTTGTTAAAAACACCACCAGCACCTTAAAGGCTGATGTTAAAAAAATACTGAACGCAGAGCAAATCATTTATTTTCAGCAACTGGTACGCAACATTCCGGTTACCGATAATGTGATGGAATATGCGGTAAAGCTGGTATCAAAAACACGCCCTAATACCCCGTTTGCCACGCCGCAGGTAAACCGGTTATTAACATGGGGAGCCGGCCCGCGGGCATCACAATTTTTGATACTCGGAGCAAAATGCCATGCTGTTATCAACGGAAAATATTCGCCCGATATTGAGGACGTACAAGCCGTTGCCAAACCCATTTTAACCCACCGTATTGTACGTAGTTACCACGCCGAAGCGGAGGGTTTATCTGCCGCCAATATCATTGAGGGGCTGTTTTAAGGAAACCCTGTCATGCAAACTTTAGTACAATTACAAAACGGCGAACTAAAAGGCGCTACTTCGCTTACGCTTGCCGAGGGACTCTCACATTTCCCGGAAGAAATATTTGAACTGGCAGATACTTTAGAAAGGCTTGACCTATCCTATAACAACCTCAGCGCACTACCTACAGACTTTGGCAGACTGAAAAAGCTGAAAATCTTTTTTTGTTCAGAAAATCCGTTTACCGTTTTACCCGAAGTTCTGGCCGACTGTCCATTGCTTGATATTGCTGGCTTTAAAGCAAACCAAATTGCTACTGTTCCTTCAAAATCGCTTAATCCCAACCTGCGCTGGCTAATACTTACCAACAACAGGATTGCGGATTTACCCGCCACGATTGGCAACTGCAAAAAGATGCAAAAACTGATGCTTGCCGGTAACCAATTGACCACGTTACCGCAGGAGCTTAGCAATTGCAGCAACCTGGAGCTGCTGCGAATTTCAGCCAATAGGCTAAGCGAATTGCCGCTGTGGCTGTTACATATGCCCAGGCTTTCCTGGCTGGCATTTTCGGGAAACCCTTTTTGCGCAATCCCTTCGGCACAATCACTTGATCTTATCCATTGGGACGACCTGGATTTGAATGAGCACCTTGGCGAGGGTGCGTCAGGTGTTATACACAAAGCCACCTGGCGCAATGTGACAGAAACGCCGGAAGTAGCCATAAAAATATTTAAAGGCGCTGTTACGAGCGATGGTTCGCCAGAGGATGAAATGAATACTTGTGTTGCCGCCGGTGCTCACCCCGGGTTGGTACAGCTCATCGGGCAAATAACAGCACATCCCGAAGATAAAAAAGGCCTTGTAATGGGCTTAATTCCCCCCTCTTTTTATAACCTTGGCCTACCCCCCAGCTTACAAAGCTGCACCCGGGATGTTTTTAAAGAAGGCCTGTCGCTCACAACCCTACAAATAGTCAAAATTGCCGCTACAATTGCATCCGTTGCGCTCCAGCTACATGACAGGGGCATAATGCACAGCGATATGTACGCCCATAACACCCTGGTTGATGATGATGCAAACACCCTGTTTGGCGATTTTGGAGCTGCTTGTTTTTATAACAAAAACAACAGCGACTTAGCCCCAGCACTTGAACGGCTTGAGGTAAGGGCTTTTGGTTGTTTACTGGACGACTTACTTAATTTGAGCAGCGAACAAAGCAACGATACCCAGGCAAAACTCGGCATTATCAGGGATGCATGTATGGTGCAGGATGTTTTATTGAGGCCGGATTTTCGCTATTTAAATGACGAGTTGCTAAAGTTACAATTGACCAATCCGCGATAATTATGGATCCTGGATTAAAATTATGCACTCCTTCATAAGTAGACCAGGAAGTGCATTTACTAAAAATAGTGGTTGCAAATGAATTGCCTTCTCTTACATAATAAATAAGGGCGTATCAATTGAAATCTGATAAATTAAGGTGTCATTATTTCGTTATTGTAAATTTGTATATGCATCTGGCTTTGCTAACAAATTATCACCTTTGAGTAAAAATCTGTAAGGATATCCCCGAAATCCCGACTACATGGTTACCAAACATCTGTTTTTTACGTTAGTAACATTAGCAGCAAAAACAAAAGCTGCACCGATCGATTAAAACATGAAAAAAATAACATTTCAAGTACTGCTATTCATCATTACCGGGGCATCTGCGTTTGCCAAACCGGTCATCAATCCCAATAATTCAAACGCTCCAAAACTTGATACCGCCACTTTTGCCACCGGTTGTTTCTGGTGTACCGAGGCCAAGTTTCAACAGATTGAGGGGGTTGTAAAAGTTGTATCCGGGTTTGCCGGCGGCCACGTGGCCAACCCCAGCTATAAACTGGTTTGCACCGGCACAACCGGCCATGCCGAAACCTGTAACATTATTTATGATCCGGCTAAAGTAACTTATGATGCATTGTTAGCCGCGTTTTTTGTAGCACATGACCCAACACAGCTTAACCGGCAGGGTAATGATGTAGGTACACAATACCGGTCGGCTATATTTTATCACAATGCGGCCCAAAAGCAAAAGGCCGAGTATTATATCAATAAGCTGAATGCCGAAAAGGTTTATCCCAATAAAATAGTTACCCAGGTAAATCCCTATACGGTATTTTACAAAGCCGAAGATTATCATCAAAACTATTTTAACCAAAATGGCGAACAGCCTTATTGCAAATATGTGATACAGCCCGAGCTGGAAAAATTCAGGAGTGTATTTAAAGGAAAATTAAAAAAATGAGATTAGCATTAATAGTATTAGCCATTTTAACCGGCACAGCATGTGGCGCTAACGCCCAGCATCTAAAATCAAACAAAGGACACGAGAATAACCCCTATTACTCCAATACCGATACCAAACATTTAGCAGTAAGCGATGCGGAGTGGAAAAAGATCCTGTCGCCTGCGTTATATGCCACGGCGCGTGAACAGGCTACAGAGAGGCCCTTTACAGGCCAATATTGGGACAAAAACGCCAGGGGTACTTACTATTGCGCCGTTTGCGGTAATGAGCTTTTCCGGTCGGATGCCAAGTTTGCCAGTAATTGTGGCTGGCCCAGTTTTTACCAGGCCGTGCGTAAAAACAGCGTAATTTATAAAGAAGATAATTCCGTAGGTATGCAGCGTACCGAAGTGATTTGCGCCCGTTGCGATTCGCACCTGGGCCATATTTTTGACGACGGCCCACCGCCTACCGGCAAACGCTTTTGCATGAACTCGATATCGCTGGATTTCCAGCCCGATAACCTAGGCAAATAACCTTTTTAACAGGCCCGAAATGTTAAATCAAATAATTTAACATTTCGGGCCTGTTTCTTTTCATCCAATATTCATTTATTCGCCTTAACTTTATCAAATGTCGTCGCATCATATCGTTCGCGAGAAACAGGAGCCTGCTTTACTTGTATTGGGGATAGATAATTTTGAGGAGGAACTGCTGGGGCAATTATTGGAATGGAGTCCGACGGTGATAACAACACCCGACACCGCCGAAAAGCTGAACAGTTTTGGCATTAAGATAGATTGGATTATTACCGATGATGACGGAGCGGCTACGGCCCAGTCTGATGTAAAGTTGATTGCTGCCGGAAACAACAATATAACACAGGCAGCGCTAAAGTTCCTTACCGTTAATAATTATCCCGCGGTTAATGTGATAGCCGACGACCTGGAGCTGAACGATTTTTTGCCTTACGCCGATAAAATTAACCTGGTTATTTTTAATGCCCGGCAAAAAATTTATCCGGTAACGTCGGGATTCAGCAAGTGGAAACCAGCAGGCGAGCAAATTGAATTATTGTCGAAAACAAAAGCGCTTAGATATAATGGCTTGAAGGACAATGGCGAAAACTACTATCAAACTATTGCAGATGGGTTTTTCAGCCTACAATTTGAAGAGCCATTTTTAGTGATTGCCGAGGCTTTAAATTAGTAAGCACAAAGCAATAAAAAGGCGATTTTGAGGTTGTTGTGTAGGTAATTTTTTTATTGGTGCGTTTTTTGCATTGTTATATAAAATAATATTAAACATCAATTAAACCGTTTAAACATTTTTTAGTCTATATATTTATACAAGGCAGAGAAATCTGCCGAACAGTTAAAAATCTTTCAATCATGAAAAGGACATATAAAAATTTATTTTCATTCGCTTTAGTTGGCTTGTTAAGCTTGTCTTTAGCATTTACTGCCAACGCCCAACGTGGTGGCGGCGGTGGCGGCGGCCAAAGATCATCCGGCGGTGGTGGCGGAGGCGGCGGTTCCCGTTCATCCGGCGGTGGTGGCGGTAGCAGCGTTAGCGTTTCACGTCCTTCTGGTGGTGGTGGTAGCATAGGAGTTGCGCGCCCATCGTATAATGGCGGTGGTGGCAATCAGGGCGTTTCTGTAGCACAGCCTTCACGTGGCTTTAGCGGAAACGGCAGTGTTAACCGTGGCAGCCAGGCAATTGCACCGCAACGCGGCAACTATGGTTACGGCAACAGATCAAATAACGTGGCCATTGCTCCTCAACGCAGCAGCGTTAACGGCGCAGGTCAACGTGTATACAGCGGCACACGCAGCTATAACAGCCTTGACAGGCGCGCCTACAATGGCGGCCGTGGTAATTACTATGGCGGCGGTGCCGGTTATGGCCAAAGAGTTTACACAGGTGGATATCGTTACGGCGGCCGCGGTGGTTATTTTGGCAGCCATGTTTATTACCCATACCACAACTACTATAATTCATATTATTATCCACGTATCGGCTTTAGCATAGGCTTCCTGCCTTACGGATACTATCCGTTCTGGTATGGCGATTACCAGTACTATTATAGCGATGGTTTATACTACCGTCAATATAATGATCAGTATACTGTAGTTGAGCCTCCTGTTGGCGCCGAGGTTAAAAACCTGCCGTCAGATGCAAAATCTATCATGATTAATGGCGAGCAATATTATGAATCAAACGGCGTGTACTATCAGCCTTACACAAAAGATGACGGCACCCAGGTTTATGTGATTGCCGGTAAAGACGGTGAGTTAAATACCGATAATGGTGGCAACGGCGATGTACAGCAAGGCCCGCAAATTGGCGATATTGTAACACAGTTGCCAGATGACTGCCGCAAGATCAAGATTAATGGCGAAAAGTTGTTTGTTTCTCCCGATGGTTTTTACTATCAGGAAAGCAAAAACAACAATGGCGATACCATTTACAAAATTGTTGGCACTCCATCTGACGAGCCAGATCAACAATAATAAAAATTCAAACACTATAAAAACAGGCTGCTTCGGTAACGAGGGAGCCTGTTTTGTTTTAGGGCTCATCGGCTAAGCTTTGCGTGGCTTTTCCGGGGCATTTTAAATGCTTCAAAACATTTACCAACTATAGGGATTGTTATTAAGCACTATAACAAATACCGATATGGAAAATCACGATCACAGCGCAATTATTCAACGGTTGTTGAATTGCGTAGCAGCATGCGAAAACTGTGCAACAGCGCGTTTAAGTGAAGACGATGTGCAAATGATGGCAGATTGAATCCGGCTCGACCGTGACTGTGCCGATATTTGCGCCCGGGGTGCACGCCTATTACAGCGGGACTTGTTAATAGCTCATCAGTACCTAGTGCTGCGCGAATAGATTTGCCGCCGTTGCGCAGCCGAATGTGGTAAACATAAACACGATCATTGTAAACGATGTGCCCAGGCCTGCCTGGTTTGTGCCGAAGCTTGTCATGAACACCATCGGCCGGTTACGCAGGATTAATAGCTGCTGCCACGAGGCCTGCAGCAAGCTTAATCAATAAAGGCGAACTACCTCGGGTTTACCCGCATAGTTCGCCTTTGTTTTATAAATGCCTTACGGGTTTAAAACTACCTTACGATTTCTTCCCCGTATTAAACCCAAACGGAACAACCACTTTAAAGCTGATGTTACGTCCCATATTAAAAATACCCGGGCGGACGCCTGCCGGTACGGTTGAATTATCAAAATACTTTAGCCTGCTCATGTTTGATTGATAATTAACATTGGCCAGGTTGGTGCCCTCAATAAATAATTTAATTACTGGCTGGCCCGCTTTGTTTACAATATTGCCGCCAAAACCGGCGCTTAGCAAGTTATAGCCAGGCGTATAGGTTTCTGTTCCATAAGCTGCAAAGAAACGGTTTTGGGCGCTGTAATGGTCGAACCCGACAAATACATACAGGTTTTTGAAATTGTCAAAACCGCCATTGAAGGTCCCGCGCAGTTCAGTGTGGGTATGCAGCGGCGGGATAAATGGCAGATATTTCAAACTATCAGCAACGGAGCCTCCATTGCCTTTGTTTTCGCCATAAGTCAGGCTCATGGCATTTTCAAAGTGAAGCCACGAAATAGGGTGCAAATCTACATTTACCTCGCCGCCATAAATACGGGCCTTGCTTTGTACATAGGTAAAAGTAGTATAACCCTGGGTATAAACCGGGCTGCCATCCGGGTTTAATAGCTGTTGCTGGTAAATGTAATTGGAGATATCGTTATTAAACAATTCAATACTGGCCGTTACATTGGGCAGTGTTAAAAAGGTGCCTATATCTTCCTGTAAGCTAAACTCCGGTTTGAAGTTTTTATCGCCGATATGGTAAATCTGTGAGCCCGGATCTGGTCCGTTGGCCGATATTTCCGCAATACTTGGTGCCCGGAAACCACGTGAAATATTAGCCTTTACCAAAAACGCATCAGACACATTGTAAGTAGCGCCAAAACTGCCCGAAAAACCCCGGAACGTTTTGCTAAAAGCGTCAAACTGTGTAGTTACATTTGGCGTGGATGTTGGATTTGCGCCGGTATATAACTGTGGAAAGCCATTCGCGCCCAAAGTATCCACATAAGCGGCGCTGCTGCTGAATGACCGGTTATCAAACCTTGCTCCTGCCGACAGGTCAAGCTTGCCGTAGCTTTTCTTTACTACAAAGAAAGGCCCTATATCAAACTGGTGATATGCAGGGATAGGAAAATCGGTGGCATCGCCAATGGTATTGTTTTGATATTGCCCGTTGATGCCCAACGTAGTTTCATAATCGTTACCCAAGTTAAAGTTGTATTTAACATCATAGGTATAAGTAGTTAAATGCAGGTTAAGCCCGGCAACATCACCAGCCTCGGGGTGGGTATACTCGCGCCTGTGGCTGTATTGGTAGCCCAGGTTTACAATCAGGTTACCATCGCCCAGCCTAAAGTTGCTGTTGTTGTAAATGCGATAAAGCTGCACATGCTGGTGCAGGGTAGGAATTGCATAACTGTTTAGCACAGATTGGGGAACAATAGGCCGGAAGGCATCATCCTCGGTTATCTGGCGGGTAAACTGGCGGGTTAATGAATCGCGGCTGCCGTCGGGGATGGATTGCTCGTCGTCAAATACCGAGGCGTTCAGGTACGATGTACCCCATGATTTATTTAAACCCACCATTACACGGGCGTCCTTTTCTTTATAGTTGGTACCATAAACCCGGCCATCATGCTGATTTTGGTAATTTTTGCCCTCTTTGGCCGATACAACAGTTCCCCACACCAGGCCGTTTTGATTGCCCTGCAAGCGGAACGACCCGTTCAACAAACCCTGATTGGTACCATAAATTCCCTGTACCGAACCTGCAATAGTGCCTTCTGGAACGGGTGGCGGCGAAATCAAATTCACCACCCCGCCAATGGCATCCGAGCCATAAGTTAAACTGGCCGGGCCTTTTATTACCTCCACCCGGTCAACCGAGTTTTGGTCAACCTCAATTCCGTGTTCATCTCCCCATTGCTGGCCTTCCTGGCGTATGCCGTCCATCAGCGTAATTACCCGGTTATAGCCCAGGCCATGAATAAAGGGTTTGGATACGTTTGGCCCCGTTGTAACGGCACTTACACCTGGCAGTGTGGCTATCTGGTCAATAATATTGCCCGATGCCGCACGCTGCTCTAAATAAGCCTTGCCAACAGCCAGCATAGGCACTGGGCTGCGCTTTATTTCGGTAGCCTTGCTCACGCCGGTGATAACAACCTCGCCGGCCTCAACAGATGATGTTTGCATTTTTACATCATACACCTTGGTTTTCGAAAAATCAACGCGTTGGTTAATGGTGAGGTAACCAATATAGCTTACCTGCACAAGGTAAATACCTTTTGGGATATTGTTAAACGTATACTTACCGTCGGCATCGGTAACGGCCCCTTTACGTAAATCGGGGATGGTAATAGTGGCGCCAATAATGGGTTTGCCATCGGCCTTATCGGTAATAGTGCCGGATAATGTTCCTATAACATCTTCGGGGGGCGGGCTCTTAAGAACAAGTGAAGCAATATGCGCCTGCGCGCCAAAACCTACAAATAATAATATATAGAAGCTAATCAGCTTTAATTTCATAACAAGAATGGGGTGTAAATCAATAAATACCGCTTATAAAACGGGGTTCTTAATAAAAAATGATAACAGGGTGGAATTGTTACGAAAGCACCGGCGGAGCTCGACCGGCAGCCAGTACCAGCGAAAAACTTACAAAATCATAGTTGCAGGCCTTAAAAACATGCATCACCGCTGTTTGGTGCGTTGTATATAAAGCATTGTCAATTACCGCGCAATTGTGGTGCATAGCATCACACATATCGCATTTTTCTTTAACCGTTTGTTGTGGATGGGTATTGGATATAGATACCGATTTTGAAAAACCCTTTAATACATGGTGCTGGTGTGTATAAACCATGTACTGCCCTGCAATAAAGCAAACCAGTAACAACCACGAGTAAATAATATTTACTTTGTTTTTCTTCACGTCAACACCCTTTTTGTAGGATAAAGCAAAAGTAAGCATTTAAACGAGCAATTTAATGCAACATTGTAACAATATCGTTAGTTCACTGGTTCATTGGTCTATGGTTGACTAATTGCCTAAAATTAAGTCATACGATTATCAGAAAAGACAAATAAACCGGCGCATCAACGCAATTCAGCCAGAAGAGACCAATGAACAAATGAACCAATGAACGAAAAATGAACGTACCTTTGCCAATATGAAACCGGCAGAAATTAATATTAAGTGGAGTGCGTTGCAAAACCGTATTGCCGAAGATTTTGATAACGAGAAACCCGATATAAAAGTACTATTGTTTTTAATTGGCGTTCAGGAACTTGGCCAGGGGCCGCGCAAATTCAGCAAACGCCAAAAAGAAGAACTGATGCATATTGCCAACTGCAAACTCATGAGCATGATGGGTTTTTACGAGCTGGAAGGCCTTGACCAGGATGGCTGGCCACACTGGAAACTTGTTAAAGTTATTCCTAATTATACCATGCTGGAGCAGGAAATGCTCATAAAATCATTAATCATCACTTATTTTGAAGAGCTTGGGGTGATATAGGGTGGTGAATGGTTGATTTGGAGAGCGAGATTATTATTCTGAAAATTCCTAAATTCGACGAACGGCGCAGCCCTTTTGAACACATTTGAAAACAAACACCAAGTGAAAAATTCTGGCTTTTCAGATATTCTGCTAATTCTTAAATTCGGAAAACTGCGTAGCACTCTTGAGCGCCACCAAAAAACAACATGCAAAAAATTCTGATTTCAGACGATATATGAAAAAAATCCTTACCCTAACTTTACTCTTATTCATCACTGCCATTGCCTTTGCAAAGCCTCCCAAAAACCAGTACGTGCGCATCAGCACCACCTACGGGAGCGTGATTATCCGACTGTATAACGAGACCCCTTTGCACCGCGATAATTTTATCAAACTGGCCAAAAAAGGTTTTTACAATGGCATATTGTTTCACCGGGTGATACAGAATTTTATGATCCAGGGCGGCGACCCCGATTCGAAAGACCCGGCCAAAGCCAAACCCGGTGCCGAATTGGGCAATGGCGATGTTGGCTACACTATCCCGGCCGAATTCAGGGACAGCCTGTTTCACAAACGCGGGGTGCTGGCGGCCGCCCGCGATGACAACCCCAAAAAAGCATCAAGCGGTTGCCAGTTTTATATTGTGGAAGGCAAGCGCCTTAGCGATGCCAAAATGGATTCGCTGGAAAACGGACGGCTAAAAGGTTATAAAATACCTGCCTGGCAGCGCGAATATTATAAAACAGTTGGCGGTACAGCCCAGCTTGATCATAGTTATACCGTTTACGGCGAGGTTGTAAGCGGTTTTGATATGGTTGACCATATTGCCGCGGTAAAAAAAGATGAAAGGGACCGCCCGCTTACCGATATCCCAATGAAAGTAGATGTACTAAGTAAAAAAGAGTGTAAACAACTGGATAAACTGCTGAGCCCCCCGGCCCCCTGAAGGGGGAGTGATTAAATAGTATCTTACAATATTTGATAAATGGTATCAAAACATTGCGGATATAACTAATATTGCAAAAAGTATTTTCCAATCATTTAAATCAAAAATTCCCCCTTCAGGGGGTTAGGGGGCATGAAAATAATCACTTATAACGTTAACGGTATCCGGTCGGCAATAAGCAAGAACTGGCTGGCCTGGCTACAGGCTACTGATGCCGATGTAGTTTGCCTTCAGGAAATTAAGGCTACGCCCGATGTACTAACTGATCTGGGGCTGGTTGACCAGATGGGCTATCAACACTACTGGTTCCCGGCCGAAAAAAAAGGGTACAGTGGTACTGCAATATTTACCAAACAACTGCCCAAGCATGTTGAATATGGCTGCGGCATCCCCGATTTTGACCGCGAGGGCCGTTGTATCCGGGTTGATTTTGACGAGGTATCGGTCATGAGCGCTTACTTCCCTTCCGGCTCAAGCGGCGATGAACGGCAGGTTTTTAAATACCGTTTCCTGGATGAATTTGGCCGGTATTTGACGCTCTTAAAATCAGAAATCCCTAACCTGGTGGTTTGCGGCGATTATAACATTTGCCATCGCCCCATTGATATCCACAACCCAAAATCAAACGCCAACTCATCCGGCTTTTTACCCGAAGAGCGCGAATGGATGGAGAAATTTATAGAAGGAGGTTTTATAGATACCTTTCGCCATGTGAATAAAGAGCCCCATAACTATACATGGTGGAGTTTCAGGGCCGGCGCACGCGGCAAAAACTTAGGCTGGCGCATTGATTACGCCATGGCCAGTACAGAACTGGAAGCCAACATCAAACGAGCTGCTATTTTACCCGAAGCCAAACACTCAGATCATTGCCCAGTGTTACTGGAGCTGGAGTTTTAACCCCCTAACCCCCCTGAAGGGGGAACTCATTTGCATAAAGCCTTTATAGCTTTCAAAAAACTCCTCCTTTAGGGGGCCGGGCGGCTGCCGACAAATAATAATGCCACAACAACATACTCGCCACGGTTTTATAGGGCGCCCACTGCTCTGCTACGGCAAGCACTTCTTCCCTGCTGGTATCTTTTGGTAATTTTTTCACCCGCTTTAAGGCATTCACAGCGGCCAGGTCGCCAATGGGGAATATGTTGGCATGTTGTAGTACAAACATCAGGTAAACATCCGCTGTCCAGTTGCCGATGCCTTTCAGGGCGGTAAGTTTGGTGCGGACAACATCATCAGGTAATTGTTTAAGGGCTGCTAAATCCATCTGGCCGCTGATGATAGCCTCGGCCAGGTATTTGGTATAGCTGGTTTTTTGCCGGCTAAAGTAACAGCTTTTAAATTCCTCGTCGGTAAGTAACAACACCCTCGCCGGTGTGACCTCCTGTACCCGCTCACGTATTTTGTTCAATGCGGATAGCGCCGAGGCCAGCGAAACCTGTTGCTCCAGGATAATGTGCACCAGGGTTTCGAACGTGTTGGGCCGCGACCAAAGCGGCGGATAGCCGTATGCGCTAATGATATCAGCCAGATCAGGATCGGCTAAAGCAAGTTCATCACAAATCTGGTGATAGTTGGTGTGGTTTATCCGGCCAAACATGGGCGTTATTCGGCTTGTTTTACAATGATCTTATCCAGGTTGTGCAAATACCTCCGGCCGGTTTTAAAATCAGCAGCCGAGCTCATTTGCAGGCTTTCGGGCATTTTATCGGCTTTTATACCATTTTTTTCTGTCAGCACAAAAACATGATTACCTACCTCGGTATTGTATAGCTCGTTCCAGGAGTAAACCACTTTGTAGCCATCGTTACCCTGGCAAATAAAATAAAAAGTACTTAGCAGCTTGGGGCTGCTGGTTTTAAATGCCGTGTGGCTTAAAATATCTTTCAGTAAAACGCCTTTTAGCTGGTCGTCCTTGTGTTTAAACTCACCTAAGTGGTTGGTCACGTTCATTTCGCCAATATCCTGCACCTTGTATTGCATAATGGAATCAATGGTAACAACCGATTCTTTTACAACCTGCCCGGTAATGCTGAACTTTTGTGTTTGGTTAATCTTTTCCTGGGCAAAGGCAGCCGTGCTATATAGTAATGCAATTAGTAGTAGTTTTTTCATGGTTTGGTAAATATAGGGAGCCTTATTGAAAATTTAAACAAGACTCCCCGATTATACCTGAACACACGCCAAAACATGGTTAACATAACTTAACACATTTTATATCAAACTTTTGCAAATATTTGATAATCAATATTTTATATTTTATCATGGTTAACACTAAACTGAGCGCGTAATTCAGGTGCATCCAAGTATTTGCGCCTGTTGGCCAATAAAGTTCCTTCGGTACCTGGATCATTTACCTGGGGCAGCCAATAAAACAAGGTTTCGTTTGATGCTTTTAGCTTCCCGACGACATGACCGGACAATCCAACGCACTGCCATTACAAAGCCCGCATAATATCGCTTATTGATGCCCGCCTGGTATAATCCTTATTAAAATGTACAAAAGTAATTTTCCCTGATTGATTAATTACATAAGTGGCCGGCACCGGCAGTACATGGTCGGTATTGCCATTGCTTGCATTCAGGTCAAGGCCAAAGCCCTTGTATTTAGCTACAGTAGCATCATCAAGTACATAGTTTACCTTATAATCTTTCATAATGGTATACCCCTTATCCTGCACTATCGAAAATGACGCATGTGTTTTCCGGATAGTTTTATCAATGCCTTCCTTAGTTTCGGGAGTTACCGCAATTACGTAGGCCCCCTTTGCACTCAGTAGTTGTAAAGAGTCCTGCAACTGGGCAATGTGCTTATTGCAATAAGGGCACCATTCGCCACGGTAAAAAAACAGCACCACAGATTTATGCGCCCTTAATAATGTCTTCAAATCAACGGACTTACCTGCATTATCGGTAGTACTAAAAACGGGGGCATTGTCCCCTTTGCTAAGCCCTGTTTGCGCGCAAAGCTGTAAGCCTGTAAAAGCAAGCACTAAAATTAAAATGTATTTTTTCATCATTGAATTAATTAAGCATTATAAAATAGGATTAAAAAAGAAGAGGGAGCATCACCTCCCTCTAAACGATCAACAAACCAAAAACCAGGTTACATTTTACCGGCTGTGTCTTTTTTCATTTTATCCATCTTCCCTTTTTCCATTTTGGCCATTTTTTTCTTTTCCATTTTAGCCATTTTCATTTTGCCCTTGGCCATTTTTCCGGTATCGCTTACTGCGGTAACCGATACTTTTAAATTTGCGGGTGTTAATGATTTAGCCTGCACGTTAAGGGTTAAACATAGTGCAACTACTGTTGCTGCCAATGCGCCTGAAATAATTGTTTTCATACTTTGATTTTTAGTTTTCATGTTGTTTTATACTAACATTTCAACCTTAGTCGGGCGGCTTAATGATACCTTACAAAATATTTTAATTTTTATTTAATTCCTCATCAATGCGGTGTTGCAGCTCTTTTTTAAAACCATCGTCAAGATGCGCTCCTTCGGTTTTCATCGAGTCATGAAAAAGTTGCTGCACCATTTGGTTAATAACACGGCTTTGCTTGTTATACAATGTACAAACCGAGCATCCCGCCAGGTGGATGCGCAGTTCGATAAATTCGCGGAAGCTTAATTTTTTGTATTGCTTTTTTTCAATCAAAAATGTAGCCTGCCTGCAATTGTATATAATATGTTTTAGTGGACTCATGTTGCTCTTTTTTTAAACCCAGTTTTTTTGCAGGCAAGCCCTCAGGTTAAGCTTGGCCCTGTGAATAATTACCCAAAAGTTGGCCTGTGTAACTTTAAGCTCGCTGCAAATAATATCTGTAGTGGCATCATCAATATGTTTCATGGTAAAAATAGCCATCCAAAGAGCGGGTAGTTTTTGCATGCACTTTTGTAATATGCTGTTAAACTCCTTGCCTGCCAGCGGGTCATGGTCTTCAATACCAAAAGGCTTTGGCTGGTAGGCCTTGTTCCAATGCCCGTTGTCTTCGTCAAAAAAATCCTGCTGCTCCTCTTCGGCCTGTTTAACATCGGTGTTTTTTAAGCCCGATGATTTTTTCCGGTAAACATCAATGATCTTATTTTTAAGGATAGCTGTTAGCCAGGTACGTTCGGAGCTTTTGCCTTCAAACTTATCGGCCCTTTGTAAAGCCGCCAAAAAAGTTTCCTGCACCAGGTCTTTAGCCATTTCTTCATCGTTCAATCGCGACAGCGTATAGCCATACAAATAATCGGCATGAGTTTCAACCCAAAGCCTGGGGTTTAAAAGTTGGTTATCAGCAGCCATTAAATAGTATTTTCATAAAACCTTTATTCTGTTAGTCGTTTATGCCGTCCAATCCTTACAATAAAATATTGCTTTTTTTACTTGCCCAAAACCGGTTTATAATTGCTTAAATTTACGTATATCCTGTTGATTATATTTTAATTACGCATTTATTTGCCTGTTACCGGGCCTGCCGAATAAAAAATTATTTTTTGTAAGGATATCCCAAACAAGCCGACTAAGCCATAAAAACGTATATCAAACTGATAAAAATTATGAAACGATTTAAAATATTGGCCGTTGCTGCCGGCCTTTCAATAGCAGTTTTGGCAACAACAGCATTTACTATCCATAGTAGCGGGGCAAAAAAAAGTTATCCCAAAATTACAGGCAACGGATTTGCGGTAATTGAGCTTTTTACATCCGAGGGTTGCTCCAGCTGCCCGCCGGCCGATGAGCTGGTGGCTCGGGTACAGAAAGAAGACGTTGACAAACCGGTTTACATTCTGGCTTTCCATGTTGATTACTGGAACCGCCTGGGCTGGAAAGACCCTTTTAGCAGTGCTGATTATTCGAAACGCCAAAACCAATATGCTAACTGGCTAAACCTGCAATCGGTTTATACGCCACAAGTAGTAGTTAACGGGCATAAGGAATTTGTAGGATCAGAAGAGGGTACTTTGCGTAATGCTATTACCGCCGGCTTACGCGCCGCCCCGGCGGGTGGGCTAACTCTTAACGCGCAGAATACCGCAGGCCATATTGCCGTGCAGTACAAGGCCGAAGGTGCAGGCAAGAACACCACATTACTATTGGCCCTGGTGCAAAAAAACGGGCAAACCAAAGTGCAGCGCGGCGAAAACGGCGGCCGCACACTATCGCATGTGCAAATAGTACGTAACCTACAAAGCGTGGTATTAAACACAGCTGGCACCGGCGCAGCAAATATTGCTTTGCCCAATGGTTTTAACGCCGCCAGTTACGAGGTTATTGGCTTTGTACAAAACAACGGCACTGGCGCCATATTGGCCGCGGCAAAATCGGGCTTTGATACCGGTGTAAGTAAATAATAAAAGAGAAAGCTTTGTTGTTCACAAACGGGTGTGGATTACAAACAAGGAATTTCAGAAAGTTTTTTTAATTCCCTCCCAATGGGAGGGGTGCGGCTGACAATGAGCGCAAAGGCAGGGAGGGGTTATACGAGCGACAAGCTGAATGGTGCTTGAATGCCTGATTTAACCCCTACCTCCTCCTTCCCCAAGGAAGGAATCGCACAAGCCGGCGCTCTTTTGAACATTCAACGCTTTAATTTTCCAAGTCAAACACCAAACCAACACTAAATGAAAATAATAAAAGAAAAACACCCGCTGGCCATGCGGTGGACGCATTGGGTGAATTTCCCCATCCTTACAATTATGATCTGGAGCGGGATGCTTATTTACTGGGCCAATGATGAGTACAGCATCACGCTGTTTGGGCATACCTTTTTTAGTTTTTTTCCCCAGGGGTTTTACCATGCCTTTAACATAACCCACCGGTTATCTGAGGGGATGGCTTTCCATTTCCTGTTTATGTGGGCTTTTGCAATTAACGGCCTGGTTTACGTATTGTACACCATCATATCGGGCGAATGGCGCGAACTGGTACCGCAAAAAAAATCGTTTAAAGAAGCCTGGCTGGTGTTGCTGCATGATTTGCACATCCGTAAAATGGCACCGCCTCAAAATAAATACAACGCGGCCCAGCGCATAGCCTATACCGCAATTATTGTAATGGGTTTTGGCTCGCTGATAACCGGGCTGGCTATTTACAAGCCGGTGCAGTTTTATTATTTAACCTGGTTTTGTGGCGGATATCATTTTGCGCGCATCCTTCACTTTGCTTTAACCATTGGCTATGTATTTTTCTTCCTGATCCATATTGTACAGGTGATACTTGCCGGCTGGAATAATTTCCGTTCGGTGATATCCGGATTTGAAGTTATCACCGTAAAAGATCCTGAACCTATTACCGAAACCCCAACCCTAACTACAGATGAAAACCCCGTTCAATAAAAAAAATAAAGGCCCTAAAAAAACTCTTACGGTTGAGCAAAAGATCAGCCGTCGTACTTTTATATCATTTGGCACCTTTTTTATAGCTGCCGGGGCCGCCTATGGTGGCTGGAAATGGCTTTATAATTCGCCCGAGGAAACGGCAACCGTAACCGCCGGGGCACGGGCTCCTTTACGCCGCGCCTTAAACAAAACCGAACTTGCCTTCCGCAGGGTATTCAGCAATAATAACCTGGTAAAAACTTATCCTAAAGAAATGGCTGCAAAAAATGTACGCCATAATGAAGACATTGGTAACGACGGAAAAATAGAGGCAGCGGCATGGCGTTTGCAAGTAAAAAAGCAATCGGGCGAGGTGCTGAGCATCTCTATTGATGACATTAAAGCCCTGCCAAAAACAGATATTGTTTATGATTTTAAATGCGTGGAAGGCTGGGACCAGATATCGCATTGGGGCGGCGTAAAATTCAGCGATTTTATAAGCCATTTTAAATTAGACGACCAGGTAAAATTACAATACGTAGGCCTGGCAACGCCCGATAAAGTGTATTATGTAGGTATTGATATGCCAAGCGCCATGCACCCGCAAACCTTGCTGGCTTACGAGGTAAATGAACAGCCGCTGCCGCCAAAACACGGCGCGCCCTTAAGGCTCATTATCCCGGTTAAATACGGCATCAAAAACCTGAAACGCATAGGCACCATGACTTTTAGCGATAACCGCCCGCCCGATTACTGGGCCGAGCAAGGCTATGATTATTACTCGGGACTTTAAAAAGGGGAAAGGTAAAAGGTCAAAGGTAAAAGGGGAAAGGTTAAAGGGGAAAGGGTGAATGATTCGCCTTTACCCCTCAAATAACCTTTCTCCGGTAGCTTATCCCCGTCAGCCGCAGCTGCCTTTTACCTTTCGCCTTTTACCTTTTACCTGCCCGGCGGCCGCCGAAGCTACCTTTCGCCTTTTACCTTTCGCCTCTCACCTTTGCGGCATTGAGTTAATATTTGCATATTGCAATACATGCCGGCAGCTAAACTTCCACTTTCAAAACAACTTGCTTATGCCTGCGGGATGATAGGCTGGAGCGTGATGACTAATATCATTATCGTGATGCTGCCTTACTTTTACCTGCCGCCATCCAACTCGGGCTTAATTCCGCTGGTGCCGCAGCTGCTGGTGTTTGGCGTGCTCAATATCATGTCAATCATCGTAGCCTCAGGCAGGTTTGTTGATGCTGTTTTTGATCCCTTTATAGGTTCATTGAGCGACAAAAGCGAAAACCCGCGAGGGCGGCGTATCCCTTTCATGAAATGGGCTATTTTGCCGGCGGTTGTTTTTTGCGCGCTTACTTTTCACCCGGTAACCCGATTGGAAAGCATGAAAAATGCGGCCTGGATCACGTTTACCCTTGTTTGCTTTTTTATGGCTGCCACCAGCTACATTATCCCTTATAACGCGCTATTGCCGGAAATGGCCGATACCGCAGCCGAAAAAGTAAAGCTCTCCTCGTTTCAACAGGTGGGTTTTGTTATCGGCATTATCATATCGGCCATGGTAAATAATTTTGCCGACCTGGTGCAGCATAGCTTCCACATTTTCGACCGCAATTCGGCTGTACAGTATACCATCTGGGGCTTGTGCGGCTTTGCCGGGTTAATCATGCTGGTGCCCGTTTTAAGTATCGATGAAAAAAAATACTCCAGCAGCAAGCCAACCCATTTACGGCTGATTCCGGCTATCAGAAAAACGTTTGAAAACCGAAATTTCAAGTACTACCTCATATCCGATTTTTCGTACTACATGTCGCTCAGTATCATATCAAGTGGCTTGTTATATTTTTTAACCGTACTGCTTAACCTGCCCGAATCAATGGGCGGGGTTTTAATGGGATCGATGGTGTTGTTTTCGCTGGTGTTTTATCCCATTGTTAATTTCCTGTCTAAAAAAATCGGTAAAAAAATAATCGTGCTTTTTTCTTTTGGCCTGTTGAGCCTCATTTTTGTAGCGATATTTTTCCTGGGTAAATTCCCGTTTGCGCCGCAGGTACAAATTTATATCCTGGTTTTAAGCGCGTCTTTTCCGCTGGCATCATTAGGCATCCTCCCGAATGCAATACTTGCCGAGATTGCCCAAAGCGAGGCCCTGCGTACGGGCGAAAACCGCGAAGGGATGTTTTTTGCTGTTAAATACCTGTTTGTAAAATTAGGCCAAACACTGGGTATAGCCCTGTTTGCTTTTTTAACCGTATATGGTAAAGATCCGGGCCATGATTACGGCCTGCGCCTTAACGGTATTTGCGGTGCGGTGCTTTGCCTGCTGGCTATTGTATTTTTTAGCCGGTTCAGGGAGCAGAAGGTGAGTGGATGAGGGAATTTGAAAATTTGAGGATTTGAAAATGTAATGAAGCGTAGGCATTGATTTCTTATCGCCGGAATAACGCCCTCGCGCCGCGTCACTGTTGCGGCGCATGCGCTCTTGAGGAGATTTGAAAAACCACTCACCCAATCAACTCAATCAACATTCACCCAAACACTACCTCCCAATATTATTAGGCCGTGTATAAACCAAATGCATCACGTTGATGTTGCGCATTTCAAAGGCGGCTTCGCAATAGCACAGGTAATAATTCCATTTGCGGATAAATTTATCGTCGAAGCCCAATGATCTTACTTTAGGCAGGTTGGCGTTAAAGGCTTCGTGCCATAATTTTAGGGTTTTTGCATAATCCAGCCCGATATCTTTCAAATCAACCATCGTCATATCGCCGGTGCGGTTAATAGATTGGTTGATGGCGCCTACCGATGGCAGCAGCGAACCGGGAAAAATATGTTTCTGAATCCAATCAACCCCCTTACGCAGGGCTTTGTAGCGTGAATCGGGCGAGGTTATTACCTGGATAGCCAGGATGCCATCTCTCTTTAACAGCTCATGGCATTTTTGGAAGTAAACATCCATATAGTTAAAGCCTACGGCTTCCAGCATTTCAACAGATACTATCTTGTCAAAAGTGCCATGCATCTGGCGGTAATCTTTTACCAGGATGCTTACCCTATCGCTTAAACCGGCTGCCTCAACACGCTCAACGGCCAATTTGTGCTGCTCTTCAGATATCGTTAATGAGGTTACTTTACAGCCATATTTTTGGGCCATGTAAATGGCATTGCCGCCCCAGCCGCTGCCAATTTCAAGCACATGATCGGTTGGTTTTAAATGTAGCTGGCGGCACAGCCTGTCATATTTGGCTATCTGTGCTTCTTCCAGGCTTAAGCCATCTTTATAAAAGTAAGCAGCCGAGTAAGTCATGGTAGGATCAAGAAAACTGGCAAAGAAATCGTTATTCAGATCGTAGTGTTCCGAGATGTTCCTTCGCGAGCCTTCAACCGTATTGGCCCTTTTAAAATGATATATTTTATTAAACCACTTCATGATGTTAAGCGACAACGTTTGAACTTTGCTGCCCGAAAGGCCCGGTGTATTTTCAATATTCAGCAGGAACCATTTAATTACATTAGTAATGTTATCGGTATCCCAAAGCCCGTCAACATAAGCCTCGCCAAAGCCAATGTCGCCGAATAAAATAAGGCGTTTATAAAATTCGCTGTGGTTTATGGTAACGCTTGCAGTAACATTACCCGTGCCGTTGCCCAGAACCATTTGCCCGCCATCGGGCAAAGTAAGGTAAAGGGTTCCCTTATCCATTTTTGATAGGATATTCAAAACGATATCCTGGTAAAAGCTATTGTTTTTTGTGATTGTAAGCGTGCTGGCCATGGTTCAGAAAACTATTATGCTGGTATGGTTATTTGTAATAGTTACGTAATTTAATTGGTGCAAGGTTTTATACAATTACAAAAAATTGCAATAAGGCATATGAAAGAGTCAAGAAATTAGATTCAAGAATCAAGAAAGACAAAAACAATGATCAATTTTTATATTTAATTTCGATCAAGAAAAAGCCACTAAACTGATAGCTTTTATATTCAAGCACTTTTTATTGTCTTAACTCTTGATTCTTGCCTCTTGGTTCTCTTCCAAAAGGTCTGAACACTTCTTTTTGCAGTTCTTTTTGATCGTCTTTTTTATGAAAAGGGATTTTTTTAAGCCAAAGCTTCAAAGCCTGCCAATGTATAAGCGTAATTACTTTTAGGGTGATGAGCGGGAAGCTGATAAAATAAAGCAACAGGTTGGCATCGGTAAGGGGTTTTCTTACTCCTTTTAACGTACTGATAAAAAAACGGTTGCCTTGTTTATCAAAATCATCAATTCTCACGTCCAGTTTTTCGCCGGGGATGTGCAGGTCGAAATCAAAATTGGTATCCATATCGATGAACGGCGATACATAAAAGTATTTTTCGGTGTTCAGTTTAAACTGATCGCCTTGCATAGCCCCGGCGCTTAAAAAGTATGGCTTCATCTCCAGAAAGGTATTGCAAACCTCCACTATTGAACAGGCAATTTGCCCGTTTTCGTGATAGCAAAAATAAAACGATACCGGGTTAAACTGGTAGCCCATGGTGCACAGGTTGGTAAGCACCATGATACGGCCGGCACCAATATCCACGCCGTTTTGTTGCAGATAAGCGGTGATATGCTGGCGGATGTTTTTGGAGGCATCCGGATTTTCGCGCGGCAGTTGCAAATGGTCTTTATCCCTGAAATTGAACAGGTTGAACCGGTTACGGCTCATCAGCTTCAGGCTTTTGCCCAGGCTATCAATCTCGTCCAGGTCGAGGTAAAACATAAACACCTCGTAGTGAAAGCTATGCACCTTTGGCGCAAGCCGGTGGTGCATCACTTTTGCCTTGTATAAGCAGGAATTGATAGCGGTGATTGCCATGTATGAATATACGGAATAAATGGCCAACTGGTTTAGCAAGGCCGGTAGCTTACCGAAAAATTAGGTGTTTTAAATTCCGGAAATTACGAGCGTCAAAAGGATCAGGCAGCCTCTACGAGGCAAAAAAGGGAGAGACAATATCTTCTACAAACGGGTAGCCTCTACGAGGCAAAAGTGCAATGCTGGTATGCCTCGTAGAGGCTACCCGTTTGTAGCACAAAAAACAAAGATCTTTTTGCCCCCTCGGGGCTACCTATTTTCCGGGAAAGTGCTTAAGATGCCTACACCGCCGGCTGGATCGCCACACTTTCATCATACACCGGCCTGCCCAGCAATTGCGAGCAAAGTTTAACGGCGCTGGCAAAGGCATCCTCGTGGAAGCCGTATTTAAAATAACTGCCACAGAAATAAACCGGCCCATCAAGGTTTAGCTTATACAACTGCTCCTGCGCGTTTATGGCGGGCACATCAAACAAAGGGTGGTGATAATCAATCTCGCGGATGATCTTTTTGGGGTCGATGTTATCGTGCGGGTTGATAGATACAAAATAGTTCTTTTTATCTGATACGCCCTGCAGCATGTTCATCCAGTAAATGGTGCTGGGGTTAAGTTTGCCCTTTTCATTTTGGATGCGGTAATTCCAGCTGGCCCAGGCCAGTTTGGTTTTGGGCATAATGCTTTCATCAGTATGCAGGGTGGCTTTGTTGTACTGGTATTTAAAGCAGGATAGCAGGCTGTGCTCGCGCGGCGTAGGCGTATCCAGCAAGGCAAGGGCCTGGTCGCCGTGTGTGGCTATAATCACCCTGTCGAATGTTTCCTGCGAGCCATCGGCTGCATATACCGTTACTTTTCCATCAGGGGTACGCACAACCCTGGTAGCTTTGCGGTTTATATGAATACGGTCTTTAAACGGCCGGATCAGGATCTCCCGGTACGATTGACTTCCTTTCTCCAACGTATACCACTGGTGCTGGGTATCCAGCCCTAAAAAGCCATGGTTCTGAAAAAATCGGATAAGCGTTACCGCCGGAAAATCCAGCATTTGCTCCATCGGGGTTGACCATACGGCCGAGCTCATGGGCACCAGGTATTTCCACAGCATTTCTTCTCCAAAACCAAACTCTTTTACATACCGGCCTATCGAATAACTGGCATACTTCGGGTCGTCAACAATTTTAACACTCTCTTTATTAAACCTGCCAATCTGCATCAGCATCTTAATGTATTTAATATTGAAAATGTTCTTGCGCTGTGCAAACAAGTGGTTTACACTCGAACCCGAATACTCCAGCCCGGTAGGCACATGTTGCACACTGAACGACATATCTGTTTTTTTAACCGGCGCGCCAATCTCGGCAAACAGTCGGCACAAGTTGGGGTAAGTATGATAGTTAAAAACCATAAAGCCGGTATCTACATATACGGGCTTACCCTCTTCGTCTACCGTTACAGTATTGGTATGGCCGCCAACATAGTTATTTTGCTCGTAAAAAGTAAGGTCGCTGTTGGGGTGCAGGAAATGGCCGCAGCCCATACCGGCAATACCGGTGCCTATAATAGCCGTTTTTAACATGTTATTTTGTTACCGTATTTAAAAAGCGTTCAACAGTATAGGTAGCCAGCTGCCCGCCAGGCCCGTTTAAATTAAAATCAAAGCCGTGGGTGGCCCAGGGCAGTTTTAAGTAAAAATGCTTGATGCCGTTTTGTTTTAGCTTCAGGTTTAACCTGCGGCTGTGCTCGGGCGATACCAATACATCGTTTTCGCCGTGGATGATCAATGTAGGCAAGGCTTGCTTACCCACAAACTCCAGTGGCGAGCAAGCCGCAAACTTTTGCGGTACCTGCTGATAGGTGCCCCCGATGTAATCGCGCATCACTTTACGCGAGTCCATGATCAACCGGCTTGATGGTATGGAATATCCCCAAACCATATCTGCCGGGCCATAATAATCAATTACTGCTTTCAGGCCAGGCTCATGCAAGGTGTAAGCAGCCAGCAAAGCTATCTGCGCCCCGGCCGACCGGCCCAGCAAAATAAAATTGTTGGTATCGATATGTAACTCCGCTGCATGTGCACGCAGGTAGGCAAAAGCGGCATGCACATCCTCAACCGGCGCAGGCGTTTGGTATTTGGGCGCCAGGCGATAAGTTATGGCAGCCACATTATAACCCCTGCTTGCCAGGTAGCTGTTTAATTGGGGCAGTTGTTTATTATCGCCCTTATTCCATGAACCGCCATGTACAACTACTACGCAGGGCCGGTTACCCACTTTTTGCGATGGGAAATAATCCATCGTAAGGTTTAAATCCGGGTACTTATTGTAGATATAGGTTTTAAATGCAACCTCCTTGTTTCCCCTGAACATATTAAAAAAACTATACGGTGGCTGTGTATTGGCACCATCAATAATAGTGCTGCCCGGGCCAAACGCTGCGGTAAAATTCTGCTTAAGATTTGCGGCTACATTATAGGCCCTAATTATTGGTGTGGTAAATAAAATAAGGGCCAAAACACCCGTAATCGTTCCGGCGAGTTGGTATTTTGCCGAAAAAAATCCCGACAAAAGCGCGGCTAAACTAAACAGCATAAACACCCAGCAAAACTCTGTGGCGATGATGGATACCATCCACATGGTGTATTCAAAGGCTTTAAAAATTGAGAGTAAGGATATCAGCAATAATATAATGCAGATTACAAAACGGATCATGCTGCTTTTTTATGAAATAAATAGTGACTTACAATCCATTCGTTACCGTTATTATAGCTCCAAAGCTCGGCGCAGGCCATGTAAAATATACGCCAGTACACCCACCATTTCACGGCCTGGTCTTTCCCGTAGGTTTGCTCAAACAATGGCATAATTTCGGCTTTGTGTTTATCCATATTGTTTAGCCAGGCCTCGGATGTTTTGCCGTAATGGCTGCCGCTTACGTGCCAGTGTTTTTCAACCAACAGGTCGTCGTTAAAATAAAACATCAGGTCGTCGCTGGGCATAATGCCGCCGGTAAAAAAGTATTTGCTCATCCAGTCGGTTTGGTCAATTACCTCAAACAGGTAAGCGTATTCCTTGTGGGTAAATATATGAATGAACAGCTTGCCATCCAGCTTTAAAAACGACGCTACTTTGGCCATCAGCAACTGGTAATTACGCATATGCTCAAACATCTCTACCGATACCACTCTGTCGAATTTATCGGCTATCGTAAAAGTATTCATATCGGCGGTAAGCACAGTAAGGTTGCTTATTCCCCGCCTATCGGCCTGCTCATCAATATGGGCTTTTTGGGTACGGGAATTGGACACCACCGTGAAATTGCTTTGCGGAAATTTAGCTGCCATGTACAAGGATAATGAACCCCAGCCACAACCCAGTTCCAAAACATTCATGCCGTCGGTTAGTTCGGCACGCTGGCAGGTAAGTTCCAGCATATCATCTTCAGATGTATCAATATCGGTAACCCCACGCTTCCAGTAACCGCTTGAGTATTTTAAATTTTTGCCCAGGCAGTACTGGTAAAATTGGGTTGGTACTTCGTAATGCTGTTCATTGGCATCAGCGGTATTAACAGCTATAGGCGATGACTTTAGCTGGGCAATCAACGACATTAAATGTACCTGCTGAGCCTCTACATCCCCTTTATTTTCATCGGCAAGGCGTTGCTTTAATAATTTACGAATCCCCTGCCTTAAAAGCAGGTCCGGAACTTTGTTTTGTTCAATTAGTTTATCGTACCACATATTTTAGGTTGTACGTTTAACGTGTTAAGTTATACGTTTTTTTGTTGAGTTGATTTTTAGAGGTATACGTTGTACGTTATAACTTGGATTTCGCCGCAGCTATTTTTATTATTTATCTCGACTTTTCACCTTACCGCGGAAGTGTTGTTTAATTTTTAACGGCACAAATACCTCTCTAAAAATCAAACAAAATCCCGCTTAACATGCGCACTTTCAAAATGATAAGTTTATATTAGCAATCACTAATTAATGCCCTAAATTGATTTCACTAATTTGCAGGTTTGCTCTTGCGCTACTTTTTCTTATCTCAACCGCAACTGCCATTCGTGCGCAAACCAGGATGAGTTTAGAGGATTCGCTAAAAACCCAGAGTGACGCCAATGGTCTTTTAAATTCCTTTTTCAGCAGTAAAAAACCGGCAACCGCAGATACCAGCCGCCAGGAAAAAAACTTTTTTTGGGCGGTATTACCTTCCGCAGCCTACAATCCAAGTGTGGGCTTTGCCGTAGGCGCAACATCGGCCGCGGGCAAATATTTTGGAGACAGGCGCAATACCATATTATCGGTTATGAACGCCGGGGCTTACATATCCACAAACGGCCTATCCACACTTGAGTTTAAACACAACGCTTTTACTTCAAAAAATATCTGGAACCTGCAGGGCACCCTACAGGTAGGCAAAACCATAGCCAAAGATAATGGCCTGGGCACCGGGCGGCGTAGTGTTGGCGACGGACCCTTTCATATGGGCGATCAGCACTTTGACGATAACCCCGATGAGTTTCCTATCAGGTATACTTACTTAAAAATAAACGAACGTATTTACCGGAAAATAACCGACCATATTTATGTGGGTGCCGGCCTTAGCTTTAATTTTTATAACAACATTGACGACAACCGCAAAAACATCCCGGTTGAAGAAACACACAACTACAGGTATAGTATCCGCAAGGGCTATTATCCTTTTAGATACAATGCAAACGGCATCCTGCTAAATTTTCAGTACAACAGCCGCGACCAGCCCAACCGGGCATTTAAAGGTATTTACGCCGATGTGATTTTGCGTACAAACCAGGGCTGGCTGGGCAGCAACCATAACGCAGTGCAGCTAAAAGCCGAATTCAGGAAATACTGGAGCCTGAGCGATACCGACCCCGAAAACGTGCTGGCCTTTTGGCACTGGGCCAACTACCTCCTGAGCGGATCGCTACCTTACCTTGAATTACCCGGCACCGCAAGCGATGCTTATGGCCGTATTGGCCGGGCATTTATAATAGGGCGGTTTAAGGGGCCCTCCTTTGTTTATAACGAAGCCGAATACCGGTTCCCGCTAACTAAAAATAAGCTTTTAAGCGGTGTTACTTTTGTAAATATCGAATCGGCCAATAACCAGCGGGATATCAAATTATTCAGGTATTGGGAGCCCGGCGCAGGTTTTGGATTAAGGTTGCTGTTTAATAAATACACCCGATCAAACATGTGTTTTGATTACGCCCGCGGCAGCTATGGTTCCAATGGCTTTTTTTTAGGGCTTAACGAAGTGTTTTAAATACTTTATTTACATATAAAACACTTCTGTTAACTATAAACCACAAATGGTTTCATTTTTGCGAGGGGAAAGCGAACAGTTTTAACCTTAACAAAAATGCGCGTTCCATTAACCCCTGAGCTGCTTGGCAACCTGATAGAAAAAGGATACAGTTATCTTTTAGTAAATATTAACAGCCAGCTTACCGACGAAGCCGTTACCATTACCATGATGCCGGTAAAACAAAAACCGGCGTTAAGCAACCTGCCAGATGGTTACGAAACCTTTTATAAAATTACACGCGAACCGATGCAATTGGCCTGCGGTGTAGATAGCAGCAATATTTTTATTGAATATCATACTATTGATGATACCATCACCCAGGACGAATTATTTGACGACCGCTATTTCAGGATGAGCGAAGATTTTTTCAGGCAGGTATTGGAAAGCCTGGAAGATTACGCGGTAATTACTACCGATACCAATGGCGACATCAACAGCTGGAATACCGGCGCCGAAAAGGTGTTGGGTTATAAAGAGCATGAGATTTTAGGCAAATGCGCCGATGTGTTTTTTACGCCTGAAGATGTTGCAGCCGGTGTGCCGGAGCAGGAGTTAAAAACTGCCCTGAAAGAAGGCCGCGCTATCGACGAACGCTATCATATGCGTAAAGATGGCACCCTTTTTGGGGCAGCGGGCTGGTATTTCCGCTGCATGACGATCAGAACCGGCATCGCGGATATACCAAGATTATGCGCAACCTGCGCGAAAGGGAACAAGCACAGGAACAAAAAGCTCCTGAATAAAAAAGGGGCGCAAATTGCGCCCCTTTTTTATTATTTCATAATCTATGCAGCCCGAAATTACAATGAATCGGTTGAAGTGATACCTCCTTGTTGCAATGTATGTTCTTTATTAATCAATGGCGAACCTTGGGTAAAGATGCCCATGATAAATAACGCGCCACCAAAAAGTACCTGCGGAATCCAGATAGTTGAATGAAAATCATACACCCAAGGCGAGCACATTAAAAACGAACCCATAATTACATCGTTTACATTATGCATGCTCATCGGGAATACTTTTAAAAAGCCCAGTTTGTTATTGGCAAAAATAGCCATGATCAATTGCAACCATCCTATAATTAATGGTAAAAATAAAGCCGCGCCACCAATGTGCAAGGTATCAAATGTCCACAGTGTCGAAATTAGTAAAAGGGCAATTACATAATTTAAAACTGCATAAGTAGTTGTAGGAATGAAGCTTTTCATTGTTGTAGCTATTGTTGTGTTATAATTATATTATCGTACGTATGTTAAAAACCGTTTCAAAGTTAAACATTTATACAGTTTTTTGATATTTAAAATCTGCCGTAACGTTTTATATTACTTAAAACAAGTACCTTTAATTAATTGCTTTAGTAATTCGATTCAAAGATAAGCGTTTTAAAAAATAAAGCAATTCCTTTTCTTCCTTTAATGGCGGGGCAAAAGAAACTCCCGGCTAAGTACCATTTCCAATACAAATTAAACCAGGCTGCCAAGTTTGCTGGCCTAATATTAACATCTATAAAACAGAATCATCATGAGCAAGGACAGACAAGCCGTAAAAGAAAAAAAGAAACCTGCCGCCGAGGGCGGTAAAAAAGCGCCATCTGATTATCAATCGGGCAAAGCCAATGTGGTAAAACCCATTAATGCCGATAAGAAAAAGTAGTTTTTAGCGGGCGAAGATTTTCGGACGAGGGATCTCCGAAAGTAAATAGCGTGGAGTGTCTCGGTAGAAACCAGCCGCGACAAGAATATTATGTCATTGCGAGCGATAGCGTGGCAATCTCGTCGTATGCATAGCGGATTTACATAGTTCGCGATTGCTTCGTACCTCGCGATGACATAGTTTATTTTGTCATTTCTGTATTCATTGGATGTGTCGGCACCATAGCCAACTTTTCTATCGACTCATCGCCTGTGGAGACATATTCGATAGGTAGATTACTCCATAGAATCAATTTCAACAGACAGTGCCTCTATAAATTGCCGGGAAACGAATTCAAAATAATTCGTAGGTATAAATGCCTCTTCAATTTGATTTGTTTTATAAATTTTCCATATAAATCGTTGGCGGTTTTCAATAGGTTCATTGAGTAGTATGAGTCCTATCTTATCCCTTATGCTGTCTTCCCCGACTTTATCCAACCAAAATACATCTCTAAAATAACCGTAAGACGCACTCGTATTTCCTTTATAATCATCGTCGAAATACTTTTCATATACGTCATAAAATAGCTCATCCTTTGGTATTATTTCAGATCTGAAATAGATACGGTTTCCCGATTCCTTTAGAAAATCTTTCAGATAGGATAAAGAAATAGACAGTGTCGTAAATTCTTCATAAATACCAACTTGAACGTCCCCTATCCAAAAACAAAAATTTCCCCAATAATCGTTTTTGCCATGATCTACAAGTTCCCATTGGTATGCAAATAAACTTTTATCGCCTATAATTTTCATTGCACCTTTAACAAATCACTATTTCCTCTCGCCCTGCAAGGTTGCTGCTATCTGCAATGCCTTATAGGCGTTTACAATACCGCCGGTTTTGCTCAGTGTTGTAAAATCAACTTTGTCAGTTTTGCTGCCTGGTTTGTAAACCATGGTGCCGGTAAGCGGCGTGGCCGATGCCAGGATCACCTGTTTTAGCTGTTTGGCGCTCAGATTGGGATAATACTCTAATAAAAGAGCCGCTATACCTGATGTTATAGGTGCCGAAAAGCTGGTGCCATCCTCGGTGTTAAACTCCGCATCGGTATCAACAGTGGTAACCTTTACCCCCGGGGCAAAAACATCCACCATCTTTTTGCCGTAGTTGCTAAAGTCGCCGGCCAGGTGATCGCCCAATTTTGCTGATGAAGCACCTACATTGATCAGGTTATCTGCATCTGTTGATGATCCATCGGCAAATAAATCATTCGGATAATCGGGATTCTTATCCATATCGTCGTTATCATTTCCGGCAGCCAGTACCAACAGCACGTCTTTTGAAGCGGCATACTTAAACGCGTCATCAACCCATTGCTTATGAGGTGATAATTTCTTTCCAAAGCTCATGTTAATGATTTTGGCCCCATTATCAACCGCGTAGCGGATGGCGTTGGCAACATCTTTATCGTATTCATCGCCATTGGGCACCGTTTTAACGGCCATAATGCGCACATTATCGGCCACGCCATTGATTCCATAGCCGTTATTGCGTACAGCGCCAATAAGCCCGGCCACGCCTGTACCGTGCGATGCATCGGCAAATTTTAACAGGTTATTACCGTAAGGCTTATGGTCCATGGTATCTACATTGTCGCCAACAATTCTTTTACGGGCTTCCAGGTCGGGCGCAAGGTCATTGTTCAGTTTAGCCAGGTATTCGCTCAAATCCTTAATAATTTCGGCATTGGTTTTATTGCCGCCTTCCTGTGAAAATATGGTTGTCCAAACATATTTACTCTGGCTCAACGTATCGTTGGCGGTTTTCATGTTCACCAAATCCGTTTCCCTAAAAGTGCCGCTTGCCCCTATTTTAAGCGCTTGTTTAATATACCCGCTGGTTGCCATCAGCGCGTTCATGATAGGCTGCAGCTGCGTGGTTTCGGTAGTTGCCTTGTTCAGCGTGGTATCATAAATAGTTTTAACGCGCTGCCAATAAGCAAATTCCTTTTTGTTGGTAGCGGTGCTATCGGTAACATTTGCGTACTTGCCTTTCAGCTTATTATACTCGCGCACCTCCTCGGTAGTTTCGTTAAAATCGGCTTTGCCTCCGGCGCCGCCCAAAAAATTCCAGCCATGTATATCATCCACATAACCATTATGGTCGTCATCAATACCATTGCCCGGAATTTCCTTTTTATTTACCCATAAAATACTTTTCAGGTCTTTCTGCAAGGTGTCAATACCACTATCCAATGTGGCTACCACTACTGTTTTACTTTGCTTGCCTTTTACAAAAAGGTAAGCTTGTTTTAAGCTGATGCCAAAGTAACCCTCAGTTTTAAGATCCATCAGGTGCCAGAACTTTGGTGGTTCGGGCTCGGGCTTTTTCACGGCCTCCTGGGACGATACGCTTATTGTTAGTGACGAAAATAAAAGGCTGCTTAAAATAAATGGACGAAAATTGAACATGTACAAGTATTAGAAAATAAAAAAATTAGAGGTCGAATTTGATCCCCTGGGCTAAAGGCAACGTTTTTGAATAATTAATAGTATTGGTTTGCCTCCTCATGTAAACCTTCCACGCATCAGATCCCGATTCGCGGCCGCCGCCGGTTTCTTTTTCGCCGCCAAAGGCACCGCCTATTTCGGCCCCCGATGTACCAATGTTTACGTTGGCAATTCCACAGTCAGAACCAGCATAGGATAAAAATTGTTCTGCCTCGCGTAAATTATTGGTCATAATGGCCGATGATAAGCCCTGTGGCACCCCATTTTGCAGCTCAACAGCCTCTTCGATGGTTGAATATTTAATCAGGTATAGTATTGGGGCGAAGGTTTCGTGCTGTACAATTTTGTAGTGATTTTCTACCTCGGCAATACAAGGTTTTACGTAACAGCCCGAAGCATAGGCATCGCCCTCCAGCTTGCCGCCTTCTACCACAAAGTTTCCGCCTTCGGCTTTGCATTTCTCAATCGAATTAAGATAAAGGGTAACAGCTTCGGTATCAATAAGCGGCCCCATGTGGTTATGCTCATCTAACGGGTTGCCTATACGTATCTGGCCATAGGCGCTTACCAGTTTTTGTTTAAAGGTATCGTAAACACTTTTGTGAATAATGAGTCGGCGTGTACTGGTACAACGCTGCCCGGCTGTGCCCACCGCGCCAAATACGGCGCCAATTAACGACATATCCAGGTCGGCATTTTCGGAGATAATGATGGAGTTGTTACCGCCAAGTTCCAGCAGGCTTTTGCCCAGTCGTGCGCCAACAGCCGCGCCAACAGCCTTACCCATACGGGTTGATCCCGTGGCCGATACCAGCGGTATCCGGGTATCATTGGCCATCAGTTCGCCAATGTTACGGTCGCCGTTAATTAAATTCAATACACCGTCGGCTATGTTATTCCTCTTTAAAACCTCCTGCGCTATGTGCTGGCAGGCAATGGCCGTTAAAGGTGTTTTTTCGGATGGTTTCCAAATGCTTACATCGCCACAAACCATGGCCAACAACGAGTTCCAGCTCCAAACGGCTACCGGGAAATTAAAGGCCGATATAATACCTACAATACCCAGCGGGTGGTATTGCTCATACATGCGGTGTTCTGGCCTTTCGCTGTGCATTGTTAGTCCGTACAGCTGGCGGCTCAGGCCAACTGCAAAATCGGCAATGTCAATCATTTCCTGCACTTCGCCCAGGCCCTCCTGCAGGCTTTTACCCATCTCGTAGGATACCAGGGTACCCAGGTCTTGTTTATTGGCACGCAGGGCCTCGCCTATCTGGCGTACAATCTCGCCTCGTTTAGGGGCCGGCGTTGTACGCCAGGTTTTAAACGCCGCAGCGGCCTGCTCAACTACCTGATTATAATCGGCTTCGGTAGCAAATTTAACCGACGCTATTTTTTGACCGTCAACCGGCGATGTAATATTTTTTATTGCTGCACCGGCGCTGCTGCCCCAGTTGCTGCCTGTACTAAAAGCATCATTTACATCGTTTATATGTAAACGTTTTAGAATGTCTGTTATATCAAGGCCCATAATTGTTACTTTTGCCAAAGGTAGAAATCTTTGAAGCAATTTTTTGAATTGCGGGTTTTTAATGATTACTGTTAATTATCAATACTTTGTAATTAACGGTTGTTAACAATGTTTGAATGTTGAAAACTTATTTGCAAATTGGTTGCTTACTTATTTGTATTTTGACTTTCAATAAGTCTTTACAAGACAATTACAATTGTTAACCTAAAGCGGATGTTCTGCAAACAAAATTGAATGGAAGAAGAATTTGAATTTGGTTTTACTGAAGATCCCAAATTTTCGGTAGAGCGGTACGAGGAAATGATTCGAAATCAAGACCAGTACTTTTTTGATGCCCAGGCGTTTGAGAACATTATCGACTATTACATCGAAAAGAATGATCCGGCCAGGGCACTACAGGTAGCAGAGTATGCGCGCAATCAGCACCCATTTGCAGCGGTATTTTTAATTAAACAGGCCCAGTTACTGGTAGTAGGCAATAAGGTACCCGAAGCTTTTGCAGCGCTTGAAAAAGCAGCCATGCTGGAGGCCTCAGATGCCGATATTTACATCATTCGCGGCAACCTGTACGAGAGTATGGAGCGTTTTAGCGAGGCCCTGGAAAATTATGAAAAAGCCCTTGGCCTGGCCGAGGAAACCGACGAAATACTGCTGCATATAGCTTACGTTTACCAGAACATGGGCGATTATGATACCGCCATAAGTTATCTTAAGCTGTGCCTTAAGCAAAATATGGAAAATCAGGATGCCCTTTACGAACTGGCTTTTTGCTACGATGTAATGGACAACCAGCAGGAAAGCGTACAGTTTTACCAGCAATACATCGACAACGAGCCTTATAGCTACGCCGCATGGTACAACCTGGGCAATGCCTATACCAAATTGAGCTTGTTTGAAAAAGCTATTGATGCGTATGACTATGCCATCCTGATTAAGGATAGCTTTGCATCGGCCTACTTTAACAAGGGTAATGCCCTGGTTAACCTGGAAAAATATGCCGAAGCTATTGAAGTGTACCGCCACACCTTTGAGTACGAGCAGCCCAATGCCGATACTTATTGCGCCATAGGCGAATGCTACGAAAAGCTGGAGCAGATGGATGACGCCCGTGCATTCTATAAAAAATCGGTAAAAATGGATCCAAAACTGGCAGATGCCTGGTTTGGTATCGGGGTTACACTTGATTTTGAGGAACGCTATTTTGAGGCGCTTCATTTTTACAAAAAAGCCCTTGATTTGGATATTGCCAATGCCGACTACTGGTTTGCTATTGCCGATGCCGAGTACAAACTGGGCCACATGACCGAGGCCGAACAGGCTTATGAAAAGGTGGTTGAGCTAAACCCGCTGGATATTGATGCCTGGCTGGATTACTCGTCTATATTGTATGAGCAGCAACGATTAGTTGGCGCTATCGAGATTATATCACAAGCCATTAAAAACAACCCTGAAGCTGCCGAGCTGTACTACAGGATGGTTGCCTATCTGTTTGCCAAAGGCGAATACAACGAAGCACTAAACCACCTGGAAATGGCCCTCACAAGCGATCCGGAAAAGCACTATATTTTATTTGATTACCTGCCTCAATTACAAAAAAACAAAGTGATTGTGGATATTATTAACCGGTACACGAAGTAGATCTCAAATGTGCAGATGATTGATTGAACGGGGTATGTTACTATAAATAAGAAAAGGGGATGACGATTTGCTGATCAAATCATCATCCCCTTTTATCATCTGCACATCTGAAATCTGCATATCTGCACATCGAAAAACACCTACTTCTTCGTAGTAATTTTTACAACGCCATTGATGCCTTTGTCGCCATATATGTCGATGGCGGATCGGTCTTTTAGTACATCAATACTTTGAATGCAGTTTACAGCGATGTTTTTTACACCGGCAGCGGCTATCTCTTTACCATCAAGCAAATAAAGCGGCTCGTTGGTCTTGCTATCTCTTCTCATCGTGAAGTAGCCCTTTTGGTCAGCATTGCCTGCAACACGTCCTTTAAATGTATCTTGTTGGGTTACAACCCCTGTGTAGGATGGGGTATTATCTTTTGATGGTATTACTTTCCCTGTTTTGTTTTCTGTGGCTTTGGCAGGCTTGTTATCATCAGCCAGTTTAAAGCTAATAGGGACGGAGTATTGCACCCGCACAGCTTTGCCCTTTTGCGTGCCAGGCGACCAATTGGGCGACATTGCCAGCACTCTGAGTGCTTCAGCATCAATATCTCGGCTTACTCCCCTGACAATTTTGTTGCCCGACAGCGAGCCGTCTTTTTCAACCACAAATGTAATTATCACCCGGCCTTGTATTCCTTTTTCGCGGGCATCTTTAGGGTAACGAATATTTGATCCCAGGAATTTGACAAATGCCTCAACCCCACCAGGAAATTCGGGCAAATGCTCAACAGAAGCAAACACGCTATTGGTTGAATTTGGCGGTAATTGCTCAATTACAGGTGGCGGATCGCCTTGCTGGCCTGCGTCTGCTGTTTTATCGCCCTTATCTAACGTAAAAGCTATAGGTACAGAAAACCGTGTACGTACTTTATGATGATTTTGAATCCCGGCCTTCCAGGTTGGCGAAAGCTTTAAAACCCTTATCGCCTCCTCATCAATTTCGGGGCTTACGCTGCGCTGTACCCTGATATTTGACAGACTACCGTCTTTTTCGACAATAAAGGTGCAAATTGCTCTTCCCTGTATGTGCTGTTGCCTGGCTACTACAGGATACCGGATATTTGATGCTATAAATTTACTAAAAGCCCCAATGCCTCCCGGAAACTCTGGCAATGTTTCTACCGATGAAAACACAGCATCGCCTGTAGTATCGGCCAGGCTTTTGATTTCGACGCCTTTTATCGGTTCGCTTTCGCTAAGCACGGTTGATAGATCAACCTGTGCGGCCGGGGTAATAAAAATTTCCTGCGCTTTACTGTTAATAGCCGTAACGGCCTGGCTATTATTGATGGTAGCAGATGACAGGATCAACATTAAAATGAACAGCGGTGCAGATAAACCATACTTAATAAGCCTGATGCGCTGCGATTTGTTTTTTTGCAGCATCATGATGCGTTGTTTCAGCAAACTATGGTTAAAAAAGGGGTTCACCAGCCGGTGGGTTGGCGTGTTAAACGTTTGGCTTAATAATAATAAGGCGTATTCGGCTTTGCTGGTGCCAGCCTGTACGGCTTGCCTGTCGGCAATGTATTCGTGAATGTGTTTAATTGCAATACGATAAAGATAAACAACCGGGTTAAACCAGTTAATGATCATTACCATTTCTACAAGCAGCACATCGGCCGAATGCCATTGCTGCGCGTGTACTTGTTCATGCGCTTCAATAACAGCGTTATCCGGGCCATCTTCGCTTAGCTTTACCGTTTTAAAAAAAGAATAAGGAACCTCGGCCTTGGGCATACGCATAACCCGGCGCAGTTTAAACAGCTGCAGGGTAAGCTTTGCCGATAAAATCAAAATACCCAATAAATACAGCGAGGCCAATATTTCGCCCATTTTAATGTGGCTGGTTTCCGTTGCATTAAGCTGGTATTGAATAGCTGGGAGGCTATAAATGGTGTATTTTACCTGCTGGGTTATAAAAAGATTTTGAACCCAATCGGCCTGTATAACGGGTATAAAAAATGAAAGAAGAGCGGCCGTGACAAGATAAATCCTGTTTAATTGAAAAAAGGTTTCTTTACGCAGCAACAAAACATAAAACGCATAAAATAAAACCAGGTAAATGTTTACCAGTAATAAATATTGCCACCAGCTCATAACTATTTGTCTTTAAGTTTTTCAATCAGTTTCATGATCTCATCAGCCTCTTTAAGATCAATTTTCTCTTTCTTTACAAAAAAGGAAAGCATCCGGTTAACCGAATTATCAAAATATCCGCTCAGTAATTTATCCGATGCAAAATCCTGGTATTGGTCTTTACTTACTATGGGATGGTACTGGTGGCTTTTACCAAATGCGGTGTGCCCCACAAAACCCTTTGTTTCCAGTATCCGGATAATGGTTGATACTGTATTGTAAGCCGGCTTTGGCTCGGGCAGCATGTCAATAACATCTTTTACGTATGCTTTTTCAAGCTGCCATAATACCTGCATTAGTTGTTCTTCGGCGCGGGTTAATTCTTTAATTTCCATGTGCGTTGTGTAAAAAATGCCAATGTTTTTTAAATCACACCGGCTATCCAATTGGTTAATCTAAGTTAGAAACTATAAATCAAAATAACAACTAAAAACTTAGTTTTGTTTTATTAAACATTAAATCCTCATCTTCGTTATGTTACTTTATACCCAATTATAAATGAATATAACTTTTCATGGCGCTGCACGTAACGTTACCGGCAGCAAGCATCTTATCCGCCTAAAAGACGACACCTCCATATTATTGGATTGCGGCATGTTCCAGGGCATGGGCGATCAATCTGACAACCTGAACGAGCATTTCGGGTTTAACCCGAAAAAGGTTGATTATATGGTATTATCGCATGCGCACATTGATCATTGCGGATTAATACCCCGGCTGGTTGCCGAAGGTTACAACGGCCCTATTTATTGCACCCCCGCCACCATGGATCTTGCCCGCATCCTCCTGATGGATTCGGCACATATCCAGATGCAGGATGCCGAGTATAGCAACAAGCACCGCGCACGCAAAGGCTTACCCCTGCTTGAGCCGCTTTATACAGATAAAGAGGCCATGGATGCACTAAGGCTTTTTAAACTTGTTGAATACAACGAAGAGTTTGAGATTACACCACAGATAAAACTAAAGCTTACCGATGCCGGGCATATTTTGGGCAGTGCGGCGGTGCACTTGGCAATTACCGAGGATGGCAAAGTTACCAACATTACCTTCAGCGGCGATGTTGGCCGTTATGATGATATGCTGCTGAACGATCCGCAACCGTTTGACCAGGCCGATTATATTTTACTTGAATCTACCTATGGCGATTCGTTACACAAGGACCAGGGCCCGATTGAGGAAGCTTTACTGGAAATTATTAAACAAACCTGCGAGGTTAAAGGCGGCAAAGTTATAATACCGGCTTTTAGCGTTGGCCGCACGCAGGAACTACTCTACGCGCTAAACGCCTTGGAGTTAAAAGACTCATTGCCCGATTTGCACTATTATGTAGATAGCCCCCTATCAGAAAAAGCTACCGAGGTTTTAATGAACCACCCCGAAGTGTATAATAAACAGGTTAAAGCCGTATTAAAAGTTGATGCCAATCCTTTCGGTTTTAAGGGCCTGCGTTTTATCCAGTCAACCGAAGAGTCAAAGGCGCTGAACGATGACCCGCGACCATGCGTTATCATCTCCTCATCGGGTATGGCCGAGGCCGGGCGTGTTAAGCACCATATTAAAAACAACATCAACAATAATAAAAACACCATTTTGATGGTAGGCTACTGCGAACCAAGCTCTCTTGGCGGGCACCTGCTTGCCGGCGATCATGAGGTACGCATTTTTGGTGAAATGTACCCTGTAAATGCCGAAGTACGCTCGATAAGATCAATGAGCGCCCATGGCGATTATGACGACTTGCTGCACTTTTTGGCCTGCCAGGATCCGGCGAAAGTAAAAGAGGTATTTCTTGTTCATGGCGAATACGACGTTCAACAACATTTTAGCAACAAACTAAAGGACAATGGTTTTACACGGGTTGAAATCCCTTACCAGCACCAAAAAATCGAAATAAAATAATTGGAAAAAATTCTATTTTTTTGGGAAATTTTTCTAAATTTGGATATATATATATATATATATATATATCAAACCCAATGGCAAACGACAAGCAACAAACCGGCAAAAAAAAAGCCCTTGTAATATATAAGGATACCGAAATGGTAAGCGTTGTAAATGACTTTGAAGGATCCTATATCCGCCAGCCAAAGTATACAGATGCGATCAGCTTGCTCAATACCTCAAAAAAAGGCCTGGAAGCAAAAACCGCCCTTGATTTTTTGGCATTATCGGGTTTTACACAGGACGAATTCCAGGAAACATTTAAAACCACAGTTAAAACTATCCAAAACCATGTTAACAAGGATTTAAAACTGGACGCCTCCCTAAGCGAAAAGCTGCTTAAATCATTTGCGCTATTTGATACCGGCATTGAAATATTTGGATCTGGCCGGGCTTTTCATCAATGGCTTACTACTCCGGCTTATGGGCTTGGTAACAGGTTGCCTTTTGATATGATGGATACTATTACCGGCATCCAACTTATCGAAGAAGAGCTTATCCGCTTACAATTTGGCGATTTGGCTTAAGATGCTGGTTTATCGTATTGCCCTCCAAAAATATGCGCACAAACTTGCCGCCTCGGGCAGGGCGGCCCGGTGGAATCCTAATGATGTGGAAATGGTATATACCGCATCGTCCCGCTCGCTTGCCTGCCTCGAGAATGTTGTTCACCGAAGCGAGGCAGGGCTTACCCTTGTTTTCAACGTGATGACAATTGCAGTACCGGATGAGTTAACCATACTCAGTATAAAAAAGGAAGATTTACAACTTAACTGGCAGGAATATGAACAAATGTTGTATACCCAGCAATTGGGCGAAAACTGGATCAACGAAAAACGCTCGGCCATATTAGCTGTACCATCCTCGATAATTGAAGAAGAAATAAACTACCTCATCAACCCAAAACACGACGACTTTAAAGCTATCCTGCTAATTAAAACAGAGCCCTTTACGTTTGATAAACGGATAAAGCAATAAAAAAGCGATGAGATAACCCATCGCTTTTTTATGCTGTTTGATATAATTCCATCAATTAAAATCCCCGCGCCGGTTGTGGCTTAGGCAATTCTTTACGTGGTATCATTTCTGCCCGTTGGCTGGTGTTGTACACAAACGATGCTATGATGGTTGCAGCCTGTTTCAAATCATCTTCAATCAGGCGATCATAGGTGTCCTGGTTACTGTGGTGTGTACGCGAGCCATAGTCAATAGCATCTTGTATAAACTGAAAGCCCGGAATGCCAACCGCATCAAAAGACTGATGATCTGTACCGCCTGTATTGCTAATGGTAACCGTAGTGGCGCCAAGGTCTTTAAACGGCTCCAGGTATGATTTAAATATCGGACCGGCAGCAGAGTCGCCTTGTAAATAGATACCCCTTATTTTACCGGTACCATTGTCAAGGTTATAATAAGCCGATAGCTTGGCCTGCTCAGGTTTCAATTCCATAGTTTTAGGATCGCCAAAATGGTTAAGCACATATCCACGTGAACCAAACAGCCCCTGTTCTTCCGAACTCCATAATGCTATACGGATGGTGCGTTTTGGTTTAAAGCCAATAGCTTTCAGTATACGCATAGCCTCCAGCATTACCGCGCTGCCGGCAGCGTTATCAGTTGCGCCGGTAGCGGCATGCCACGAATCAAGGTGACCACCTATCATTACCACCTGGTCTTTTAATTTTTTGTCGGTACCCGGTATTTCGCCAACTACGTCATAACCTTGCAGGTCATCGGTAAAAAACTGGGTTTTAATATCTGCTTCAAGCTGTACTGGTTTGCCTGCATTTACGAGGCGTAAAATACGTTGAAAATCTTCGCTGCTGGTTTCCAGTTCAGGCGCAACGGCCTTTGCGGTATCGGCATATGATGCGCCGTTGGTGGTAAATACGGTACCATCTGTACCCCGGGCCTGGCTTAGTACAAGGGCAACTTTCTCGGCCTGCAAAAATGTGCCTAACGAAGTCCTGAACGCACGCAGTTTACGCATTGCTGCAAACTGCGGCGAGTTTGGATCAAATGCAGTACGCTGGCGGGCAGGGGCCATGGTGGCCTTTTCCATCTTATCAAGCTCCTCATCGGTGTAACGGGCTGCATCTGATTTAAATGTCCGTTCGGTGAGTGGTTTGGTATCAAATATTACAA
Organism: Mucilaginibacter sp. P4_D1; assembly: GCF_056401935.1. Classification (NCBI taxonomy): domain Bacteria; kingdom Pseudomonadati; phylum Bacteroidota; class Sphingobacteriia; order Sphingobacteriales; family Sphingobacteriaceae; genus Mucilaginibacter; species Mucilaginibacter sp. P4_D1. The sequence goes on from NZ_JBFUIJ010000002.1 coordinate 304,443, forward strand.
TTTTACCGGCCAGCTTACCTTTGTACTTTTCCAGGTCGGCGGCCGAATCGGCTTTTACTACCATTACGTCGCCTTTTATCAAGCCACCTGTACCTGGGGTCCATGCTTTAGGGATAGCTATAATGGCATGATAGTATGGCACGGTAATAGCCGCGTAGTTTTTTTGAACTTCCCAACCCTTGCCAAATTTACCCCACGATTCCAGCTTGGCATTGGCTACGCCCCAGGTTTTCAACTGTTCAACTGCCCAGTTCTGAGCGCGTTTTAAACCCGGCGACCCTGCCAAACGTGGGCCTGATACATCGGTTAAGTAAAAGGCGGTTTCCATCACTTTAGAATGGTTAAGGCCTTCTTCGCGAATTTTTTGAACCACGGCAGGATCAACGGTTTCCTGTGCGAACAACTGTGCGCTTATGCCCGCAGAAAGCAGGCATGAAAAAAGTAGTTTTAGTTTCATAGTTAATAATTAATAAGATCAGTTAATAACAAACCTATTTATTAATCAACAAAAAACCGCGGCCACGCCTTAACAAAGTTGTTACATGTAAAAGTTTTTGAGGTATATTTGGGTTTATCCCTGAATTAAGCCAATTTTTAAGCCATGTTACAAAAAGCCATCCCCATCCTGGCATCATTGAATGCAGCAGAAACCATACAATTTTATACCGAAAAGCTAAACTTTGAATTAGTGGCTAATTGGGATGGATATGTTATTTTTAACCGGGACGAAATCACCATTCACCTTTGGCCTACTGACGACCCCGAACTTCCTAAAAATACCGGCTGCTACATCAACGTAACCGAGGTTGATAAGCTATACGCCGAATACACGCCTCAAGGCGTAGTGCACCCCAATGGCAAACTCAAAAACATGCCCTGGAAAAGGCGCCAGTTTAGCATCCTGGATAACAACGGTAATATTATTCATTTTGGAGAGGATACTTCGGTCGAAGTATAAAAGTAAACTGATCGTTAATCAAAAACCTCTACATCATCGTCATGCAGCGCCCAAACCATATAGGGATGGGTATCGGCATGGTAAATATGGCCATCGGCCGAAATACCGATAATGCCGGCAAAGCCGTCGTAGGGTTTCATTTCGTCTAGGGTTTTCCCGGCAGCAACCGAAATTGGCAAACCATCAGTAACCCGGGTGACAATTTTTGTCGCTACCGAACCACTTACAATGTCTTCGCCAACGCCCGTACAGGATACCGCTGCAAAACCATTGGCATAATTACCGGCGGTAGTTGCCGAATCACTTACCCGGCCCGGAATTTCGAAGCCTTTGCCACCTGTTGATGTAGCGGCTGCCAGGTTGCCATAAAGATCGAGCGCCACACAGCCAACAGTGCCTAACCTAATCGAGTCACTCAGTTTTTTTTCGTATTCATGCCTGCGTTGCGGAGTTTCGGGGTTATAATAGGCTATTCCATTTTCTGTAGCAAAATCCTTGGCGCCTTTGCCGCTCAAAACACGGTCGTCATAAGCCATCAGCTTTTCGGCTATACATATAGGGTTTTTTACATCCTCGATATTGATAACACCAGAAAACTTTTGCGTTTTACCATCCATTAATGAAGCACTCAGGCGAATTTTGCCATCACTTTGTATTTGCGAACCGGTACCGGCATTAAACAGGTCGCAATCTTCCAGCAGCCTAACGGTGTAAACAACGGTTTCCAGCGCGGTATGGCTTAACAGGTATCTATGACCCGCCAGCACAATATCTTTTAAAGCCTGTTGTTTGGCTTGTTTTACTTCCTGATTAGTTTGCGATTCGCTAAAGAAACCGCCATGGATAATAATCTTCATTTTGAATAATTTAGATGATTCAAAAATTTAGTGTAAAATAAACGCTTTGGGATAGGTTTATTAAAAAACAGCCAGGCTAAAGCCCTCTTTTTTTAGAGAGGGTTGGGTGAGACTCTTATTGCAAAAGGTCGCTGTCGGGCGCGTGTATAAACACACCCTCTTCCACCTTAACTGTCTTTTTAATCAATAAGCGGTGTTGTGCCAAATCGTATTTATCATATATAGACATCACATGCACTTTTAAATTTTCAATAGAAACCGGCGAGCCAATTTCGACATCATAAATATTGGTAGCTACAATATTCCTGCCATCCACCAAAATAATTAAGCCCGAACCAATGGCTTCCATGATGTTGCCTTCGGTTATCAGCAAACCGGCGTCTTCGCCCAGGCCAATACCCAAAATGCCGGGATTGGTTGCTACGGCGTACATTAACCTACCTATGCGGCCGCGTTGTACAAAATGGGTATCTACAATTACAGAGTCCACAAAACCCAATCCGGCAGTTATCTGCACCTCGCCTTTAATAAGCGCCTCGTTACTTTGGCCTCGGTAAATCATATGCGTTGATGCCGCTGCAGCCCCTGCCGATGTGCCTGCTATCACAAAGTTTTCATGCAGATATCTCTTTTTCAGGATCTGTAAAAACTCCGTTCCGCCAAAAATAGCGGTCAGCCTTAATTGGTCACCGCCGCTAAACATAACCACGTCTGCTTTGCGGATGCGGTCTAAATACTCTTTTTTTGCTGCGTCCTCGCGGCTTTTAATATGCAATACGTTAACGTGGGTAACATTAAGCTGCCCAAACGCTTTAATATACTCTTCGCCCACCAGCTCCGGAATCTGCGACGCAGTGGTAATAACCTCAACTAACGAGCCATGGTGCTTAGCCGATTCGGTAATAATCCGCTTTAAAATGCCCTGTTCAAAAAATTTAATATAGTCAGGCTGCAAAATGTGTTCCTGTATGGTTACGTTGCTCCCCATATCAACCGCACCGCCTATAATTATTAGTTTTCCTTTCGGGACAATCATTTCTTTTAAGTTTTGGGTTGATTGGGTTGGATTAGGTTGATTAGTTTAGTTTGCCCAAAAACAAAAGCAACCATTCTCTCAATCAACCTAATCCAACCCAATCAACTAATAAAACCACAAATTACGATAAAATGAACCAAAAACACAGTCTGTTATAAACAAATAATGCCTTTTTACCTTTAAAAGTTTTATTTACAGTGTTAAGTTTTATAGTTTTAAAGAAATTAAGCCCTTAAAGAATTTTGAAGCAAGCCTATGAAGATTGAGAATATACAAGTGTTGCGCGGCCCGAACATCTGGAGCATAAACCGCAAAAAATTAATACAGATGCGGCTTGACCTGCAGGAAATGGAACACAAGCCAACTAACGAGATTGATGGCTTTTATGAGCGTTTAGAAAAACTGCTTCCCTCGTTATACTCGCACCGCTGTTCGCCCGGAGTACCAGGCGGCTTTTTTCAGCGGGTTATTGCCGGCACCTGGATGGGACACGTTATTGAGCACATAGCGCTTGAAATACAAACCCTTGCCGGCATGGACACCGGCTTTGGCCGTACGCGTGAAACTAAAACAAAGGGCGTTTACAACGTGGTGTTTGCCTATATTGAAGAAAAGGTTGGTGCCTTTGCGGCAGAATCAGCCGTGCGGATTGCAGAAGCCCTTATAAAAGGCGAAGACTATAACCTGGAGGCAGATATACAGGAGATGCGCGAAATTCGTGAAAACACCCGTTTAGGGCCAAGCACAGGATCAATTGTAGAAGAGGCCATTGCAAGGGATATCCCATGGATCAGGCTCAACAATCAATCATTGGTACAGTTGGGCTATGGCAAAAACCAGGTACGTTTCCGCGCTACAATGACCGAGAAAACAAGCTGTATAGCCGTTGATATTGCCAGCAATAAGGATGAAACCAAGCGCATGCTACAGGAGCAAGCCATCCCGGTTGCTAAGGGCATGACCATATCATCTGTTGCCGGCGTAGCCGAAGTTATTCGTAAAGTGGGCTTTCCGTTGGTGTTTAAGCCGCTGGATGGCAACCATGGCAGGGGCATTTCTATCAATATCCGGACAGAAGAAGAAGCTATTGCTGCCTATGAGCATGCCGCCAAAATTTCGCGAAGGGTTATTGTGGAGCGTTTTATTACCGGCTATGATTTCCGTGTGCTGGTAATTGATAACAAAATGGTTGCCGCCGCCCTGCGCGACCCGGCTCATGTAACAGGTGATGGTGTATTAACCATACAGCAACTTATTGACAAGGAAAATACCGACCCACGCCGCGGATACGGACACGAGAATGTATTAACACTGATTTCTATTGACCGGGATACTTTGGACCTGCTTGAAAAAAAGGGTTACACACTTGATACGGTGCCGGTCAAAGGGGAAAAAGTGTTTGTAAAGTCGACCGCCAACTTAAGCACTGGTGGCACATCTGTTGATGTTACCGACCATGTGCACCCGCAAAACGTTTTTATTTGCGAACGCATATCAAAAATAATAGGCCTTGATATTTGCGGCATTGATATTATGGCCGAAAACCTGCACGAGCCCCTGACCGAAAACGGCGGCGTAATACTGGAGGTTAATGCCGCGCCCGGCTTCAGGATGCATATTGCGCCAAGCGAGGGCCTGCCACGCAACGTTGCAGGGCATGTGTTAGATATGCTTTATCCTCCGGGCAAGTCGGCTCGTATCCCTATTATTGCCATCACCGGCACCAATGGCAAAACTACCACAACCCGCCTGATAGCGCATATTGTAAGAAATAACGGGCATCGGGTAGGCTTTACCACATCTGATGGTATTTATGTGCAAAACACCATGATGCTTAAAGGAGATACTACCGGCCCGGTAAGTTCGGAGTTTATCCTGAAAGACCCTACCGTTGATTTTGYTGTATTGGAAACCGCCCGCGGCGGAATCCTGCGCTCGGGTTTGGGATTTGGCTTTTGCGATATTGGTGTAATTACCAACATCCAGGCAGATCATCTTGGCCTGGCCGATATTCATACACTCGACGACCTGGCAAGGGTAAAAGGCACTGTATTAAATTCAGTAAAAAAAGATGGCTGGGGCGTTTTAAATGCCGATAACGAGTATTGCGTTCGTTTAGGCAACAAGGCCGATTGCAACATAGCCTATTTTAGCCGTAACGAAAACAATCCTATCATCAAGGCGCATTGCCGCAAAGGCGGGATAGCTGCCGTTTGCGAGAATGGCTTTATCACCATCCAAAAAGGCGATTGGAAAATCCGCGTACAACGCACTATCCTTATCCCCTTAACTTTTGGCGGTACGGTACCGTTCATGATCGAGAATGTACTTGCGGCTACGTTGGCAACCTTCCTATGGGGGTTCAAGACCGAGGATATCAAAATGTCGTTAGAGACGTTTATTCCTTCTGCAGCGCAAACGCCGGGGCGTATGAACATCTTTGAGTTTAAAGATTTTAGGTTCATGATTGATTTTGCGCACAACCCGGACGGCTTTAACGGCATCAAGGAGTTTTTAAGGCATATCGATTCGCCATTGAAAATTGGCATTATAGCCGGCACCGGCGACAGGCGCGATGACGACATCCGCGAGGTTGGCAAAATAGCCGCCGAAATGTTTGATTACATCATCCTGCGGCAAGAAAAACACCTCCGCGGCCGTACCGAAGAAAACATATTAACCCTGCTTAAAGAGGGTATTTACTCTGTTGACGCCAATAAGCCTTGCGAAGTGGTATCAAAAGAAATTGACGCCATTAAACACGCTATGAGCATGGCCAAACCAGGCAGTTTTATAACCGCCCTTAGTGATGTCGTTGATAACGCCATCGAAACGGTACAAAATTACCAGGAGCAGGAAAGGAACGGGTTGTTTAATATTTAAGCCCCCTCCGCCCCCTGAAGGGGGTACTTTTGACTTGCATAAACAACAAATCCCGGTCCATTCGAACCGGGATTTGTTGTTTAATAATATTGGTGAATACGTTAATAAAAAAAGTACCCCCTTCAGGGGGCAGAGGGGGCCTACCCTTTCACTCTTTCTACATAGGTTCCGGTAGCGGTATCAACTTTTACCTTGTCGCCAATGTTAATAAAAAGTGGCACACGAATCTCTGCGCCGGTTTCTACAGTAGCGTTCTTTTGAGCACCACTCGAGGTATCGCCTTTAACGGCAGGTTCGGTATATGTAATTTCCAACTCGGCCGATCCGGGGATTGAGCCCATGATAGGCTCATCACTTTCAAAAGCTACTATAACGTTCATCCCCTCTTTTAAGAACTTAACCGCCGGGCCAAATAAAGCTTTGGGAACGTTATGCTGATCATAAGTGGCGTTATCCATTACTACTAACGAATCGCCATCCTCATATAAATATTGATAATCGCTGGTTTCAACACGGGCTATATCAACCTCCTCGTCAGTGCGGAAGCGGTATTCAACCAATTTTCCCGATTTTACGTTACGCATACGGGCCTGGTAAAATGCACGCAAGTTACCTGGTGTCCGGTGCAAAAATTCTTCTACCTGCACTAACTCGCCATTAAAGCGAAGCACATTTCCATTTTTAACATCTGATGCTTTGGCCATAAAATAATATTGAGGCGCAAAACTAAAAATTAGATTTGAGATGTGGGATATGAGATTTAAGATTTTTATACCGGAGATAATCAAGAGGTTAAAGCCCCGAACGTTGGGACTTTGAACAACCAAAACGACTTGCTTACTTGAACCAAACTGAGAAGTTTAAGTGGACAACATTACTGCGCCCGCTATGATGGGCATAGTTTTAAAACCGGCTATTTTCAAACCTATTTTACAAACAAGCCGCCGGACGGCATAAATAAAAGAAAAATCATTATTCTCTTTGATTTAATTCTCGCCAAACCATAAGCGTTGTTACTGAAAACAAGTAAAAAAGATCCTTCATGGATAATTATATGAAGACAGAGCAGCCCTATGCAATGTGTTTATTATTAAAGCAAACTGCCGCAAGTGACATGGAGCAAGTTTCTTCGGCCTTCAAAATCCCATATCCTCCTTTTGCCGAACAGCCTGACGGCGATTCTAATAACAATAGGCAGAAACTTTACAAACTGCCCATCATACACAATTACATCACCCTTTATTAAAGCCCATTACTTTGGCATGTTCCTGTAGTTCGGCCTTAAATCCAGGCTCGTAAAAAACGGGATTTTGGCAACAATTATCAGCCTACTTTACAGTTATATCGCTTTTAAATTTCCACCACAATTTTTCCTTTAGCCTGGTTGCTTTCCATGTAGGTATGTGCTTGGGCAACCTGGTTAAGTTTAAACACTTTATCAATGTTGAGTTTAATTGTTCCACCAGCTACGGCATCTATAAATTCCTGTAAATGGTCTTTATGAAGGTTGGAGGCATCGCCCATGTAAACTGTGAGGCGGCCCAGTGACGGAATATCGCCCATGGGGGTAAACTCGTTCATCGTCCAGCTGCCGCCCAGTATACCGGTCATGCAAACTACGCCTTTGGGCCTGATACATTTAAGCGAGTCTTTAAGGCTTGCGATACCAACCAGTTCAAGCACCTTATCAACGCCCTGCGGATATATTTGCCTTAGTTTTGAATTAACATCGCCATCGTCAATGATCACATGATCGGCGCCATTTTCTTTCAGGTGGGCAACTTTAGCTTCATCCCGGGTAGTTGAAATCACCGTCAACCCCTTACTTTTCGCCAGCTGGCAGGCCAGCATACCAATAGATGATGTACCACCGCGAATGAGTAATGTTTCGCCTGTTTTTATTTCCAATGCTTCATTCAGCGAGCCCGAAACCGTCTGGAACATTTCGGGGATGGCGCCAAGCACCGCCCAGGGCAAATCGCTTTCAAACGGAAAAACAATGGTATTGGGAACAAGCGTGTATTCGGCATATCCTCCGTCAAATTCGCGGCCCATGCCGCCCATTATGGCAGCCACTTTCTTGCCTTTGTGGTAAGTACCCGACGGATCATTCTCCACCTCGCCTACGCATTCAATACCTTGTATGCGCGGAAACATGATACCCGGCGAGTGACCCTGCCGCGTAAATAACTCCGACCGGTTTAAGCCAAAGGCTTTTATTTTAATTAACACCCAGCCTTCTTTTGCTGCTGGTATGGGTAGGTCCTGTATTTGTATAACTCCGGGCATACCGGGTTGTGTGGTTACTGCTGCTTTCATGCTGTTGTTAGTTTTTAGGAGCGTTTAAAAATTCTGCAACCTGGCCAAGCAATCTTTGTGATGCATCGGTATCGATACCCGATAACGGCCAAACGTGGTTTTGATTTTCGTAAATGGTTAAAGTTGCATCGGGCTGAACTTGTTTTACCGTATCATAAAAGTTCCTGCTGTCGTCCAGCAATATCTCATTGCTGCCAACCACAATAAGCACCGGTGGGAATTTGCTTAACTGCACGTTTTCGGGACTTACTGTTCCGAGGGGCGAATCGCCAATATAATCGGCGGCCGAGGCCTTTGCATATTCACGGCTCAGCACCGGATCAATGGCGCGGTTTTCTTCATGCGATGGATTATCGCAGTGCAAACTTATCCATGGCGAAATCAGTACTGCCGCATTGGGAGGTTGAACTTTTTGTTTAAGCATTTGAGCAACGGCATACACAATTAAACCGCCGCCGGCGCTATCTCCGATAAAATCAACCTGGTAGCCGGGGTAGCTGTTAAGCAGTTCTGTGTACACGGCAAAAACATCATCGGGTGCTGCCGGGAATGGGTTTTCGGGCGCCAGCGAATAATCGACAAACAAGATATTTGCGCCTGTCGCCACGGCAAAATGGCTTACCAGGGCCTCGTGCGAGCGGATGGAGCCAACCGCAAATGCGCCGCCGTGAAGGTACACAACTATCTTTTTAGGGTTGGCATTAACCGGGGTTAGCCAATAACAATTAACGCCGGCTATCAATACTTGTTCTGTTTTTACCGATGGCGCTTTAGGATAAATTGCGCCCAGGGTTTCAAACCGTTCTCTTCGTTTTTTTATATCTTCCATTGCTTTGTGCTTTTTTATATGGATGAAAAATCATCTCTTGTGCTGTACAAAGGTGGCGGTATACACGGGGAGTTACCTATAAAGTAGCTTAAGAAATACCCTTAATGTAGTTTAAGAATGCTGTTATTTTTTGGCGATGTCTTTACGCACCTTGCTCAAAAACTCGGGGGTAATGCCCAGGTACGATGCTATCTGTGTACCCGGCAGGCGCTGGTATAAATGGGGATATTGTTTAATAAACGACAGGTAGCGCTCTTCGGCTGTTGAGCTGATGGTTTGCAGGATGCGGTTTTCCTGCTCAACAAAACGATCCTCTACAATTACCCTGAAATTTCTGTCGAATTTGGGGTTGTTGGTGAACAGGTAAAACAGGTTGGCCTTGTTTAACTGGTAAATAACAGCGGGCTCAATAGCCTCAATATAAACGCGGCTCGGTTTTTCAAAATAAAAACTATCTATCTCCATTAGCCAGTCGCCCTCAGCGGCAAACTGCAGGTTATGCTCCGTCCCTTTTTTATCAACCTGGAATTTTTTGAAACAACCTTCGGCAACAAAGGTATAATGCCGACAAATGTCGTTTTCCTGCAGAATGAATTGGCGACGTTTAATTTTCCGCTCGGTTACCCGTTGGGCAAGGTCGGCCTTTTCTTCCGCATCCAGGGGCAGGTATTTATCGAAACAGGAAAGGAGCTTGTTGATAGACACTATGTAATATTACGAGGCACTAATATACAGAATGATATTTACAACAATCCATTTCCTGATGGTGAAGCCAGGGAAAAATGCATGTAATTGGGTTAACATAACTTAACACATTTCAAAAAAATAATTTTCAATAACTTAATAATCAATGTTTTATATTTTATCATGGTTAACATAAACTGTCGCGCGATTTAGGTGTATCCAAATACTTTTGCCTGTTGTTGGCCAATACATTCCCTTTGGTAGCCGGATCAATTATCCTGGGTCAGCCAATAAAAACAAGGTGTTGTTTGATGTTTATATCGTTCATTCCATTAGCTATTTAGATGTGTTTGCCCTGATGGTGAAGCCCATTAAGGTGGCATGGATTTGCATGCCGAAGACGTATGAGATGCGCCTCTACAAAAAAAGAATCTCTTACAAATAGCTTAGCCACCAATGCGTGTGCGTTTTTTTGTATTTGCCAAACCAACGGCAGGGAAAATATAAAACAACAATAACACAAAACCAGATGAGGTAAACGCCGCCAAGCGAATAACCAAAGGTTGCAGGCGGATCAAAACTTACTGCATCTTTTAATTTAAATCCCTGCAAAGGAAACGCAATCAAGCTGATTATACGGAGAAGATACCAATGGCATACATAGTAAAAAAACGGCACGTTACCATAAACCATTAATATGGATGTAACCTTATTGCCCACATTTTCGGTAAATGCCAATACAATTGTCGACACGCCTAACATTAGGCACAGGTATAGCAACGAGCAGGGGTATTTACTCACGTTTAAAAACGAAATAATAGTAAGCACCGTTGTTTTTTGAACCGACCATGGGGCCGGGTCGCCGTAAATATTGAATGTCCTTAATATCACAAACAATAATAACAGGCCTAAGCCTGTAAAAAACAATACTTTTTGCCGCCTGAAAACATCAACCTGTTTTTGGTATAACGAGCCAAACACATAGCCTATAAGCATAACACCCGTCCATGGTAAAAGGGCGTAGGCCAAAATCAGGTTGCGACCAGGGCCGTAAGGCCACCAGTTGCCAAAACCATTTGACGATAGGATCAGTTTAAACCAGAGTGTTTGGCCAACAGGGCCTACATTTATAATATCAAGTATATTATGGCCAAAAAAAATAATTGCACCAATAATGCCGATAACCGGCAGGGGCGCGTATACCAGCAGTCCCAGGATTATCATGCTGCCGCCAATAGCCCAAATCACCTGGAACACCTGGGTATGGTAACCAACATCAAGGGTCATGGCGAAGTTTATAATAACAAACTCCGCAAAAATGAGCCAGATTCCCCGTTTGATGAGATAGGAGCTTTGCTGGCGTTTGGTACGCCGGGTACCCACAAGGTAAGCCGATATGCCGCTCAGAAACACAAATGTGGGTGCGCAAAAATGAGTTATAAAACGGGTGAAAAATAAAAACGGCGTGGTGATAGCCAGGTTGGTTGCGTCGGGAATGCCCAAATGAAAATAATCGCGCGCATGGTCAATTGCCATAATCAGCATGATCGCTCCGCGTAAAATATCAATTGATGCTATGCGCTGTTTTACCGGACTTGCTGCTATGGCGGTCATCGTGCTGTGGTGTTTATTTGGTTATAGAGCATACCAAACAACCGGCCCGTAAACACAGGGGCAGCGCCTATTATCCGGTATAAGCTATTTGCAAGTTAGCCCGGTTTTAAAAAATGGGGTATCACATCTTTGGGGTATTTTGGGGAGCGAAATAACCAATGAGAGGTCGGCTTTTTCGGGCAAAATTTCCACGGGCAAGCGCCGGTTGCTTTGCCAAATCCCAACGGGGGAAAATTACTTCGAGTACTCTTCCCTGGTAGTTAACACCGCCCTGGTTGGCATATCTGATGATGTTGGGAAAAAACAAGCCGTTTCAACAACGTCCTTATCGCCGGGGTTTAATACCAAATCGGCTTCGCCCTTTGATTGCGCCACCACGTGGCCCATGGCATTGTAATAAGTAGCATCCACATAAACATTTCTAAACGCCTGGTTACCAGTTGCTTTTATGGTTGCATGCACATAGTATAAACCCTGGGTAACATCATATTTATCGCTGGTTTCCACAATTTCAACGCCGTTTAACCCGCGCTTTGTTTCAATATTTACCGGTGGGTTTCCGCTTCCGTTTTCGCAGGCGCTTAACAGGGCGCTCAATAATATTATGGTTAAAATAATTTTCATTTTTTAAATTATTAAATATCCACAATATAAGCAACAAGCGCCGTGCCGAAAAAAATATATATAATTATATATCGTCCTTTTTAGCTGTGGGTAATATATGTTTCCGCATATTAATTACTTCCGGCATAACTTTCATATGTTAATCAAAAGTTTCTGTTTTATTAATTTGAAACTATTTAATTGGTTTGTCAGCATTAACACTAATTTTGTTATGTATAAAAATGTTGTGTTGACTTTATTACAGATCAGGGGTAATTAATGGAATTTGAGGATATCAGTAAACGGTTTGAGGACTTGCAGGTTTGTGTTATAATCCCTACCTATAATAACCACCTTACCCTGGCTGGTGTAATAACCGATGTGGCGGCCTATAGTAACCACATCATCGTAGTTAACGATGGCTCTACAGATAATACAGAAGAGATTGTAAAATCATTCCCGCAGGTGCAACTCATCAGCTATCCTCAAAACGTGGGTAAAGGCTGGGCATTACGCCAGGCATTTGCTTACGCGATGGAAAAAGGTTACCAATATGCCCTAACTATCGACTCGGACGGGCAACATTTCGCTAAAGACATCCCCACCTTTTTAAATAAACTGGAAGATGTACGCGATGCCATCATCATTGGCTCCCGCAATATGAACCAGGCGGCCGTACCGGGCAAAAGCAGCTTTGGCCACAAGTTTTCCAACTTTTGGTTTTGGGTAGAAACCGGCATTCATTGCCCCGATACCCAATCTGGTTTCAGGCTTTATCCATTGTATCTGCTGAAGGGCATGAAATTTCACGCCGTAAAGTACGAGTTTGAGATCGAGGTGATCGTTCGTGCCGTTTGGCGTGGCGTGCATATGGATTCGGTACCGGTTACGGTGTATTACGCGCCCAAAGAAACCCGGGTATCGCACTTCCGTCCCTTCACTGATTTTTCGCGGGTGGGTGTGTTGAACGCCTTTTTGGTAGTCATCGCCTTTGCCTGGATTAAGCCGCGCAACTTCTTCCGCGATTTACTAAAAAAAAAAGGCCGTAAAAAAATATTAGCCACCCTGTATAATCCCAACGATTCGGATGAGACCAAAGCCCTCTCTATCGGCTTTGGTATTTTTATGGGGATAGTGCCTATATGGGGTTTTCAGCTTGCTGTGGCCATATTCCTTTCTATTATATTTAAGCTAAACAAGGCGCTGGTGGTGTTCTCGGCACATATCAGTATCCCGCCCATGATCCCGGTTATTCTCTTTTTAAGCTATAAAGCCGGCGAGTATTGGATGGGCGACAGGGTTGCCAATATCGCTTTCAGTTCGCATATTTCTTTTAAATCTATCGGGGCACATTTAGAGCAGTATATTTATGGCAGTTTAACCTTAGCTGTTGTGGCTTCGTTAAGTATTGGGCTGATAACCTATGGGTTATTAAAATTGCTTAAAAAGTCACCTGCTGCATTATAGTTCCCATTTAAATGGAAAAAGGCCTAATCCTCATATATCATTATTTTTATAAACACAAGCTTGTTTTTTATACCCTATTCGCCGCATGCTTTTTGGCGATGGGCTACTTTGCATCGCGTGTAAAGTTTGAGGAAGATATCAGCAAGGTTATCCCAAAGGATAAAAAGATTGCCAAGCTAAACGAGGTTTTTCAAAACTCCAAGTTCCTGGATAAACTGGTGATCATGGTGTCGCTTAAAGATAGTACAGCCGTTGCCAATCCGGATAGCCTGGTTGCCTATGCCGATGGGTTTGCCGCTGCTATTGAGCCCAAACTAAAACCCTATATAGGCAAAGCCAATTTTAAAGTAGATGATGATGTGGTGATGAAACTGTTTGGCACTATAAGCCAGCGTTTACCCATTTATTTAACGGAGAAGGATTACAAAACCATCGATACGCTTATAACTCCTGAAAAAGTTAAGCAAACCCTGGCTTATGATTACCGCACGCTTACATCGCCTGCGGGCATAGCGCTCAAAAGCATTATTAGTAATGATCCGGTTGGCATCTCGTTTATCGGTCTTAAAAAATTACAGCAGCTACAGTACGATAAAAATTTTGAACTGTACGATAATTACGTGGTAACCAAGGATCATAAAAATCTGTTGATGTTTATCACGCCGGCTTATCCGCCAAATAATACGGGAAAAAATTCGGTATTGATAAAGCGACTCGACCAACTGATCGACAGCCTTAGCAACAAGCCAAAACGCATCGCGACTGCAACCTACTTTGGTTCGGCAGCTGTTTATTATGGCAACGCACAGCAGTTAAGGCGTGATACAGCACTTACACAAGGAGCTACCGTAGTTGTGCTCATCTTGTTTTTAGGTTTGTACTTCCGTAAAAAAAGGGCACCTATCATTATCCTCATCCCGGTTTTGTTTGGTTCGCTATTCTCTTTAACCGCTATTTACTTTTTAAAGGGAAGTATCTCTGTTATTGCACTGGGCACGGGTTCGGTGGTGCTGGGTATCGCCATCAATTATTCGCTGCACGTGTTTAACCATTACCGGCATACCAAAAGTGTGGAGCAGGTTATCCGGGATCTTACCCTCCCACTTACCGTAGGCAGTTTTACAACAATAGGTGGTTTCCTGTGCCTGGAATTTGTAGAATCGGAAATGCTGAAAGATCTGGGTTTATTCGCGGCTTTCAGTTTAATAGGCGCTTCCATTTGTTCGCTGGTATTTTTGCCGCAATTTATATCGACAAAAAAAGAGCAGGAAAACCACACTTTTACCCAACTATCGTGGATTGACAAACTGGCCTCATTTAACCCCGAGTACAACAAATACATTGTTATCGGCATCATCCTGCTTACAGGCGTGTTTTTTTACAAGGCCAATGATGTAACCTTTGAGTTTGATGTAGCCAAAATGAACTACATGTCGCCTGCGCTGCAGCAATCGCAAAACAAGCTCAATAAAATTAACCAATACGCGCTGCAATCTGTTTACCTGGTATCCGAAGGAAAAACCCTGGACAGGGCGCTGGTAAATAACGAAAAGCTGGCCGGGCAGATTGAAAAGCTCAAAGCGCAGGGCATCGTCAAAAAATCGTCAGATGTATCCTCCTTCATTATCTCCGATTCGCTGCAGAAAGAACGGGTTAACCGCTGGAATAATTACTGGACCGCCGAGAAGAAACAAAAACTTTTTGCTTCGCTTGAAAGCGAAGGCAAGCTAAAAGGGTTTAGCGCATCGGCGTTCGAAAAGTTTAAAATATTATTGAACAAAGATTTTTCGCACACCAACGACGACGACGTAGCCGAGATCAGGAAGAGTTTCCTGGATAATTTTATCAACGAATATCCGAGCCATTCCACAGTAGTAACACTAATACAAACGTCGCCCGAAAAAAAAGCAGCCATATACAAAGCTTTTGAAAACGACCCGAATGTTACCGTTATTGATAAACAATACCTTACCAATAAACTGGTAGAGATCATCAACGCCGATTTTACCAAAATAGCGGTCATGTCCTCCTTATTGGTATTTGTGGTACTGCTGCTTACCTATGGCCGCATGGAGCTGGCGCTGGTTTCTTTTATCCCCATGGCCATTTCCTGGATCTGGATTTTGGGCCTGATGGGCATCTTCGGTATCGGCTTCAATATCGTAAACATCATTATTTCAGCACTCATTTTTGGCCTGGGCGATGACTATAGCCTGTACATAATGGATGGCCTGTTACAGGAGTACAAAACCGGCAAAAAGGTATTGTCATCCTACAAATCATCTATCTTTTTATCGGCCATTACTACCATAACCGGGCTTGGGGTTTTGATTTTTGCCAGGCACCCGGCATTACGGTCAATAGCCGCTATATCCATCATCGGGATTGTTTGCGTAGTTATCATGTCGCAGATACTAATCCCCTTCCTGTTCAATATCCTCATTAAAAACCGGGCAGAAAAGAAACGTTTCCCGTGGACCATCAGCGGCTTTGTGATCAGCATTTTTGCATTTGCGTATTTTGTTACCGGCTGCCTGATACTATCGGCATTAGGTTTTTTATTCCGGCTAAACCCATTTAGCAAAGAAAAAGGCAAGCTGGTGTACCATGCTATTTTAGCACGGTTCTCCTGGTCGATGATTTACATTATGGGTAATGTAAAAAAGGAGATCATCAATAAGCAACCGGCCGATTTTAAAAACCCTTCGGTTATTATCGCTAACCACCAGTCGTTTTTAGATATTTTGATTTTGGTGATGCTGAACCCAAGGCTCATTTTATTTACCAATAATTGGGTGTGGAATTCGCCGGTATTTGGCGCCGTGGTGCGTATGGCCGATTATTTCCCGGTAGCGCAGGGCACCGAAGAAAGTATTGATGTATTGGCCGACAGGGTAAAAAAAGGGTATTCTATAGTCATCTTCCCCGAAGGTACCCGGTCGGAAGACGGCGAGATCAAGCGTTTCCATAAAGGGGCGTTTTACCTGGCCGAGGCTTTGAAAATGGACATCCAACCCATATTGATCCATGGCACAGGATACTGCATGACCAAGGGCGATTTCCTGCTGAAGAACGGTAAGATCACCCTGAAATACCTGCCCCGCATAAAACCCGCTGATACCAATTTTGGAACCGGCTACGCCGAACGCACCAAAGCCATCAGCAAATATTTTAAAGCAGAGTTTAAACAGCTTAGTACAGAGATACAACAGCCACGCTTTTATCGCGAGCAATTGATTTACAATTACCTGTACAAAGGGCCGGTACTGGAATGGTACATGAAAGTAAAAGTAAGTCTGGAAAAAAACTACCAGCAGTTTCACGTTTTGTTGCCCGCCAAAGGTAAGATGCTTGATATTGGCTGTGGCTACGGTTTTATGCCTTATATGCTGCACTTTGCCGCACCACAGCGCGAGTTTACCGGAATTGATTATGACGAAGATAAAATAGAAGTTGCCAACAATAATTTTAGTAAGGATGCACACATCTATTTTGAGCATGCCGACGTATTAAGCTTTCAATTTGAAAAATACGATGCCATTATTATAGCCGATGTGCTGCACTATATGCTGCCCGATGATCAAAAACTGATTATAGAAAGGTGTATGAAAAGCCTTAACGCCGGCGGCAAACTGATCATTCGTGATGGCAATAAAGATTTGAAGGAAAAGCACCGTGGCACAGAGCTGACCGAGTTTTTCTCGACCAGGTTCATCAAGTTTAACAAGGCAAGCCGGGGGCTATCATTTTTATCAGCACAACTGGTGGAAGGGATTGCGGCGGCTAACAACATGAGTTGCAAAATAATAGATGAGACAAAGTTCACGTCAAATATTATTTTTGTAATTGAATAATGACGATTTGGTTTCAATTCCCCTCTTGAGAGGGGGCGGGCCGGGATAGCGAAATAGCAGGGGTGTGTTTAAACGCGCGATAACACATCCCTGCCCCTCTCAAGAGGGGATCCCTCGCCCGGTGCCCGTTTTAAACCATAACGGATTTAAACTGAATATATAAAAACAGGGATTAGATAAATGGAGATTTTTGATGCCGTAATTATCGGCAGTGGCATGGGGGGATTGGTGAGCGCCGATTTATTAGGCAGAGAAGGTTTTAAAGTTTGCGTCATTGAAAAAAACCAGCAGATAGGTGGTTCGTTGCAAACTTATGTGCGCGATAAAGTGATCTTTGATTCGGGCGTACATTACCTTGGCGGGCTGGACGAGGGCCAAAACCTATACCAGATATTCAAATACATCGACATTATTGATAAGCTGAAGCTGCAAAAACAGGATGTTGTTTTTGACAAGATAGGCATCCACGGCGAAGACATTGAGTACGAATATGCGCAGGGTTATGATAACTTCATTTCCCATATATTACAACATTTCCCCGGTGAGGAAGCCGCGCTTAACGCTTACTGCGACAAGATCAAAGAAGTTTGCAGCAAGTTTTCGTTGTACAACCTTAATAGCGGCGACGATTTTAACGAGAAATCTGCCGTCCTTGAAATTGACACCAAAGGTTTTATTGAATCGGTAACCGATGACCCCCGTTTACAGGCGGTGCTTGCAGGCAATAATGCGCTTTATGCCGGGCAGGCCGATAAAACCCCCTTTTATGTACACGCACTCATTCTGAACAGCTATATTGAAAGCTCGTATAAATGCGTGGATGGCGGTTCGCAGATAGCTAAGTATATTGCCAAAAATATCCGGGCAAGAGGCGGTGTTATTAAACGCCATTGCGAGGTAAAACGCATTGTAGTTGAAGATGGCAAGGTATCGCACGTAGAGATTGCCGGCGGCGGTAAAATTTATGGCAAACAGTTTATCAGCAATATTCACCCCGTGCAAACACTGGAGATGACCGATAGTGATATCATCAAGCTGGCTTACCGTAACCGGTTGAAAGGGCTTGAAAACTCCGTATCGTCATTTACCTTAAATGTGGTTTTTAAAAAGGATAGCTTCCCATATTTTAACACCAACTATTATATTGGTAAAGAAGGCCATGTGTGGGATATTGCCGAGTATACTGAAGAGAACTGGCCCCTGGGTTTTGCTTACTTCATGGCCCCATCGTCCAAATCGCCAAATTATGCCGATGGCGCGTCAATCCTTACTTATATGCGCTTTGAGGAGATGAAACCCTGGAAGGATACCTTTAACACGGTATCAAACGTTAATGAACGGGGCGAAACTTACGAGGAGTTTAAGATCCGCAAAAGTGAGAAGCTGTTGGATATGGTGGAAGAGAAGTTCCCCGGTTTCAGGAGCCATGTTAAATCTTATTATTCGGCAACGCCGCTTAGTTACCGCGATTACATCGGCAATGGCGATGGTTCACTTTATGGCATTGTAAAAGATTATAAGCACACTTTAAAAACTTTTATATCGCCGCGCACCAAAATACCTAACTTGTATTTTACCGGTCAAAACCTTAACCTGCATGGTATTTTAGGCACGGCCATGAGCGCTATTGTTACCTGCACCACATTACTTGGTGACGATGCCATTATAGGAAAAATACGGAATGCGTAAAAGAGATGCAATTATTGCCAATGTGCGTTGTATAAACAACTTTACCACATGCGGCAGGTGTATAGCATTAGTTAATTCTTGAATTTTAAAACTGCTCCTTATTCTTCCTTACCCCATTTGGGGTAAATCATTTGTAGAAAAAAAGCGAAGAATATTTGTGCCCCTTTGGGGGCGCTTCATTAAATTATGATTTTGGTTAGCAGCGTAATTATGTTGCCTGTTATAATGGTCTATCGCAAATAAACGTTGCAGTAAGTTAAACCATGAACCGAAAAAAAACTATTAAAAAGGCATCAGGGAAGAATACCTGGAAGAACCACAGGAATACGACGAAAGATACAATTTTACGAATTGTAAAACGAATAATGAAGCGCCCTTACAGGGCACAAACGAATAATGGTTAGGTGCTACAAATGAATTGCCCCTACCGGGGCATCGTATTTTATACGTAAAACGTTTAAATGGTTTTATGCAAGGTGGATGCTGTAAGGCTGCTTTGGGGGGATCCTGACAATTTGATAATGGTATTACCCCATTTGGGGTAGATCATTTGTAGAAAAAAAGCGAAGAATATTTGCGCCCCTTTGGGGGCGCTTCATTACATTTATGCCTGACTTTAAATTCTATGCCGAATACCTTCACTCAATTGTACATTCACTGTGTGTTCGCTGTAAAATACCGGCAGGCAATGATACAGACCGAGTGGGAAGACAGGCTTCAGAGGTATATTACGGGCATTTTGCAAAACAATAAACATAAATTATTGGCAATAAACACCATGCCAGATCATTTACACTTTTTTGTCGGCCTGAGTCCTGATCAATCCATTTCAGATATGCTGCGACTTGTAAAAACCGGCAGTTCGGTATTTATTAATAACGAGGGCCTTACTAAACGGAAGTTTCATTGGCAGGATGGCTATGGTGCCTTTAGTAACAGCCGGTCACAAATTGATGGAGTGGTAAAATATATACTGAATCAAAAACATCACCATTTAAAAAAGACATTCAGGGAAGAATACCTGGAAATACTAGAGGATTACGCCATAGAATACGACGAAAGGTATATTTTTCACGAATTGTCAGACGACTAATGAAGCGCCCTTACAGGGCACAAACGAACAACGGTTAGATGCTACAAATGAATTGCCCCTACCGGGGCAGGCCTTAATATTCAAAAACGGCAGTGAAAAGCCCGCCCAAAAGATTGCAGGTTGAATATTCTAAGAGTAACTTTGTCCTGGCGTTAATGTATCAAACATTTATATAAACACTAAATAATTTAAAACTGAAACATTATAAAAAATTCAGCTGGAAAACGTTTGGAAAAAGGACGTTATATGCTTTCCTTGGCTTTCTCGGGCTTATTATTATCGGCATGGTGTACCTGTACATTGTAGCCATTGATTACCCGCCCGAACCTAAGGACCAAAGCAGCCTTAACCTCAAACGAGAGCAGCCATCCAAAGGATTTTATACCATCAACAACAGCTGGTTCCGCAAAAGCAAAAGCGGCTTGTTTGAGATGTATGTAGAAGGCAAACCTTTTGAACGTGGCGTTATTAACGGCAAGCTGAGCCAGGAACTGGTGGTAGCGCAGGAAGATCATTTTGTGGAGCAGATAAGCCGTATTGTACCATCTAACTTTTACCGTCATTTTTTAAAGTATTTCATCGCCTGGTTTAACCGCAACCTTGATAAAAACGTTACCGAAGAATATAAAGAGGAGATTTACGGCATCTCTAAATCCGCGTCGGATAAATACCAATACATTGGCTCCAATTACCAGCGTATTTTAAACTATCACGCGGCTCATGATATTGGCCACGCCCTGCAAAGCATGGCATTGGTAGGCTGTACTTCTTTTGGTACCTGGGGTGTAAAAAGCGAGGACAGCACCATGATCATCGGTCGTAATTTTGATTTTTACGTGGGGGATAAATTTGCGCAGGATAAAATTGTAGCCTTCTTTGCCCCATCCGATGGGTATAAATTCATGACCGTTACCTGGGGTGGTTTTATTGGCGCGGTAAGCGGTATGAATGAGAAAGGTGTAAGCGTTACTATTAATGCCGATAAAACCAATATCCCGACCGGGGCCGCAACCCCTGTATCATTGGTTGCCCGCGAGATTTTGCAATACGCTAAAAACACACAGGAGGCTTATGCTATTGCCAAAAAACGAAAGATGTTTGTATCCGAGGCGTTCCTGGTGGCATCTGCCGCCGATAATAAAGCTGTTGTAATTGAAAAAACGCCCGATACCCTGGATATGTACGATCCGCATCAGGATTACATTGTTTGCGCCAATCATTTTCAGAGTAAGGGCCTCAGTCAATCTAAAGAAAATAAAGTTCAGATGGCCGAAAGCGCCTCGCCATACCGCTATAACCGTTTGAAGGAATTGCTGAATGCCAATGGCAAAAATACTGTACAAAAAACCATAGCCATCCTGCGCGATCAGAAGGGCATGCACGGCGAGAATATAGGTATGGGTAATGAGAAGGCCATCAACCAGCTGATGAGCCACCACAGCATTGTATTTGAGCCTAAAAAGCTGCTGGTCTGGGTAAGCACCTCACCCTGGCAATTGGGCGAATATGTATGCTACGACCTGAAAAAAGTATTCGGCCTTAGTGGCATGAAGCAGGACCGGGAGATTAATGAGCAAAACCTTACTGTGCCGGCGGATACTTTTCTGTCAACCGCGCAATACAAAGATTTTGTGAATTTTCGCAAGATGCGCCAGCGCGTGCTCGATGGCGAAACCATCAATACCGATAGCCTGGTAGCTACAAATCCACAATATTACTTTGCTTACGTGATAGCCGGCGATTATACTTTTAAACTGAAAGATTATAAGAAAGCATTGGGATATTATAAAAGGGCGCTAAGCAAAGTAATAGCCACCAAAAAAGAGGAAGAGCATATTAAAATGCAAATTAAAAAGTGTAACGAGAAACAGAAAAACAGCTAAATAGAATAACCGGCTGGTTTTACACTGCGGCTCCAAAACAAAAACAGCGATGAGTATCCCCCATCGCTGTTTTTGTCCGATTTTTTTTAAGTCTTATTCGTTTTCAATAGCCGAAAAAACTTCCAGTAAAATATTCCACTTTTTGTTTGGGTCTATTTCCCAAATGCGTACGTAGTTATAATTACCAACAACATTGCCTTTGGTTATACGTGCATGGCCGTAACTATACGCCAAATCGTTACTTACCGACCTGCCGGCATCAGTGGTTTCGGCGGTTATGCTTATCGCTTCGTTGTTAATAAACTTCATGATAACATCAGGGCCGGTCATTGGCTCAAAGCCCGGAAAATAATAACGACCTTCGGCGCTCAAAAACTCTTTATAGCTTGCCATGGTTGATATGGTAAGCGAGTGGTTAAATATCTTATCGGTGTTTACTATAACGCTTTTGGCCGTAAAGGGGTCCTTACTTGGGGCCGATTTTGTGGTAGCATCCGGTTCTTTAAAATCAGTTACTACTTCTCCTTCAGGTTCGGGGTGCTGTATACCCAAATCTACCAGCAGTTTTAATTTATTGTTATCGTCAACATCGGCGCGCCAAATGGATACATAATCGCCAAAAACTTTATCATCATCGGTTTTGCCATTTTGATAAACGTAGGGGCCTGCGGTAAAAGCAAGATCGCCATTGGCAGATATCCGCGCAAATTTTGGCTGCCAGCTTAATTTACCTGCTTGTTTGTCAATATTGCTATAAAAATCAACTATTTTAACTGCATCCGGTTTAAACACAATACCATCGGGTGCGGCAACGGCTAAAAAGCCGTCTTTTATCCCTTTACGTTCAACTAATTTATTAAATGCTTCTTCGGCATTTACAACTTTACTTACTTTAACCGGTGCTGACTGTGCCATGGCTAAAACGCTATAGCTCATAAATGTGGCGGCTAATAATACTTTCTTCATGTTTTAATGGGATATTGGGGAGGCAATTTAGTAATAAATTTTAAGTCGGTTATGCAATTACAAATTGCTTTAAATATGAATAACTGTACGCTATTTGCAGCTTACCTGCTTAATGTGAAACGAAAACCGTTATATTTAATTGTGGGCGAAGCGGGTTTATGCATCTAAAAATTTGTTTCGTTCATGTAATTATCTTATCAGTTAACAAGGCTTCAAACACAATGCCATTGCATAAGTTCGCAAACAAGTAACCCAATAATATGCATAATGTTTCGTTTAAAAGCCATGTTACGCCGTTAGCTCATAAATTTACGCAATTATGAAAATACCCGTTTTTTGTTTTTTTGCAATAGCAACATTGTTTGCCGGCATTAAAGTTAATGCGCAATATATACACGATTACCAGGGCAAAGCCTATGTTGAGCAAAGCTATACCGACGTGCAGGGCGAGCCTTACCTTATATCCAATTGGGTTGATGGCGAGGTTGAACTTGCAGGCAATAAACCAATAAGTGCTAAATTGAAATATGACCTGGTGAAAGACGAATTGCTGTTTCAAAACCCAAAAGATTCGTCGGCCATGGTTTTTGTTAACACCGTTAAGGGGTTTAGCTTGGGGCCATTTAAAATTGACGAGAGCAATCTTTCTCCACTCATCTTTAGCAGCGGATACCCGGCGGTAGAGGATCAAACTCCGGCCTCGTTTTACCAGGTGATTGCCGACGGAAAGGTTAAGCTGCTAAAACGTTACCAAAAACGCATCCGTACCGATCAGGCATTTAACTCGGCAACGGTAACGAAAACCTTTGAAATGACAGGCCCCTTTTATTACACCGTTACCGACAATAAAATAACCCGGCTTAAGCCTGCACAAAAAACAGTTGCTGCCGTTTTGGCCGACAAAACAGACCAAGTACAAACCTTCATAAAAACCAATAAAATTGATTTTAAAAGCGACCGGGACCTGGCCAAATTGTTTACGTACTATAACTCGTTGTAGGGAAAAAGAGTCAAGAGATAAGAATCAAGAGTCAAGAGAGGAAAACTTTATTGCTATCTATCGTTTAGTTCGTTATGCTCGTATAACCAAAAAAGTCTTAACTCTTGATTCTTATCTCTTGACTCTATTCTAATTTTTGCTCCAGAGCGTTCCCTCTTTGCTGTCCTTTAGCTGAAACCCAACTTTTGACAGGCCTTCACGAATTTTATCGCTGGTGGCATAATCTTTATTTGCCTTGGCTTCGTTACGCAGTTCAACTATCAGGTTCAGTATTTTAGGCAAATCATCATTATCGGCCTGTTCATCTTTAAGCCCTAAAACATCCTGCACAAACGTTTTCATTAGGCTTTTAAGCAAGCCCAGATTAACCTCGTCAATCTTCATTTTGCCATCATGTACTGAGTTGATGATACGCGATGCTTCAAACAGTTCGGCAATCAATACCGGGCTGTTAAAATCATCATTCATTGCAGCATAGCAACGCTCCAGCAGGGGCTCTATTTCAATTTCAGTACTGCCTGATGTCTTTAGGCCATCCAGTAAGGCATAGGCGTTCATTAATCGCTTAAACCCTTTTTCAGAGGCCTCCATGGCATCGTTGCCAAAATCAAGCGTACTGCGGTAATGTGCCTGCAGCATAAAAAAACGCACAGTCATGGGGCTGTAACCCTTATTCAGGATAGAGTTTTCGCCGCTGAAAAGTTCGTGGGGCAAAAAACTATTCCCCAGGGATTTCGACATTTTCTGGCCGTTCACCGTAAGCATATTGGTATGCACCCAGTAATTGGCTGGATTTTTACCGCAGCAGGCCACATGTTGGGCTATTTCGTTGGTGTGGTGGGTTGGCACAAGATCGAGCCCGCCGCCATGAATATCAAACTGGTCGCCCAAATATTTCTGGCTCATGGCCGAGCATTCCAGGTGCCAGCCCGGGAAGCCCACGCCCCAGGGCGATGGCCATTTCATCAGGTGCTCTGGCTTGGCTTTTATCCATAGGGCAAAATCAAGCTTGCCATGTTTTTCCTGCTGGCCGCCCAGCGTGCGGGTGTTGTTCAGTAAATCTTCCAGGTTGCGGCCGCTTAGCACGCCGTAATCTTTGGTTTTGTTATATTTTTCAACATCAAAATAAACCGAGCCGTCTACCTCATAAGCATATCCTTTTTCAAGAATAACTTTTACCATTTCTATCTGTTCAATAATATGACCGGTAGCCGTTGGTTCAATGCTTGGCGGCAGCGTGTTCAGTATCTGCATTACGTCATGAAAACCTACAGTATACTTTTGTACAATTTCCATAGGCTCCAGTTGGGCCAGTTTTGCTTTTTTCGAAATTTTGTCTTCGCCTTCGTCGCCGGCATCGCCTTCCAAATGGCCGGCATCAGTTACATTACGCACATAGCGAACCTTGTACCCTAAATGGTTAAGGTAACGGAACATCAGATCGAAAGATATATAGGTACGGCAGTTTCCCAAATGTACATCACTGTAAACAGTTGGGCCGCACACGTACATGCCCACATGCGGGGCGTTAAGGGCTTTAAATTMTTCTTTTTTGCGGGATAACGTATTGTAAACAAACAATTTTTGTTTCATGAGGGCAAACTTACGATTTTTTCAATTTTTAGCTAATGCACGCAGCCCGATTATTAAAGCTTACACCCCAGTGATACAGTCTTTATTGATGCAATAAATATTCGAAATCAAATTGGGGCCGGTAACCCAAAACCTGTTTTGCTTTATCGCAAACATAAACACGATCAATACTTCCGGGGAATACCCAGTTTTTATGTCGATAGATATGTTTGGCTTCGGGGAAATATTTAAGGATAACTTCTTCGGGGTTGTGTTTAAGCTGCACAAGATCATCCTTACCAAATGGCGACCCGCTGGATATATTGAAAATTTCAAAATCGGCAAATGTAATACCCAATGCCAATCGTAAAGCCTCGGCGCCATCGCGCTCATCCAGGCCTCTATAAATCCGGTGATTTATTTTAAGGTTATTTTCCTCGGGCAAAAACCGCCCAACCCGGTATACTGATGTTTGCAGGCCTTCTTTATAAAAAAAATCTTTGCAAAGATGCTCGGTTGTTTGCTTGGTGATATCGTAAATATCGCGTGGTTTTTCGGGCAGGTTTTCATCCACCCAAACTGCCTTCGCGTGGTCAACTAAAGCGCTCCCATAAATGGATGTTGTGCTGGTATACAAAAACCTGTTAACACCATGTTTAACACAGGCGTTAAGTAAATTAAGCGTACCTATAATATTTGTTTGTATAAAAGCCTCCCTTGGGTAATTAAGCTCATAGTGCTTGCCATGTACGGCTGCAGTATGGATAATGACATCAAAGCCGCGGCAAAGGCTTTCGGTCTCGCTTTTGTTTTTTATGTCGATAATGTTGTCGGTAGTAGCCGAGGGTATCAGATCAATACCGGTAACATTGTGGCCAAACGCCTTTAAATGTTTTACGGTGGCCGAACCCAACTGACCGGATGAACCTGTAACCAGAACTTTCATGCCCGATATTTAATTTAAAACCAGGTCGCTCCGCAGCGGAAAGTGGTCAGAAAGCTTTTTCTCTATAATCAGGTACGATGCCACATCAAATTGCGGACTTGCCATAATATAATCTATTTGGTAATTAGGGAAGTCGCCATTATAGGTGCGTCCAAACCCGGCACCTTTTTCGCGAAACGCGTTTTTAAGTCCTTTTGCCATTTGGTTAACCGCAAAGGATGTAGGTGTATCGTTAAAATCGCCGGATATGATATAGGGATATGGGCATTGCGCGGCATGCGCTTTTATTTTAAAAACCTGTTCACTACGCTTTATAAATGCAGCTTTTAATTTGCCGCCCAACCTTTTGGTTGATTGCATATCTGTTTTCCCTTTTTTTGATACGCTATCCAGGTATTTATAATCTTCGGGGTTAAATTTTATTGATTGTAAATGAAGGCTGTAAACCCTGAATGTTTTTTCGCCTTTTTTTACATCGATGTACAAACACTGGTTTGCCGATGACCTATCGGCAGCCAGTTGGATTAAGCCTTTGGCTACAATGGGATACTTTGAGAAAACAGCCATCCCAATTGCCTCCGAACTATTGAAATTAAGTGGCTCGAAATAGTAATTATTAGCGCCCATTATTTTTACAATAGAGTCGCGCATATCGTACTCGCCCTTGTAGCGGGTATAAAACTCCTGGAAACCGATTATATCCGGCTTTTGATCATTAATGAGTTCCAGGATCTCGTGCTTGGTAGATACATCATTTTTTGCACCATAACGTTTAAAGTTATGCACGTTATAAGTCATCAACCTTACCGAGTTGATGCCCGGCGCCGGCGAAAATGTTGATGCCGTACGCAATCCAACATTGTTATTGAGCACACCCCAGCCAATCAAAATTGTGATCATAGAAAGCGCCGCAGGCCAGCGCCAGCGCAACAGCCAAACCAGCATCATGATTACATTAAGCAAAAGTATTGGCGGGTAGGCCAGGCCAAAAAAAGCAATCAGCCAAAAAGTTTTGGGGTTAACGGAGGGTGCCAGATAACTAAGTAATAAAGCAACGCAAAGCAGCAGGTTTATCCATAAAAATACTTTATCAATAAAACCTAATCCACTTTTTTTATTTTTCATTCTTGCTTGCACGGGCTAATGTCTCTTTCTCCTGTCTGCTCAGGCTATCAACGCCCGTTTGTGATATTTTATCTAATATACGGTCAATTTCGTCCTGGCGGGGATATTCGGCGCTGTTTTTACCGGTATTACTGTATACCACCTTTAATTTTGACTTTGATTTGAAAATATTGGCGATACCGGTTATCCAATCGTGCCCTTTTTGAAGCTGCTTGATATAAATGAAACCAACTAAAGCTCCGCCGATATGGGCAATTTCGCCACCGGCGTTAGGGCCAACAATATTTAAAAAGTCAATTATCAGTATAAAAAGCACTATCCACTTTAGTTTTACCGGGCCAATAAATATGAGGGATATGGTATAATTAGGTAATAATGTAGCTGTGGCCACCACTATAGCCATAACACTGGCAGATGCACCGACAATGGTACTGTTGGCCGCGGCGTTTAAACTGGTAAAAGCGGGCAGTACATTTAAACAAAGTAAATAAAGCAGTGCTCCCGCGAGTCCTCCCATAATGTACAAGCCTATGGTGCGCTTATTGCCCAGGTACTCTTCAAATATTTGCCCCATCCAATACAGCCATAGCATGTTAAATAATATATGCAAGACACCAGCGTGCATGAACATATAAGTAAGCAGCGTCCAAAAATGGGTTAGCATTTTCGGCAGTGCGGCTGGCAGCAAAAGATATTCGGTGGTATATTTTAGTATGGCGCTATTGCCAAAGCCCGTAAAAAGCTGCTCGACAATTGCAGATAAATTGATCGCTAAAAAAACAATCACATTAATACCAATAAGCAGGTTGAGCTTATTGCCCGACCGCAACATTTTGTATTGGATATTTTGCCAAAGGGTGCTCATAATAAAACCATTATTAGTTTGATAACTCCTGTTTGTTCATAAAAATTGTCAGTTATGCTGCAATCGCCAAATTTTTACCATAATAAAACCAATTAGTRCACCGCCAATGTGGGCAAAATGGGCAACATTATCCGTTGGACTTTGTTTATAAATCAGCCAGAGTTCAAGTAATATATATCCTGGTATAATGTATTTTGCTTTCATTGGTACCGGTATAAATAACATCATAAGCTCCATATTAGGAAACATCATGCCGAATGTTACCAATAAACCAAAAATGGCACCAGATGCTCCAACAACCCGAGTAGTGTAAATATCATAAAGCTTCTGGCCAAGCACCGGTCCGTAAGCCTCAAAAGATGAAATAGCTTCAGGGTGCGCTATGGTAAATGAGCCGGTTATTGCATGCACCTCGTAAGCCTGCACTGCCTGATTACAAATAACCGCCCCAATACCGCAAAGGAAATACAAATTCAAAAATTTTTTAGGTCCCAGAGAATACTCCAATATTGGCCCAAAAGAAAAAAGAGCAAACATGTTAAAAAGGATATGTTGCGGCTGATCCAAACCAGCATGCATAAACATGTATGTAATGATTTCCCACAACTTGAAATTTGGCGAATTGAAGTAGTAAACCGGCAGGTACTGCATCACATTCGGAAAAAATCGACCGACAGAAACAGCCCCGATAAAAACAACGATATTTATAATCAGCAGGTTTTTTACTACCGGTGTGATATTGGCAAAAGGCGATTGGTTGTATCCGTTCATAGTATAGTTAAAGCCCCGTGGCTATTTTTCAAAGCGTTCCATTAATTCGGCCAGCGTAAATGTACTGATTACGGGCTTACCGTTCAATGCCTGGTTGGGCGATTGGCAGGCAAAAAGCTGGTCGATAAGCTGGTTCATTTCTTCCAAAGACAATTTAGTGCCGGTTTTAAGCGCGGCATTGCGGGCTAATGACCTTGCAAGGTTATCCCGCTTATCTACTTTTAAAATGGCCATATTGTTTTTAAACCCTTCCAGTAAATGTTCTAAAAGTTCGTGCTCGTCAACATTGCTCAAATCGGCCGGTATGCCGTCAACAACAACGGTGTTTTTACCAAACTCGCGGATGTCAAAGCCCAGCGCTTTAATATCGGGCAAAAGCTCTCTCAATAACTCAAAATCACTGCCGTTTAGTGTTACCGATTGCGGAAATAAACTTTGCTGGCTTACGCCCGAGTGGTGCTGCAATTGTTGTAAAAAACGTTCATACAAAATACGCTCATGTGCGGCCTGCTGCCCTATGAGCATAAAACCCGATTTAATTTGCGACAAAATAAACCGGTTATGGATCTGGAACAATTGCCGTTCGCTGGGTTTGCTTACCTCCTGCTCGTCAACAGCAATGCTTTTTTCATCGTGCATCTGCTGCTGCTGGTTGGTTTCTTTTTTGCTTATCTCGTACAGGGTATCCCAGTTATTGGGTATTGGTGTATTGCGGTAATCGTTGTTGTCCCTCAAGAAAGGATGCTGTTCTCGCGTTCCCGATGATCTTTTCTCTGCTGCGAATGGATTAAAATCCGGGTTAAAGGAAATGGTGGGCGCAATAATCTCCTCAAAAGGTTTGGGGGTTATCAGGTGCTCAATGCTGTTTTCCTGGTCAAAATCCAAACTTGGGGTAATGTTATACCTGCCTAAAGATCGTTTTACCGCCGACCGGATGATGGCATAAATGGCCTTCTCATCCTGGTACTTAATCTCGGTTTTGGTGGGATGCACGTTAATATCAATTTTTGATGGATCGATATCGATGAACAGCACATAAAACGGGTAACAATCATCGGGCAACAATTCCTCAAAAGCTGTAAGCACCGCATGGTTCAAATACGCATCGCGGATAAAGCGGTAGTTTACAAAAAAGAATTGCTCGCCCCGTGTTTTACGGGCAAACTCGGGCTTGCCAACAAACCCACGCAGGTTAATAATGGTGGTATCTTCCTCAACCGGTACCAGTCGCTGATTATAGTTATTACCAAACAGGTGTACTATCCGTTGCTTTAAAGCAGCGCCAGGCAAATGATAAACTTCCTGACCATCATGGTGCAAAGTAAAAAATATTTGTGGATTGGCCAGCGCAACCCGCTGAAACTCGTCGATAATATGGCGCATTTCTACCGGGTTGCTTTTTAAAAAGTTACGCCGGGCGGGTGTATTATAAAATAGGTTTTTGATAGATATAGAGGTTCCGGTATTAGCCGAACACGCCTCCTGGCTAATTACTTCCGATCCTTCGATAAAAATACAGGTACCCAACTCATCTTCATGGCGGCGGGTTTTTAATTCCACCTGCGCAATTGCGGCTATCGATGCCATGGCCTCGCCCCTGAAACCCATGGTGCGGATGGCAAACAGATCTTCGGCCTTGCGAATTTTTGATGTAGCATGCCGTTCAAAGCACATGCGGGCATCGGTAAGGCTCATGCCGCAGCCATCATCAATAACCTGTATCAATGATTTTCCGGCATCTTTAATAATGAGCTGAATTTTACCCGCTCCGGCATCAATCGCATTCTCCACCAATTCTTTTACCGCCGATGCCGGTCGTTGTACCACCTCGCCAGCGGCAATCTGGTTGGCAACGGCATCTGGTAAAAGCTGAATTATATCTGACATTTAAAAAAATTCCCTTCAATTTCGTTTTCGATGCTAAATTAAATATTTGAAGGCATAACTTTATGATTGTAGTATCAAGTAGTTAGTATCAAGTATCAAGATTTTTGGTTTGGAATACCTTAACTTTGTGTTTAATACAACTTAACTGATAATTTGCAAGTTATTCAAATTTGCATTCGGTCTTGATACTTGATACTAACTACTTGATACTTAAAACGCCTATGAAAAAACTATTGCCTGCGCTGCTGCTCCTGGCTACAGCCTGCAAACAAAAAGAGTATAGTGCCGATCTGCTGATAAAAAACGCGGTTGTTTATACCGTTGATAGCGCTTTTACTACAGCCAACGCATTTGTGGTAAGCAAAGGTAAAATTGTAGCCGTTGGCAACGCAGATACGTTAGAACAAAAATACCTGGCCCATGAAGTAGTTGATGCCAAAGGCGCTGCCGTTTATCCTGGCTTTATTGACGCCCACGCCCATTTTTATGAATATGGATTAGGCCTGCAGGAAGTAAACCTGGATGGCACCAAAAGCTGGGGCGAGGTAGTTGATTCAGTACAGGCTTACTCCACACGCAACCCCGATGGCTGGATTATTGGCCGGGGCTGGGACCAAAACGATTGGGTTAAAAAGCAGTTTCCGGACAAAGCTAAACTGGATAGCCTGTTCCCGGTACGCCCTGTAATATTGAGCCGGGTTGATGGGCATGCCATTATTGCCAACCAGGCGGCGTTAAACATAGCAGGTGTAAAACCCGGTCAAGCCATAACCGGCGGCGAGATAGAAACCATTAACGGAAAGCTCACCGGCATCCTAGTTGATAACGCGGTAGGTATTGTTACCCGAAAAGTGCCCGAGCCAACGGCTCCTATTGTAGAGAATGCCCTGCTATCGGCACAAAAAAACTGTTTTGCTGTTGGCTTAACCACGGTTGATGATTGTGGGCTGCCTTATACCATGATCAACACTATTGCCGATTTGCAGCATAAAGGATCATTAAAAATGCGCATGTATGTGATGTTATCAGACAGGCCGGAGAATTACGATTACCTGTTTAAACGTGGCGCGTTTAAAACGCCGGGCCTAAATGTTCGCGCGTTTAAAGTTTATGCCGATGGCGCCCTCGGGTCCAGGGGTGCTTGTTTACTAAAACCCTATGCCGACCAGCCAAAATGGAGTGGTTTTTTGTTGAGCAGCCAGGCCCACTTTGAGGAGGTGGCAACGAAAATAGCTGCCAAAGGCTTTCAGATGTGCACCCATGCCATCGGCGATTCGGCCAACCGGGTAATGTTAAAAATATATGCATCTGTTTTAAAAGGCAAAAACGACCGCCGCTGGAGGATAGAGCATTCGCAGATTATTGCGCCGGAGGATGTTAAACTTTTTGGCGATAACAGCATTATCCCATCCGTACAACCCACGCATGCTACATCAGATATGTACTGGGCTGGCAAGCGGCTGGGTGATAAAAGGCTGAAGTCATCGGGCTATATTTATAAAACGCTGTTACAACAAAACGGATGGATTCCGCTGGGCACAGATTTCCCGGTAGAAAACATTAACCCTATGTATACGTTTTATGCATCGGTAGAGCGGCAGGATTTGAAGGGGTTTCCTGAACACGGCTTCCAGAAGGAAAATGCTTTAAGCCGTACCGAAGCGTTAAGAGGGATAACCATATGGGCTGCAAAAGCCAACTTTGAAGAAAAAGAAAAAGGCAGTATTGAACCCGGTAAGTACGCCGATTTTGTGATACTGGATAAGGATATCATGAAGGTAAAAGGCGCCGAATTACCAACCACCAAAGTAACCCAAACCTATATAAACGGAGTTAAAGTATATGATAAAAAATAAATGGGGCTGTGTCTCTGTAGTACTATTAGGGTTTGCATTATTTAATACCGCCTGCGCACAAAATCCACCTTTTACCGGGCGTGCCTATGTTGCTGAAGAAAGATTGGTTCAAAACTCAACCGTTTTGCTCAACAACGCTCAATATACTATCCCGCTGCAAAAGCTGGAAGACTTAAAAATTGCCAGCGTGCATTTTACCAACCAGTACGCCGGCGTTTTTGATAGCCTGCTTAACAAATACTGCAAAGTGCAGGTGTTTGACGGCAATGGCAAAAACCTGAACACGCTTGCCGCCGATTTAAAATGGTACAACACCATTGTTTT
The DNA here is from genome assembly GCF_056401935.1 of Mucilaginibacter sp. P4_D1. Lineage (NCBI taxonomy): Bacteria > Pseudomonadati > Bacteroidota > Sphingobacteriia > Sphingobacteriales > Sphingobacteriaceae > Mucilaginibacter > Mucilaginibacter sp. P4_D1. The sequence goes on from NZ_JBFUIJ010000002.1 coordinate 337,524, forward strand.
ACAGGTAAATGATGCAGATCTGAGTAACCCGCTATTGTTAGATTTTATTACCACCAACCAAAAAATAAAGCGGGTTATCATCGCCGCGTTTGGGAATGGCGCACTGTTAAACAAGCTAAATAATGCAACAGTGCCGATAATCTGGTCCGAAAGGGTATCGCCGGTATCGGCTTCATATGCTGCCCAGGCCGTATTTGGCGGCGTGGCTATTACGCAAAAATTAGTCAAAACCTACTCGCCTGTTTATAGCAGCGGAATGGGGTTTGTTACCCAGCAAACCAGGCTGCAATACAGCGTGCCCGAGGACGTAGGCATCAATTCCAATAACTTACAGGAGATTGACCAGATAGCCCGCGAGGCCATTACCCAACATGCCACTCCGGGCTGCGTGGTACTGGTTGCCAAAGATGGCAAGGTGATATTTAATAAAGCCTATGGCTACCACACCTACGATAATGTAATGCCCGACAAGCTGACCGATATCTTCGACCTGGCATCCATGACAAAAATATCGGCTACCACCGTGGAAACAATGCAGTTGGTTGACCAGGGCAAGCTGAGTGTTGAAAACACCTTAGGCGATTACCTGCCCCTGGCGCGCACCAGCAATAAAAACGATGTAAAGCTGCGCGAGGTATTGCTGCACCAGGCCGGCTTTATTCCCGATATCCAATCATTTGAAAAGGTAAAACCGTCCGATCATAGTACCGATTCATCGGCCGCCTACCCTACCAGGGTATCTGAACATTACTTTTTGCGAAAGGATTATTTTAAAGATGTAATGCTGCCCGACATGCTCAATTCGCCACTGAAAACCCGGGGGCAGTACGTGTACAGCGACGTAAGCATGCTGTTTATGCAGGAGGTAGTAGAAAGCATTACCGCTATCCCCGAGAACGTGTATGTACAGCAGCAGTTTTATACCCCGCTGGGGATGCAAACAGCCGGTTTTTTACCGCTGCACAGGTTTAACCCGGCACAGATCATCCCTACCGAAAACGACCAGGAGTACCGCATGAGTTTATTGGACGGCTATGTGCATGATCCTACCGCCGCACTCAAAGGCGGCGTTGCCGGCCATGCCGGCCTGTTCGCGAGTGCCAACGATGTAGCCATATTATACCAGATGCTGCTGAACAAGGGCACCTACGGCGGCGTACAATTCTTTAAACCCGAGGTGGTAGACCTGTTTACCTCCAAACAATCGCCAGTAAGCAGGCGTGGCTTAGGTTTTGACCGCTGGGACCCAATTGCAGACAGGCACTACCCATCTAAACTGGCTTCCGACCAAACTTTTGGCCACACCGGTTTTACAGGCACCTGCGTATGGGTTGACCCTAAGTACAACCTGGTATACATCTTCCTGTCCAACCGGGTAAACCCCAATGTGGGCAGCAAACTGGGCAGCCTCAACATCCGCCCAAGAATACAGGACGTGGTGTATGAGGCTATCAATAAGGGGATGTAAGCAAGCCGGTGTTCGGGGCTTAGGTTGCCCGAACACCGTTTTCTCAAAATTCGGATTCTGCCATGGCCTCTTTTTAGAGCCCTTAACGAGGGTAAAAAAGGCCCCCCATTATGCCCACACATGCAACCACACCTCACCAACCTGTTGCCACATAATCGTTAGTCATTTACTGCTCCGTTGGCAACCCCTTTAAACTCAGCCTTCTTTTGCTCCATGGCTTATACCGGGTTTGCCAAATAACCGCACCCTGTTTTGCAATGCCAGCAGGTAACATTCAACCTGCAAGGCAGCAAGGTAATTCCTGCCTAACCGTTCCTTTTTAATATAAAATTGTTCCGAAAACTTTTAAGAATATTTTTTATATTTAAAAGCCTTAACCACTTGCTTAACAATGCCTTTACAAACCTCCTTATCGTTTGATTTATCATGTTTAATAACACCGCGCTCGATGTAGTAATTGGACTGGTATTGGTATACCTTTTATACAGTCTGTTAATAACCATTCTTGGCGAATTACTGGCCGCCTGGTTTGGCCTGCGCGCCCGTATTTTGCGTATATCCATCGAAAGGATGCTCAACGATGGCCTTGACCTAAAAAGAGCCGGTGATAAATGGCACAATAAAGTATCCTCGGCACTGGCGCGGTTCTTTTTAAAAGAGCCGCCCTCCTTTAACAGTAGTTTTGCCGGTCTTTTTTATAATTATCCATCTGTTAAATACCTGGCCAAACTTGAGCCTGGCCAGACCTTTATCTTCGGGCAAACCAAACCATCTTATATTACACCCGACAATTTCGCGGCAACGGTTATCAATATATTGTGCGATCACGGTGCCGGCACCACCAAATACGATCAGTTGGTATTCAGCCTCGAAAACAACACCCTATCCATCGAGCCGGAAAGCATTAAACAGCTACGGAACATTTACAATTCATCGGGCAAGGATTTGGATACCTATAAGGCAGGCCTCATAGTCTGGTATAATGAAACCCAGGACCGTACGAGTGGCTGGTATAAGCGCAAAATAAGTTTTATACTGTTTTGGGCGGGCTTCCTATTGGCTTTCGCCTTCAATGTGGATAGTATTAAAATAGCCCACATCCTATCAAAGGATAAAGATGCCCGCACCCAGCTGGTAAATATGGGCATAGCCTTATCGAAGGATAGTACACGATACAAAGGCTTTGTAAGTGGAAACGATACCATACCCTCGCGCGCGGTGATAGACAGCGGCTTTGCCCGCGTATCAAAAGATATTGGTGCGGCTAATTTTATTTTGGGATTAGGGTGGGACTTTTCGGAGATAAAAAAGGCCTCGACCACGATAAAAGATACAGGCAAGTTTGGAGATTACTTAATTTATCAGGAGAAAGTGTGCTTGGCCGACAGTGCAGTAAAGGCTATCCGTAAAGATGCGGCATTGCAAAGGAAAAACATCGCAGCTTTAAGGGTATCAATTCAATGTATAGCGCAGGACACCTTATTAAAGAGGCAGCAACTGAAGTATATTTCTGACGGGAAAGAACAGGTTCCGTTTAAAGAAAGACTTAATAGCGAGATTTCCGATATCGGCACTTATTATCTCAAGATCTTCGACAGCCAATCGGCAATAAAAAAAGATTCTGACGACATCATTCCGCAAATACGGATTTTGGACAGCGCACGTGATGCATTCAATCAAAAGGCGAAAGAAGATTATATAAGTCTGCAATCTGTTGAGTATAAAAATAAAACTGTTGTTATTACCGGCACCCGGCACCTTACTTTTTGGGAAAAGACCGGGCGTTTTTTTTGTATTGGGTTTTTAAGCTGGAGTTTCTGGGGGTTTATTATTACGGGCTTTGCCTTATCGCTGGGTGCGCCGTTCTGGTTCGGGCTGTTAAATAAACTCATTGCGCTAAGGGGCGCTGGTGCAAAACCCAAGGACGATACGGATTTACTTACCGATGCTGTGGCAAAAGGCAACAATGCAAACGCTGCACAATCGTTAGCCCCAACCAGGCTGCTTAGTTCCAATTATATTGCAAGCGCTGTACAGGAATTGAATTACAGGTATGGGAGTTTTCCAGGAGTATTAAGCATTGGGCCGGGTTTTAAATGGGTTGATGGGACAAAAGTGGAAGCTGTTGAAATACATGTAATCAAGGATAAATTTGACGAGATAAAAACAAAGGTTGGAGAAGGCTATCGCAACGCGCCGGTTCATGTTATAGAGAATACAATAATTACAGCCCATTTAGGCGACGGTGATGGTATAATTAATGCAAATTCAAGAATTGGCCCCGGTACGTTGGGCTGTTTTGTCAAAAACAGGGTATTTACAGGCAAGGATTATCTGCTATCGTGCTGGCATGTACTACAGGAAAAGGGAAACGATATAAACAATAAAGGGAAAAAGATAGCCGTGGTTGGCGATGGGAAACTAACCGGCACCCTTGATGTCGGCTTTGCAGAACTTGTTGTAAAACCACCTTTCAGCAATAATTCAATAGGCCTTAAATTCCCTGTTCGTGAAGTAAGCCTGCACGATGCCAAAGAGGAAACCAAGGTTAGGTTTCATGGTGCAAAAACGGGCATATCAACCGGGGTAGTTAAAATTTATAACAATGCGCCTGGCCCTCAAAATATTTATCATCCGTATACCGAAGACTATTATTTAATGAACGATTTATTCAGCATTACAAGGTACGAGGGTGAAATTCCAGTTGCCCCATCAGACAGAGGCGACTCAGGTGCCCTTGTTGTTGATTTAAATGGGTATCCGCTTGGCATTATTGTGGGAGGAGATGCGAATTTTTCTTATGCTGTAAAACTGACAAATGTATTTGCCGACGATGACTTAAAAGACTATTATATCCCTTTTTTATCTTAAATTATGAAAAAAACATACCTCGCTCTACTACCCTTATTATTTGCTCAGTATTTATTTGCACAAACGAAAATTACAATTGATATAAAAAATAAAAGTGTTGCGATTGGTAATGATCCCCCTTCAAGTTCCGACTATATAAATATTTCGATGACAAAAGGAAATTATCTTGAATTTCAAATAAAAAATACGGAAGACAAACCTTTTGAAGTTATTTTAGAAGCGGGCGGAAAAAAGGATACATTAAAAAATATTGATTTTGAACGTGATTCTTTTAAAATAGATAACTCACTAAAATATAAAGGACTAAACCTAGCCGGCGTTTTTAAAATGTCCGTTGATGGTACCCCAATTAAAAAAACCATAAATCTCAAAGTTGTAAATAGCGCAAGGCCTGTTACTACCGTTGCAGGTACCAGCCAAGCTATTCTCCCCCCAAATCCAGTATCTCCACTCAAAAAAACTGATGGCACTAAAGTTGCCCCGGTGTATCAACTTGGTTTTACTTACTATGATGTGTTTGCTCTTAAAAACACCGTAACAACACGTGACTCTCTCATAGATTCGATCTTGAAAACTTATATACAGGGCTATGATTTGGCTGGTAGCGAAACGGTTCCGCACGATACCGTTATAAAAATGATTAAAACCAACCCTTTTTTAATGGAAGCAAAAGGGGTTCAAAATCGTTTGATAGCGGTAGAGACCTCTTTGAGGAAAAAAGATTCGTTAAACAAGTTAGCAAATGCAGTTAATCCTACAAAGGGGGCGACAGCGCAGGGTGGGGAAAGCCTTGTATCAAGCGTTGGCGCTTCCATAGGTGGCCTGGGTGTAACCACCATCGCAGACGGTATATCTAAATTCCTGATAAAAAGAGGTAAGCAGGAGCTAAGCTTAAGCTTTTTTGAAAAGTTTAAAAAAGCTATTGATGGCTATCCCGATCTGCAAACATTATTTCCAACTACGTATCCACTACTCCAGGCTATCGATAAGGATATTTATAATTACAGCGCTTACCTGCAAAACCTAAGGGAGGCTTTTAAAAAGGATATCAATTCGCTGCCTAAAAGCCTCCCGGGTATTGTTGATAATCACCCTGGCTATTTTAAAAAGCATAAGAAACTGGAGGCCGAATTATTAGGCGCCTGTTATCTTGCGGCCCAGGTACAATTAGAAGCCCACCCTGGCGACATACTGGCAAATATCCCGGATGATATACTTAATAAGTTTGATGGGTTTTCAAAAGACTCCACCAAGCACTATTTCAAAGGTTCAATTCAAACATTACAATTATTAAATGGCGCGCTGCGCGATACAGCATCGGGCGATGATGCACCATATTGGGTTGGTATCGCAAAAATTAGGAAGTTGACACAGGACGAGGAAACATTTAAAATTTTTATGGCCCTGCTGTACCAAAAGGCCATGAATAGCCCGTACAATGGTATAGCTTATGACGATAACGGACATTCGTTAGTGAGCGTTTTAAAGCTGGTTGCGCTTAAAATGAATGAGGAAAAAGAAACTTATAATACCTATAAGCAGTTTATTACAGACTTTGGTATCCGGGCCGATCAGTTAAACAAAATGATAAAGGCTGATAAAAACCAGCCCGATTCGGCATCGGTAGAAAGATACGCGGCTTACTTCAAAGCAACAGTTGGCCTGCTGCAACAAGCGGGCGAAGTGGGAAATTTACCTTTGCCCCGGGTTAATGGGCAACCGATGGCAATTTATATGGCCTTTGGTAACCAAAAATTCAACGAGCGCTTTAAGCCCTACTTTGATATATCAAACTATATAGCAGATATGACTGTTGATATAAGCCGTAAAAACTATTCGTCGGCCATTAACAACGCTGTGTTTATTTACAACGAAATAATGGCGAAGTTTCCGGCCACAGATGCAACTAAAAGTAAAACGAAGGTTGCTGCCCCGTTAGCAGCAGGCGGTAATGGTAGTGACGTCAATGGATCAGCAAACAGAGATGGCGCCACCGCAGGCACAGTAAGAAATGCAACTGTACCTGTATCGGAAGCGCTTGTAAAAACGCCGCAGGCGCCGGCAAAAAAGGGGGATGGAAAAGCCGATAAGATAGCTGCCCTTAAAACAACAACCGATTCATTACAGCAGATATGGGCCAACAAAACTGCAGCAATAACTGTTAAAGGCAAAGCAGTTGCGGCAACCGCTATTGACTCGGGCGGGATTGACAAAACCAAACAAAACCAGTTTATAAAATACACCAGCTTTATGGCTGCCGTGGCCACTGCTAAAACAAGCGATGAGGTTGAAAATGCCATTGAAGCTGCAGCTTTACCCGTAGGCAGTTACTCCATCAAGCAAAAATCGGCGTTCAATATATCATTGAATGGTTATATTGGGTACGCGTTTGATTACGACAAGGTGAGCCTGCAATCTAAGTATCTTTTTGCAAATGGCATTTATGCGCCGATTGGCTTTTCGGCCACTTTAGGCCTATGTAAAGGTAATAGCGGCGCCTTCACTCTTTTCGCTTCGGTAATTGATGTGGGCAGCCTGGCATCCTATAATTTAAAAGCGGATAGCACCAGTAAGCTTAAGCAGGATGTACGGCTGGAAAGCATTATATCGCCATCGGCACAATTATTTTATGATATACCCAAATGGCCGATAGCAGTTGGATTTGGCTGGAGGCGGACACCTAAATTATTCTTTTCGGCAAGCGATAATACTTTTAAAGTGATTGACCCCAGAAACGTCTTTAATGTCAGTATATTAATTGATATACCAATTGCAACTATACTTAATTCGCCACACAGGGTAAAGTGAGGCGTTCGATAGTTTGTGAGCCTGTTTAAGTTATAAACACCGCAACGATACGAAGGTTTAAAACTTCGTATCGTCCTTCGCCTTTGTCAAAATTGTGGCCATTGCTATAGTTGTCCCCGCGGTCTTTTCTCCTAATTTTTTCGGGGCATTAAGCTAATTTTTTACGGCCACGCTATGCCCTCTCCCTGTTTTCAACGCTTCATCGACAGATATCTACAATTGGGCGATACATTTTAGCCCGGAAGCTTGTATATGGATACTTTCAGCTAATAATCACGCTCAAACAATTACCATATCATGGAAAGAAAAACTTTTTTAACCAGCGGGCTTGCGGCATTAGGCTTTGCCGCTATTGCGTCCCTTGCCAATTCGTGCAAAAAGGAAAGCACAAGCACTTCAACAACCAGCACAACAACCACTACCACAACCACAAGCGGGACCTGTACTACCGGGGCTTCAGAAACTGCCGGGCCCTACCCTACCATTACGCCATCAAGTTACGTCAGGAGCAATATTGTTGATGGGCAGTCGGGGGTACCGTTAACTATTAAACTCACGTTTACCAATACCAACAGTAGTTGCGCGGCATTAACGGGTGCCCTGGTAGACATATGGCATTGTACCTCGCTGGGCTACTACTCTGAATATACCGATACCCCCGGCGGCGGCTATGCCACTATTGATTATACATCGTCGCATTTTTTGCGCGGACGGCAAACCACCGATAGTAATGGCCTGGTTACGTTTACCAGTATTTTTCCGGGCTGGTACTCTCCGCGGGCTCCGCACATCCACGTGCACGTATATAACTCGTCGGGCACGTCGTTGCTTATCACGCAGATTGCTTTCCCTACAGATGTTTGCAATACCGTTTATACCACCGCAACTGACTACAAGGCACGCGGGGTTCAGGATACGGCAAACACTGCGGATATGGTTTTCAGCGATTCGCTTGCCACCGAGTTATCAACCGTTACGGGCAGCGTTTCGGCCGGCTACGTGCTTACCATAAGCATAGGCGTTGCCGCCTGATTACCGGTAAATATTAAAACCGACTACCTGTTTGTAAGCCCTAAAAAAGGCGATTGCATGATTCGTGCAATCGCCCCGGCGGCTATTTACCAACACCTGCAAAAACCTATTTCTTAATCAGCCATTTAACTTAGCACCAAAGCCATATGATCCCGCAATCCAAAGGCAAGATGTTTTTATCAGACGAACGCGGACTAACCCAGCATGATTGGTACCGCAGTTATCACACTTTCAATTTCGGCAATTATTATAACGGCCATAAGCAGCCGTTCAGCAACTTATATGTTTTAAATGACGATACGCTAGCCGCAGAAGAAAGCATCAGGATGAGTGTAAAAGAACACACGGCCGTTTTGCTCATCCCGGTTATTGGCGCCATAGGGTGCCGGGACCATAACGGCGACCACTCCTTGATAGAACCTGGAATGGTACAGCTATTGGCACTTCCGCCCGGTTCGGGGTTCCAGGTTAATAATCCGTACAAAAAAGAAACAGACCTGGTTAATTTTTTGCAACTCTGGATCAAAATAAAAACCCCGGCAAACCAGGATTTCAGTTTCGATTTACCTGCAAACCGGAGCCAACTGACCGAAATTTTCAGGCTTGGAAACACCATTGGTTACATGGGCCAGTTTGATGGCCGCGCCGAAACCACTCTCCGCGTAAGCAAACCGGGAAACGCCCTGTTTGCCTACGTTATTGAGGGTGCGTTTGAAGTTCAGTACCGCCTGATGCACGCCAGGGACGGGCTGGTTTTATGGGATTTGGAACAGGCTGGGATGGAAGCGCTATCAAATAACGCCATCATTATGCTGATTGAAATTGCACCACAATAAGTATTGCGCAGCTTGCCCGCCCGTTATGGCACCCGGTTGAAAACGGATACCGGGATAACGCCATCGGGACGGGGCGGCACATGCCAGGTTAGCTTATCGCCTTCAAGGGAAAAGCTGCTTACGCGGGTTGTTTCGTCCCAGTTGGGGAAAGAAGCCCGGTCGGTATGGAAAGTGATGGTGCTTTTCACCGGGTCGACGGAGTAAGTTCCAAAATGGCAGCTGGCACTTAGAAGGGCCGCCTGGTACTCTTCCGGAGTACCTTTCGCCCGGTCGCCCGAGGCGAATTTAGTCCGGTCCGACCTAAATATTTCTACCACATAATGCCCGTCGGCAGTAAAAATGGCGATGCCGTGGGGATTGGGGCCATAGTCGGACTGCCGGGTACCGTCAGCAAGTATCTTGTCGGCCGCGGTCAGGCGCCATGTACCCACAAGTAGCTTGGATTGTGAAAAGGCCGGCATTGTACCAAAGGCCAACGCGATTAATAAAAAGCCTTTTTTTAAGGCATTGGTTTGTTTTTTCATGACATTGCTTTTTTATTGACCAAAGCTGTCTATTACAAACCGGTCCTAATAATATTTTAGACCAGGTTACTTTTATCTTCTACGGATACCACCATTTATTCGACGCCAGAACTTTCAGCCGCGTCGTGGCCAGGCGCCTTACGTTTTAAGGTGATTGCCGGGAATAATAGTCCAGCCGAATAAAAACTGCGCATTCAGCTAAAAACCCTGGAATTGGAAGAGATGTGAAAACATAAACATACAAACCGGCTACAACCCGGCCTCATGTACCTGTTGTAAAGTATTATTTGCTGATGTAAACGGGCAACTTATCGGCCATTGCCGCTTTAACAACCTGTTCTAACGCTGTTTTGTTAACCGGTTTAATAATAAACCCCGAAACCAATTCAAGATCGGTTGCCCGCTGGTGATCATGTGGGTCTATAGATGCGCTCACTAAATAAATTACAACTTTCCTGGACAGATCCGGTGCCAGCCGGGCAAAACGTTCAATAAATCCCCATCCATTAAGTATAGGCATATTAATATCCAGCAAGATAAGCTCGGGTAACATATCGGGTTTATCTTTAAACAACTTAAAGTAGTCGAGCGCTGCTTTCCCGTTTTCGAAGGTGACGGTTTTTTTTGCTATCTTATAATTGAAGATCATAATCTCCGACATCAGGCGGGCAATACTGTCGTCATCAATTACACAAGCAAGGTTAAAATCATACATGTTGACCTTAAATTCAAAAAGCGAACCAATTTAAATATGCCCGTTTTTAAGCTGAATTTGTTGATGGAATGTGTGGATACCGGGATAAAGTTTAACTATTGGGTAAATAAATTCCCGCCTGCTGTGTTGCCCGGCTATCGTTATTTATAGATCGGGGTTCACGGGAGCCCTTTGAAATAAAGCCGAAGCCCTTTAAAATACAAGCATGATATTTATGAGCAACGCGTTAAAGCTTAATATTAACTTTTGTTCCTGTTGTAGCCGCCAGGTAAATCGCGTCAATTATCTTCAGGTCTTTTACCGCTTCTTCGCCGTCTATTGGTACAACGGGTTGTTTGTTTTCGAAAATAATGCCAGCCATTTGGTCCATCTGCACTGTTTGATGAACGGTAACGGGCTGGGTCAGTTCGCCTTTATGGGTATGCCCCATAATAGGCCCGTAACCGGTAGATGGCAATAACTCGGCAAATCCCTTTTCTCCGTTCAGGAAAAAACGGTCGAGGTTGTTCATGGAGTAGGTTGATAAGCAGGACGCAACAGCCCCACTTGGGAAACCAAGCTGAAATTGAATAGTTTCATCAACGCCCTCCTTAAATTTTACATGATCGGTTTTAGTTTCCTGCGCCGTAACCCAAACCGGGTCTTCGCCGGTCATATACCGCGAACCATTGATGGCATAAATACCAATGTCCATTATAGATCCCCCGCCTGATAGTTGTTTGTTTAACCGCCATTGCGTAGGGTCGCCTATGGTAAATCCGCATAGCCCCTGGAAGAAAAGAATTTTTCCAAACTCACCGGCTTTTCTCATCCTGATAACCTCCAGTGTTTTGGGCTCAAAATGCATCCGGTAGCCTACAAGTAATTTCACGTTTGCTTTTTTACAGGCATCAACCATCTCCTGCCCTTCGCGGGCATTAACGGCCATTGGCTTTTCGCAAATAGCATGCTTACCGGCTTTGGCCACACGTATTACCTGGTCATGATGCAATCCATTTGGTGTTATTACATAAACAGCATCTATATCGGGGTTGCTTTTTATGTTATCAAAGTTTTCGTAATTGTAACAGTTCTTTTCGGGTATCCCATACTTACTTTGCCACTCTTTAACTTTTGATGGCGTGCCGCTAATTACACCAACCAGTTTGGCCTTGGTACATGCTTGCATGGCTTCAGCAACGCGGGTTCCGTAACTGCCAAGGCCCATAATGGCCACGCGCAGTACCGGCCCGTCATAGGCTTCGTTATGATGATCTGCACCATTTGCCCATCCCGAAATGGGTGCAAGGTGCAAAGCCAGGGCCGATAGCCCAATTTTTTGTAAAAAGTCGCGGCGTGAATTCATAACCAGGTTGTTTAGTTTGTTTGGCGATCACAAATTACTCATTTCTTTAAATACTTTAACATTATGGTTGTGTATATGTTTCTAATGCTATTACCTTTTTACAATTGAAAATAATAGCCCGCAACATTTGTAGTTTAAAGTGAGTCGTACCCCGGGGAAATAATAGAGGAGTTGACAAAAACAAAGCGGCAGGAAACTTACCCGCCGCTTTGCAATCATCTAAAATAAAAAAATTAAAGCTGACTATTTATAATCAGGGTTTTGGACCAATACGCCGCCACTTTTATCAATTTCTGTTTGCGGCAGCGGCCATTTGTAAAACTTATCTTCAAAGTGATAAATAATCAGGGATGTTTTAACATTATTTAAAACATCGCCTGCAATATGCCACCTCAACAAATCGTAATGACGAAGGCCTTCAAACGCAAGCTCAATTCTCCGCTCATGTCTTATCCTTTCCCGCATTTGCGCCTGGGTGTACCCGGCCGGATACGGAGGCATCCCTACACGCCCCCTCAAATCGGCCATTGCTTTATAAACACTTGCATCGGGGCCTACTACTTCGTTCTGCGCCTCGGCATACATCAGCATTACTTCGGCTAAGCGCAGTATAACAGCATCCTGCTGGCTAAGGGTAGAAAAACCATACGGCATATTATTAGGTTCCAAAAACTTAATGGTACCATAACCGGTCGGGCGCTGATTTGAAGGATGGTACACTTTCCCTGGTCCAAAATAAACAGAATCGGCATATACCGTTTTACGTAGCCTTGGGTCGCGGTTATTGAACTGGTTTTTTGTATCGGTAAGCGGCGATGTGCCATATGGCAAACCATCGGTACATTCAAAAGCGTCAACCATGTTTTGCAGCGGGGCGCAGGCATCGTAGTCTCCGTAATACAAATCCCAGGGAGCAGTATTATTAGGCGACAAAAAATTAACAGAGAAAATAATCTCGGTATTGTTTTTTTGTGTGGCGTCTCTGAATACATCTTCAAAATTTGTGCTCAGTTTATATTGTCCCATCAAATCAAGGCAAATATCCCTTACCTGGGTTAAAACCGCAGGATCTGGCGTTCCGGTTTTGCCATAAGCAGCAAATAACAGTACCCGTGCTTTTAACGCCTTTGCCGATGAAGCAGCCGCGTGCCCTCCATTGGCATAATACGCACTGGTGCTTAAATTGGCAATACTATAGTCCAGATCGGTTGTTATCTGGGTCAGCACCTGGGGGGCAGGTACTTTGGGCTGTTTTTGGGTAGACAGATCAAGTGGCTGTAAAACCAAGGGCACATCACCATAAATACTATATAATTGAAAATAGAAAAACGCCCTGATAAACCTTACCTCGCCTTCATACACTTTTCGCTGGGCGTCAGAGATATCAGAGCCGTTGTAGTTGCCCAAATTTTGCAGGAACAAATTTACCCTGGCAATACCCGTATAACTATCGTTATAGATGGCTGTTTCATAGCCCCCTGTAGTGGGATTAAAGTTCCCCTGAACAAAATCCTTTGAGCTCCCCGAATTAAACTGGTTATAGCCATTATCGGTAAAGCAATCTCTGAAACCCATGCCAACGGCAAACTCTTCTGGTTGCAGCGCGGCGTAAACCGCGGCAAGGGCCTGGTCAAAATCGCCTTTAGATTTATAAAATGTGGCGGTGGCTATCTGATCCAAAGGATTTAACTCCAGCGTTTTTTTACATGCTCCTAAAAACAGGGATGTTATTAATATGGTTGTTATTATAATACGATTTTTCATGTGGGGCTAATTAAAAAGTGACATTTACACCAAAAGAGTATATTTTATTTTGCGGGTACTGTACTAAGTCGCCGCTGCCATAACGTTCAGGATCAAGACCTTTGAATTTGGTTATGGTAAATAAATTGTCGCCGGCAAAGTAAAGTCTTACCCTGTTGATGCCTATACTTTTGGTCATCTTAGCCGGGAGTGTATAGCCAAACACTAAATTTTTAAGCCTTAAGTACGATGCATCCTGTAAAAAGAAAGTTGATGGGCGGGTAATTTTATCCGGCGCACCTTGTCCCCAATATATCCGCGGCATAGTGGTTGAAGGATTTGCGGGGGTCCAGCGGTTTATCCAATCTGTTGTTGGGGCAGTACCTTGTACAAAAGGCAAGGTTCCCCAGCCAGATACGTATGATTTATCGCCATAAACGCCCTGCATCATAGCCGTCAGGTCAAAGCCTTTAAAGCTGGCCGATAAGTTAAACGAATAATTTAATTTAGGGTAAACACCGCCTATGATGGTGCGGTCATTCTGGTCAATTTTGCCGTCGCCATTTACATCTTTATATTTTAAGTCGCCGGGTAAGGTGTTATCATTATACTGTTTGGGCGAGCTGGCAACTTCTGCCGCTGTTTGAAATATACCCACCACCTGCAGCATATAAAATGAATTCCAGGGCTGGCCGTTTTGGTTAATGGTGTAACCGCCAATTTCTGTTTGGCCAAATTGCACCAGCTTATTGGTGTTATGATCAAGATTAACGCCTACGTTGTATGCAAAGCCGTTTAAAGCACCATCGCGTATCACGTTATTATAAGCAATGCCAAGCTCTACACCACGGTTGTTAACAATACCATCGTTAATTATTGGCGGACTTAAGCCCACAACACCCGTTACCTGAGAGTACCTTAAAATGTTAGATGTCGTTTTATTGTACCAATCGGCTGTTAAGTTGAAATTCCTGAAAATAGTTACATCCAAACCCACATCTGTCATGGTGGTTGTTTCCCATTTAATAGATGGGTTATTTAATGCCTGTTGGGCTACACCGGTTGTTAAAGTTGAGCTATCAAAAGAGTAGGCTCCGGTTAAATTAAGCAGTGCCTGAAAAGGATAGTTACCAATGTTTTGATTGCCCAGCTGGCCCCACGACCCTCTTAATTTAAAGTTATCCAGCCAGGTTAAATTTAGCGCTTTTACAAACGGCTCTTCTGTAGCGCGCCAGCCGGCAGAAAATGATGGAAATATGGCCCATTTATTGGCATCGGGAAATCTTGAACTGCCATCATCGCGAATATTAGCCTCTAATAAATACCGACCTTTATAATCATAATTCAAACGGCCGAAATATGACATTAAAGCCCATTGATTTGATGTACCGTAGGCGCTTTGTATATCCGCGCCGCCCGCGTTTACTTCCTGAAGCTGATCGCTCGAGAAGTTTTTCCGGTAACCTTGCAAATATTGATACTTGCTTTGCTCAATGCTGTAGCCAAATTGTGCCTTAATGTTATGACCATGAAAATCATGATTATAGTTTAAGTAGCTATAAAGGTTTGTGTATACGGTTTGCTCATCCTGATCGGTTAAGCCACGCCCCAGATCCAGCGATGTTTGTAATTGGTTGGTTTTAAAATTGTACTCGTCTATGGTCGATTTATAGTCCTTGTACTTATCCATATTCATGTTTACAGAACCTTTGGTGTACCAGGAAAAGTCTTTGTTAAATTGTACTTCGAACCATCCCTGGGCATTTACTGCATAATCATTTGTTACACGTGTAAAGTTTTTGTCCAGTTCGGCAACAGGGTTTTTGTTGTTGTATTCAAAATCATAGGCTTTATAGGTATAGCGTCCGCTGCCGTCAGTTAAATATGGCCCGTAAGTAGGTGCTTGCGACATGGCCGAAAGGAAAAGGTCCATGGAAGAACCATCCCATTGGCTGGCTGATGAAGGATTACCTGCCACAGCATCTCTTGTACCCGATTTTAACAGTACGTTTGTCCCGAATTTTATATGATCGTTAACCCTGGAGGTTAAGTTTATGCGGGCATTGTATCTTTTATAGTTAAAACCCTTCATGATACCATTCTGGTCGATATAACCTAATGACACATTGTAGGTTGTTTTATCGGTACCGCCGCTAAAGGTAACATTGTGGTTTTGGGTAGGCGCCGTTTTAAATATCAGGCTTAACCAGTCGGTATTAGGATAATGCAGCTTGTCTGTGCTGTTGCGGTACAGGTCTATCTGATCCTGCGGATAAAGAGAGCCCGGATCGGTAATTCCACTGTTGATATGGGCCTCATTAAAAAGCTCCATATACTGTGCCGAATTGGTGATGAGTTTAAACATTTTAGTGGGTTTATAAATACCCACGTTACCGTCATAGGTAACGGACAGTTGCCCGGCTTTCCCTTGTTTTGTAGTAACCAGTACTACACCATTTGCCGCCCTTGAACCATATATGGAGGCAGAGGCCGCATCTTTAAGAACGGATACATTATCAATATCGGTAGGGTTAAGATCGCTGAAATTCCCCGGAACACCATCAATCAATATTAGCGGGTCTGAGCCCGCGCCGCTGAATGTTCCGTTACCGCGGATGCGGATAGATACGTTCTCGTTACCGGGTTCGCCCGAGCCGGTATTAATCTGCACACCAGGCGCCAGGCCTTCCAGCATAGAGGCAGGATTAACAACCGGGCGCTTGTTCAGCGTTTCGCCGCTAACAGACGAAACCGCGCCGGTCAGGTTTACCTTTTTTTGCGTACCATAGCCCACAACCACAACCTCATTAAGCGCCGATGTTTGTTCTTTTAATACCACATCAATTTTTGATTGGCTGCCAACGGGAATTTCCTGGGTAACAAAACCAATAAAACTAAATACCAATACGGCTTTGCTATCGGGCACGCTTACGTTGTAATTACCATCAATTCCGGTTTGGGTGCCAACGTCAGATCCCTTTATTTTAATGGTAACACCGGGTAAGGGCAGGCCCTTATTATCTTTAACCTGGCCGGTAATGGTAATTGCTGCCACGGGTTTATTTTCTTCGGTTTTTGGTGTTACCACAATAGTGGTATTATTGATTATGTAAGTAAATGGCTGGTCCTGGAAACATTTTTTTAAGGCATCTTCCAGGTCGGCGTTTTGCAGGTTTACATTTACAGGTACTGCCTTTTTTAGCATTTTGGCATTGTACAGCACGCTAAAGCCGGTTTGCCTGTGAATTTCCTTTAATGCTTCGGATAGCGAAGCATTGCTTTTGTTCATGCTGATTTTTTGTGCATAGGTAGTGGCGGCACCAACCTGCAGTATAGAAATCAAACATAAAAAGACCGACAATTTCATAATCAGAAATAATTTAGATTGGACGCGGGGGAGTTCCCTGCATCTAATTGCAGCGAAAATTTTATACATTTGAATGTTAGGTTAAATAATTGGTTATGAGAAAAATGATCATTGGTTTTTACCTGGCAGCTTCACAGCTTAATACCAGGGGCGGTACGAACGCTCCTGGTTATTATATACAGGTTAACATTATTGGCAGATACAACTACTTCATAATGATTACCCTCCTTCCCTCAATTTTATAGTGAATGGTCCTGGTTAATTGCATGTTATTTAAAAGTTCGGTTATGTTTTTGTACCGGGATATGGTACCTCCAAATTCGTTCTGTTGTACATCGTCCCGGTACTCCACATCCACATCATACCAGCGGCTTACCTGCTTCATAATGTTTACTATGCTTTCGTCATGAAACACAAAAAAGCCTTTTATCCAAGCCAGGTTTTCTTCGGTATCAGCCCGGCTAACTTTAATGGCTGCTCCTTTTTCGGTTGTCGTTCCTTGTTGCCCGGGTGAAAGCATAACCGCCGAGCCGGCGTTCGACATTCTTACCGATCCTTCTATCAGCGTTGTGGTTATATTGGCATTATCGCTGTAGGCATTTACATTAAAGTGGGTACCCAATACCTGCACCTGTGTGCCATTGGCTTTTACTATGAAAGGCTTTGCCTTGTTTTTTGCCACCTCAAAATAAGCTTCGCCTGTTAATTCAACCTCCCTGTCGGCACCTGTAAAAGCCTGCGGAAACTTTATTGACGATGCTGCATTTAACCACACTTTGGTGCCATCTACCAGTTCAACTTTGTATTGCCCGCCCCGTGGCGTGGTTATGGTGTTAAACTCTGGGGCTGCATTTACAGCTGTCTCGCCTGCCTTATTTTCAAAGTGATAAACCAGCATGCCGTTACCGGTTTTGCTTACTTTAACGCCGGTTTTTGCTGTAATCTCACCGTTTTTAGCATCATCAAGAATAATATTGGTGCCATTGGCCAGGGTAAGATAGGCTTTGTTGCCACCCGGCACTATTGGCTTGGGGTTCCCTTTGGTTACCATCGCAGATGCGTGGTGTTCTGGCTTTTCATTTTTCATGTAAAATAAGCTGGCAAGCAGAGTAAGCAGTAAAACAGCGGCAGCGGCCATCCAGCGGTAGCGGGTGTTTTTGCGCGGTGCCATTTCAACCACTTTGCGGCTATCGCTTAATTTTTGCCAAATCCGGTCGCGGGCGTCATTTTTATTAACCAAATCATCGGCCCAGGTGTCGTCCAGCAATTTCATTTCGTCGCTGTAGGCGTCAAGCAGCTCCTTTTCCATGGGGCTGCATTGCCCGTTCATGTACTTTTGGTACAAAACCACAAACTCATCTTTGGTTATCATCAGGAATGTATATTACAGGTTTATACATTATATGTGTAGATAACATTTAATCACACACATACTTTTGTAACTTTTATTTTGCAACAGGTGAAACCTCGACATTATTTGCCTGCTTTTCATACTTTTACCCAACCAATTATGCTTAACTCCACGCTTAGCGACGCTGAACTTTGGGCTGCTATCCGCCGTAATGACGAAGCCGCTTTTACCGCTCTTTTTGACCGGTACTGGGTAAGGCTTTACAAAACCGCGCAGGTTTACATTAAAGATCATGAGGTAAGCGAAGAAATTGTTCACGATGTTTTCCTGAATATCTGGAACCGCAGGGACGTGCTCGAGATCGAATCATTCCCAGGCTTTTTGCTTACTGCCACCAGGTACCAGGTTTATAACCGGATGCGATCGGCAAAATCGCCCGTTATTTTAGTACCCGAAGGATTGGATATAAGCGAGCCACTGGATAGCAACGCGGGCGAGAGTCATATTATGATACAGGAGTTTCAGCAAGAGCTGGACCAATACCTGGTACAACTACCCAGGCGCTGCCAGGAAATATTTTACTTAAGCCGGGTAAGACAACTCTCGAACCAGGAAATTGCCGGCCAGTTGGGTATATCAAAACGTACCGTAGAAAACCAGATTACGGTTGCCCTAAAGCACCTCAGGGTTTGCCTTAAACATGTATCATCTGTTATGTTGATGATGTACCTATTAAAGTAAGTCGGTTATTGAGTGTCTGCGGATTGGAGCAGGCTTTTCATGGCGAAAGCGCTAACATCCCCTGTTTGAGTGGAGAGAGAAATAAAAAGCGCCGCACTCTGAGCAGGCGCTGATTAATTAACTATTAACTGAAAGTATCTTCTTAACAAGTATGAAGAAACTGGTAAAGAACGACGAGAGTGTGATGATTTGCCAACGCAAACCTCCCCATGGGATTATAGTATTAGTTTATTCATGCAGTGTTAATTAGCCGTTTTAATTTTCAGCAGTGAAAATAGGCCAAAGTGAATTCGTAAAACAGCAAATATCGGCGAACAGGCCTTTTATATCGATGAGTAGCGTTTCGGGGCATAGCTCGCCGAAGCTTGATAATATTAGGAGAGGGTATCGCTTACAGCAAATCCTCGAATTGGTTTACAATGAATACGAAGAAGCATTGAACATATCAGCGCATCAATAAGCTTTTCTCAGTCTATCTGCAAATTCATCCGGCAGGGGGCTTTTTTCTATCGCGGCTGCTGCTTTCTCGACATCGTACGAAACCCGGATAAATTCCGTGTAGATGCTGTTATTGTTGCTGATGCTACTATTTTCGTTCAGGCTTAATATGACATAGCAGGCGTGGGGGTTGCCATCTTTTGGTTTGCCCACCGAACCAATGTTGATAACGTGTTTGAATTTTTGACCGCCTGTTTTAATAACACGATGGTAGGGCTTATGCGAATGGCCAACACACAATATATCGGCATTGGCTTCCTCCATCATTGCTAGCACGTAAGTCTCGTCCAAATCTTCCAAAACGTATTCGTCGACACTGCGGGTGCTGCCATGGGCCAGCACCACATCTAGCGGCTCATCAGTCGGCTTAAATTCAAGCCTAATGTGTGCCGGAAGCGTTGCAAGGTATTTGCGGTTCTCATCATTAATCAAATGATAGGCGTGGCTTTTCCCCGGTTCAGTTAAACTTTGTGATGTTGTAACCATTTTTTTCGGTTTCAGATCGTGGTTGCCGGCAAGCGTTGCGATGCCGCGTTTACGTATTTGGGCAATTACCTCATTGGGCCAAACGTTGTATCCCACCAAATCGCCCAGGCAGTAAACAGCATCAACCTGGCGGCTGTTCAAATCGTTCAGCATGGCATCAAACGCAGGCAGGTTGGCGTGAACATCTGAAAAAAGCGCGATTTTCATTATTGTACGGATACTTTTGCGGTATAATATTTTTTGCGGAAATAAAAGGCCAGGTTAACCAGGGCAATAAGCGCGGGTACCTCAACCAGCGGACCAATAACCCCGGCAAATGCTTCGCCCGAGTTAATACCGAAAACGCCTATCGCAACAGCTATAGCTAATTCAAAATTATTGCCTGTAGCTGTGAAGGCGATAGATGTGCTGCGCGAGTAATCGGCGCCAAATGATTTGCCGATAAAAAAGCTCAGCACAAACATAATGGTAAAGTAAATAACCAACGGTATAGCTATGCGGATAACATCAAAAGGAATTTGAACAATAAGGTTCCCTTTCAGGCTAAACATCACCACAATGGTAAACAACAAGGCTACCAGTGTTATCGGCGATATAAAGGGTACGTATTTGGTTTGAAACCAGGCCTCGCCTTTCATTTTGATAAGTGTATAACGGCTGATGATGCCGGCGGCAAAGGGAATACCTAAATAAATGCCCACGCTTTTGGCAATTTCGGCAATGGTAATATTTACAGCTAAGCCTTTGAGGCCAAATAGCGGCGGTAATACGGTAATAAACACATAGGCATAAACGCTATACAGTAATACCTGGAAAATGCTGTTCAGCGCTATAAGCCCGGCTGCGTATTCGCGGTTGCCCTCAGCAAGTTCGTTCCAAACTACTACCATGGCAATACAGCGGGCCAGGCCTATCAGGATTAGCCCAACCATATAAGCAGGATGATCGCGCAGTAAGGTTATGGCTAAAACAAACATTAGGATAGGGCCCACTATCCAGTTTAAAATTAAGGATGCGCTTAATACTTTGGTATCCTTAAATACCTCGCCCATGTTTTCGTACTTCACTTTAGCAAGCGGCGGGTATATCATCAGGATTAACCCTATAGCTAAAGGAATATTAGTTGTCCCGCTGGAAAACGAGTTGATAAAGCCCGACGACGATGGGATAAAATACCCCACGCCAACCCCGATGGCCATTGCCAGGAAGATCCACAGGGTAAGGTAACGATCAAGGAAACCTAATTTTTTACGTTCGGCCACTGGGGCGCAGTTATTTGCTGACATATTGATTTTACTGTAATGGATATTAAAAAGCGAGGGCGCCGGTTTTACCCGACATGCTGTTTTACAAAGTTGGCCGCATAGGCTTTGATGATGTCCCTAACAGCCCTGAATTCATTCAATATCTCCTCTGGTGTACCTTTGGCTTTTGCCGGATCGGGAAAGTTATGGTGAAAGCGCTGTACATTACCCGGAAAAAACGGGCAGGCCTCGTTGGCGTTATCGCAAACGGTTATCACGTAATCAAACGGGATGTTAATATACTCATCCACGTGGTTTGAGGTGTGTTTTGAAATATCGATATGGTCTTCGGCCATTACCTGTATAGCCTTGGGGTTTACTCCGTGGGTTTCTATCCCCGCGCTGTAAATGTTGGCTTTATCGCCGGCAAAAAAACGAAGGTAACCTTCGGCCAGCTGGCTGCGGCAGCTATTGCCGGTACATAATACTAAAATGTTTTTCATGCTTTTTATAATATTTTTTTCATAACAATAGCCGATTGCGGACACACATGGCTAAACTCCGTTGATTGCAGAACTTCGGCCGGCACCTCGGCCCGGGTAATCTTTTGATAGCCTTTTTTGCTAAAATATTCGGGGGCAGTTTCGGTAAGTAAAAAGATTGCCTGCAGCGATTGGGCGGCGGCAAGCTTTTCTACATTGTCAAGCAACCGGTTAGCTATACCCTTACCACGCTCTGCCGCAGATACCGCAACAGAGCGCAGCAAGCCGTAGCTATCATAAATCTCGATGCCGGCAATGCCTATTACCTCTTCGCCCTGTTTGGCTACCACAAAATTTTCAAGTGTTTGCGGCAAGTCATCGGTAGGGAGTTTTTCATTTGCCAGCAGGACAATCGCTTTTGCCCTGTAGTTTTCTGCTTTTTCTATTTGCATGGCTTATTAGCTAAGTATTCGTATCGACCAGTATTTCCGCTTTGTGCCTTTAGTTCAATTAGCAACAGCCGGAACCCGGGGTGCAACAGGCAGCGTCGGTAACCAGGTTTTTCAATTGAATTTTAGGTTTTGCTGCTGGTGCGCAGCATTCTTCTCCTTTATCATTGGTGCCGCAGCTACCGCCTCTTTCTATAGCTTTGCACTGTACGGCGTCTGGCCTTAAGTCAACAACCAGGTTATCACCATCTATCAATAACGTTTTCGGCAGCATTTGGCGGGTATCAAATTCGGAGTTGCCAAATTCAATTTTCACGATGCCGTTAGGGTTTAAAGGCAACGCTTTTTCTACCAGGTTAACAATTGACAGGGCCTTGCCAACGGCCATCGCCCTATCCTGCTGTTGGCCTTCGGGCTCCCATAGTTGTACAATAATTTCTGTCCAGGCATTCATTACACCGCCGCAATCTACCGATGTGATGGGCGCCTGTTTTATTTCGGTGATATGGTAAGCCGCGTTCACCCATTGGTTTTCTGCATATTGAAACTGCAGGGTTAAATCGGGGTGTTGTAACAACGTATCCTTAAACACTTTCCAGCTGATGGTTTCTATCTTATTCATAATCTTTAATTTTATTATTGCAATATTGCGATTGATTTGGTCAAATTTTTTTAGCAGCACTTAGGGGCTTCGTAAGCCGCAAAAAAGTCCTTTAATTCGTTGCTAAGCATATTCCATACTACTGGATTAATGCAATAGCAAACGCTTACACCTTCAATGGTTCCCTGTATCAACCCGGCCATTTTTAACTCCTTTAAATGTTGCGAAATGGTAGGCTGCGCCAGGCCCAGTTCGTCGGCCAGGTCGCCGCAAATACAGGCATTAGCTTTAAGTATTTGTTGCAAAATAGCTATGCGTGCGGGATGAGCCATCGCCTTAAGCATAACAGCCAGCCTGTTTTGCTCGTCAGTAAATATTTCTGTTTTTGTTAAGCCCATATATATTGCAATATTACGATTAATGTTTGATATGCAAGAAAAAAATGAAAATAATTTGTAGGGACAATTTCTTGTTTTCTCCTTCTTACTATTATCTGTCCCTGCTTTTAACTTCTGGTTTTACGGCCTATCTTTACGGGATGAAAAAGCTTTTCCTGCTCTCCCTGGTAGTATTGTCGGGCGTGCTTGGCGCCCGTGCACAAACCCCGGTTTATAAAGTTTATGCCATTAAATTTGCTGGCTCGGCCTACCCCTTTACAGCTGCCGACTGGGCCAAGGGGGCACCGGCCACCGATAGCCTGAAATTCAATTTTATGGTATGGCTTATCAAAGGCAATGGCCGCAACATACTGGTTGATGCGGGCTTTTTAAGTGATATTGAAGATGCCAAAGAGTTTAAAGTAATTAATTACATCCGGCCCGATAGCGCACTATATAAACTGGGTTTAAAAGCAGGCGATATCACAGACGTTATCATGTCTCACCCACACTGGGACCATATAGATGGTGTGGGATTGTTTCCCAATGCCCATGTTTGGATCCAAAAAGATGATTTTAATTATTTTGTGGGGGCGGCCTGGCAAAAAGGCGAAGGTAGCGGTGGATTTAACAAAAGAGACGTACGGATGATGGTTGATTTAAATTTAGCCGGGAAGGTGACGCTGGTAGATGGCGACAACAAGGAAATTATCCCTGGCATAAAAGTATTCACCGGATCAAGACATACCTTTAATTCAGAATACGTATTGGTAAATACAGGAAATAACAGGATTGTACTGGCATCCGACAATATCTGGATATACTACAGCCTCGACCATTTGGTGCCGCCCGCAGATGGGGGAACGCTCGACCCGGCAGGCTATGTAAAAGCGATGCAAAGAATGAAAACTATGGTTACTAATATAAGGTTCATTGTGCCAGGGCACGATGCCGCCGTGTTTTCCAGGTTTCCGGCCGTGGCTGCGGGCGTGGTAGAAATTAAGTAGGATACACTATTAGCCGTTTGGCGCTTAAGCTTACCATTTGAGCTTTATCCCATCCCGTTTCTGTGTTAGCACCACCCCGGCTTTTGGTGACTTAAATCACCAAGATGTTTTGGTAAATTGTGCAGCTTTGCGCCGACGCACATATGAACATCGATATAAAAACTATAAAAGCCATGACTAAAGTTTCGCGTGACCTAATATCGGTTTCATTATTACTGGTTGTCGCTGTTATAGTATCGCTTGTTTCCGCATGCAACAGGCCGGAAAAAAAGGGTGATTATAAAGACGTGGCAGTTGATACATCTCTCAAAGCCGGCCAAAAACAGGAAGATATTGCTGGTGCCGGGCTACCGCCGCAAACACAAAATATACCTGCAGGTAAAAAGGGCGATTTGATAAGGTATGGCCGAATGTTAATTACTTCAACGGCCTTATATTTTGGCCCCAATGGGTCCGTTGCCCACATCAGTAACGGCATGAACTGTCAAAACTGTCACCTGGATGCGGGCACCCGGTTATTTGCCAACAACTTCGCCGGGTTTACGGCATCCTATCCTAAAAAAAGCACCCGTAGCGGCGTGGTTATATCGGCATCTGTGCGAATTTCGGAGTGTTTTGAGCGCAGCCTGAATGGCACCATGCCCGATGCCGGTACTAAAGAAATTAAGGCAATAATGGCTTACATGCAATGGTTGGGCAAAAATGCAAAAAAGGGAAAGGTGCTATTCGGTAGTACTACACCACGTTTAAAATTTACGGATAGCGCAGCCAATCCGTTAAGCGGAAAGGCTGTTTTCATTCAAAAATGCCGCAGTTGCCACGGTGCAAACGGCGAGGGGTTGCTGGCGGTAGATAAACAATCATATACCTACCCACCCTTATGGGGGCCGGACAGTTATAACGATGGTGCGGGCATGTACAGGATAGGCAATTTGGCTGGCTTTGTGAAGGCCAATATGCCTTTTGGCGCCACCTACCAAAGCCCGCAGTTAACCGATAAAGAATGCTGGGATGTTGCAGCGTTCATCAACTCGCAACCCCGGCCACACAAAGATCAACACAAAGATTACCCCGACTTACAGCAAAAGCCCATAGATTTACCCTTTGGGCCGTATGCCGATGGCTTTACCGCCCGTCAGCATAAATACGGGCCATTTGGCCCCATTCAGCAATTCCATCGTAAAAAAGTATAAATTAACCTCTTTAAATCTATAACCATGAAAAACCGTTTTTCCTTACTCGTCGTGCTTGCCGGTTTGCTTTTTATTAAACCAGCTTTCGCCCAAACAGCCGCATCGGAATTTAAAGGCGCCGAAGCCAGTCAAGCCCATTATAAAGCGCTTTATTACCTTGACGAATCGGACCCGAAGAAGATTAAACAAACCCTCCGTAACATGGACAATGCCCTGGAAGACACCCGGCTAAAAGGCAAACTGGAAATGGAACTTATTGCTTTTGCTGATGGTGTTGCCGTTTACGATAAAGCAGGGCCATACGAAGCCGAGCTGCAAAAACTATTACAAAAAGGAGTGATACTGGCGCAATGCAGCAATACGGTAAGGGAACGGCACATTGATAAGGCTACGCTTTTTTCGTTTATAAGCTATGTGCCCAGTGGCAATGGCGAAATTATTATCCGCCAGGCCGATGGATGGGCAACTATTCATCCCTAAGCCTACCCCGCTCCTTTTGGCAAACTAAACATCATTCTTGTTTTTACCCGTTTTTATGAAAGATCAATCCGTTATCCAGGACTATTTAGACCGCCTGTTCCCTCAGTTTGAGCCAGGATTAAAGGCCTTTTTAGTTCAAAACGCGTCGGTTATTCATGTCCCTGCCGGCGAGGTTGTGTTGCGCACCGGTCAATACATCAAATCAACCATGATGATTTTAAACGGCCGGGTAAAGCTATACCGTGAAGGCGATGATGGGGGCGAGTTTTTTATGTACTACCTGGAACCGGGCAATGCCTGTGCCCTAACCATGATTTGCGCCGCCAAACAGGAAACCAGCGAGGTGATGGGTAAAGCCATTGAGGATACCGCCGTTTTGGCCATGCCTCTAGCCTTAATGGACCAAATGATGACCAGCTACAAAACATGGTACTATTTTGTGTTGGAAACCTACCGCTCCCGGTACGAAGAACTGCTGATAGTAATTGACCATATCGCCTTTAAGGGTATGGACGAACGTTTATACTATTACCTGCAAAATCAATATCAAAAACTAAAAACACGCGAACTAAAAATAACCCACAGCCAGATTGCCGCCGACCTGAACTCGTCGCGCGAGGTTATTTCCCGGTTGCTTAAAAAAATGGAGCAGCGGGGCGATATCGTGCTGAACCGCAATTTTCTTGAGTGGAAAAAATAAAAACTAGAGGGTGACATAAGTCACCGTTGCGGGCGGGTAAAACAAGCACTTTTGCGTTGTTAATTATTTAAACATGCAGTTTTTCGCTTACCTCGCATCGGCTTTAATTGGGATTTCGCTTGGCCTTATTGGGGGCGGCGGCTCTATCCTTACGGTTCCTGTGCTGGTTTACCTTTTTGGTACCAGCCCGCTTTTAGCAACCTCCTATTCTTTATTTATTGTTGGTTCAACCAGCATGGTGGGTGTTTTTACCAATTACCGCAAGGGGCTGGTGAATATTAAAACAGCGCTGCTTTTTGGGTTAACATCTATCAGCACTGTTTTTATTACGCGTAAGTTCCTGGTACCACTGATACCTCATAACATTTTGCGAATAGGCCGCTTTCAACTCACCCAAAATATCCTTACCATGGTGTTTTTCGCCGTATTAATGGTGGCTGCAGCAACAGCCATGATCAAAAGCGGCAGTAAAATAGATGATTCACATCACACCGGCGATAAAAAACTCACCATTACCAAACTATTGCTTTATGGCGTAGGTATAGGACTGGCAACCGGCTTTTTAGGTGCTGGTGGCGGCTTTTTGCTAATACCTACCCTTGTTTTATTAGTAGGCCTGCCCATGAAACAGGCTGTTGGTACTTCGCTGCTTATCATCGCCATGAATTCGCTCATTGGCTTCACTGGCGACCTGGGCCATTTTGCAATCAACTGGATATTCCTGTTAAAAATAACGGCGATAGCCATAGCCGGTATATTTGCAGGCGGGTTAATCAGCCGCCGGATTGACGGCAACAAACTAAAAAAGGGTTTTGGCTGGTTTGTACTGGTAATGGGTATTTATATATTGGCTAAAGAACTGTTTTTTAAATAATTTTGATGGGGTGGTGACGTTGGTTACCATCTGCTTGCTAAACTGCACCTTTGTTAAAGTAAAAGAAAATATCATGAGTATTGAACAAATATATACCGGATGCCTGGCCCAGGGGGCGTACTACATCCAATCAGAAAATGAGGTTGCCATTGTTGACCCATTACGGGAGGTGGAGCCTTACATAGCTAAAGCCAAAGCGGCCGGGGCCACCATTAAGTATGTTTTTGAAACTCATTTCCATGCCGATTTTGTATCGGGACATATTGACCTGGCACGGGAAACCGGCGCACAGATTGTGTATGGGCCAAATGCGGTAACTGGCTTTGAAGCGCACATAGCTAAAGATAACGAGACCTTTAAAGTTGGCAAACTCACCATAAAGGTGCTGCACACGCCCGGCCATACCATGGAGTCGGCCTGTTACCTCTTAAGCGATGAATTTGGCAAAGAAACCGCGTTGTTCTCTGGCGATACTTTATTCATCGGCGATGTTGGCCGGCCCGACCTTGCGCAAAAAGCGTCAGGGCTAACTCAAGAAGGTTTGGCAGGTTTCTTGTTCGATTCGTTGCGCACCCGTATCCTGACATTGCCCGATGATGTTATTATTTATCCCGCACACGGTGCCGGATCTGCCTGCGGCAAAAACATGAGCAAGGAAACCACCGATACCCTGGGCAACCAAAAGAAATATAACTACGCCCTGCGGCCTAACATGACCCGCGATGAATTTATAGCCGAAGTAACCCGCGGATTAACCGCTCCGCCGGTATATTTTCCGTTAAATGTTAAAATGAATAAGGAAGGTTACGAAAGCTTTGAAAAAGTACTGAGCCAGGGAACCCAGCCATTATCCCCCGAAGCGTTTGAAGCCGCGGCCAACACCTCCGGCGCCATTTTGCTTGACACCCGCGACGCCCAGGTTTTTGCAAAAGCATTTGTGCCCAACTCTATCAATATTGGCATCGATGGGAGCTTTGCCCCCTGGGTTGGCGCATTGGTGCCAGATATTAACCAGCAAATTTTACTGATTACCGACGAAGGGCGCGAAGAAGAGGTTGTTACCCGCCTGGCCCGTGTGGGATACGACCATGCCATTGGTTATTTAAAAGGCGGAATTGCTGCGTGGCAAGCTGCCGGCAACGAGACAGACAGTATTGTATCCTTAACTGCTGATGAACTTGCGGATAAATTAAGCAACCATAGCCCGGTAAAAATTCTTGATGTGCGTAAAGCACCGGAGTACTATGCGGAACATATTTTAGACGCCGAAAACCTGCCGTTGGATGACATTAACAGCAACATGGCCCAGTTGGATAAAAATGAAACCTACTATGTGCATTGCGCCGGGGGATATCGTTCAATGATATTCAATTCGATGTTGAGGGCGCGGGGCTTTACTAACCTGGTTGATGTTCAGGGAGGTTTTAAAGCCATAAAAGATTCTGGCAGGTTTAATGTAAGTGCTTATGTGTGCCCAAGCACAATGCCCTGATTTTATAATAAGAAAACATATACAACGATGCTTAATTTGCTCAAACAACCTTGGCCCTGGTATACTTCGGGGGCTGCAATTGCCGCTATCATGGTTTTATTGCTTTATTTCGGAAAATCATTTGGTTTTTCATCAAACCTGCGCACCATCTGTTCCATGGCCGGTGCCGGTAAAAAAGTTCCGTTTTTTGATTTTAACTGGCAGGCTCAAAAATGGAACCTGCTGTTTTTAGTGGGCTCGGTTTTAGGCGGACTGATATCTGCCACCCTGTTAAAAAACGACGCGCCATTAAAGCTGGCCACCGCTACGGTAACCGACCTAAAAGCCATCGGGATAAACTTTGATGGGCAACTAAATCCGGCACAGCTTTTTGGGATCCATAGCCTGTCTTTCAAAAACATCGTCATCCTGTTATCCGGTGGTTTAATGGTAGGCCTTGGCTCCAGGTATGCGGGCGGCTGTACATCGGGGCATGCCATCAGTGGCCTGTCGAACCTGCAATTTCCTTCTCTTTTAGCGGTCATTGGCTTTTTTGCCGGCGGGCTTATCATGACACACTTTTTATTGCCCCTGATATTATCGATATGAAAGGATTAAGATTTATTATCGCCGGCGTTATCTTCGGCATCATCATGACCAAGTCTGAAGCTGTGTCCTGGTACCGCATCCAGGAGATGTTCCGCTTCCAGTCGTTTCATATGTATGGTATTATTGGCACCGCTGTGGTATTGGGCGCATTGGCCGTTTACCTTATTAAAAAGCTCCACATCAAAGATTCGCAGGGCAACCCCATTATATTTACCGATAAAGAAAAAACCAGGGCAAATTATATCATCGGCGGCCTGATATTTGGCCTTGGCTGGGCGCTTACCGGCGCTTGCCCAGGTCCCATGTTTGTAAATATCGGCTACGGTTATGCATCCTTTATCATTGTGGTTATTGGCGCGTTGACAGGTACGTTCCTATATGGTTTGTTGCGGCGTAAGCTGCCCCATTAAAACCCAATTTGTTTTAGCGCTTTTAAGGTAATCATCCCGATGCCATTATGATGATGGTGTTTTTCTAAAAAACATTTTCTTATGCCCAAGTCTTTTACACAACCCGGCTGTTAACTTTAAAGCGAGAATTCACTAATTTTCGGCATGAACGACCGCAAAGATATGCAAAACCTGAATGCCCGCAAGTTTATGGTTTGGCTAGCCATAACATCTTCGTTTATGCTGGTTGCCGGGCTAACCAGCGTGTTCCTTATTTCAACCTCAGCAGGTGATGCCATACACACTCAATTGCCCTTTGTGTTTATCATCAGTACGGTTGTTATACTCGGCAGCAGTGGCACTTTAAATGTAGCCGGCAAATGTTTAAAGGGCCTGCAAAATGCTAAATTCCACTTGTACCTAAAGCTCACGATTGCGTTGGGGCTATTGTTTATGTTGCTGCAGGCTGTTGCCTGGGGTACATTGCTTCATCAAAAAGTTTATTTTGATATGCACAAAAGCTACCAATCGTTCATTTATGTTTTTGTGGCCGTTCATCTTTTACACATTATAACCGGCGTAGCTTTATTAGGGTATACCCTATCCGGTTCGTTAAAAAACAAGCCTCGGTACAGGGTTTTATACCGCATGGAAATGAGCGCCACCTTTTGGCATTTTATAGATATTTTGTGGGTATATCTTTATTTGTTTTTGATGTTGAAATAAAAAGCCCCAATAATTACTGCCTATATGATATTGTTAAGAAAAGAAGCTATTATCTTATCCTCTTTTATACATTTTTTGAACCTTCCCGCCAGCGAAAAGAGCGAGATAATTGAAGAAGCCACAGAAGAGGTGTCAAATTTTTATGGCAGAAAACACGTTGTGTATGCCTTTAAATCCTTTACCAATCAATACCTGGCATTATATCTAACTGCTGAGTTAAAAAAAGAAGTCAGGGTAAAAGGCCGCCAGCCGAGGCTTTATCCCTGCCCTTGTTGCGGATATAAAACCTTATCAAGCAGGGCCCACTATGACATATGTGCTGTTTGCTTTTGGGAGGACGATGGAGAGAACGATCCCTCAAAATTAAGCTCAGTAAACCATATGCATCTGGGTGAAGCAAGGCTTAATTTTTTAGAAATTGGCGTAATGCAAGACTTTTTCTTGATAGCGTACATAAACATCGCTTCCTGCGTTTCGCAAAATAATGCCCTCATCAGACAGATAAGGATGCCAAACGCCCATCAATTTACTACGTTAGTAAGTTAATATCCAATTTGACCACACATTACCTACCCTATGATTTTTACAAAAGCTAAGGCAGCCTGCAAATTCATTTTTTGCACTTTGTTTATTTCAATGGCGATAACTGCAATCGCCCAAAATAAAAAACCAACACCCGCCGATAGTACGCCCAAAATTGTTAACATCGTTAACTTCATTCGCCTGCTGGAACCACGGGATCCGGCAATTACCGAAGACGTATTGTACCAAACAGTGGTAAAACAGGTAGAGATCATGAAAAAATATCACCTGGGCGGTACATTCCTTTTACAGTATGATGCGCTGATGGATAAGCGATATCAAAAACTGTTGGCAACCCTTCCAAAAGGAACTTTTGAGATTGGTGCCTGGTGGGAGATACCGCAACCTATGGTGGAAAACGCAGGCCTTAAATGGCGCGGCCGTTATCCCTGGGACTGGCGGGCCAATATTGGCTTTTCTACCGGCTATACACCAAAGGAGCGCGAAAAACTGATAGATGTATACTTCCGCGGTTTTAAAAAGATTTTTGGCTATTACCCCAAATCGGTGGCTTCGTGGTTTATTGATGCTTATAGCATTAACTACATGTATCAAAAATACCATATTGTGGCATCAGCAAATTGCAAGGACCAATACGGTACGGACGGCTATACACTTTGGGGTGGTTACTGGAACCAGGCCTATTATCCAAGCAAAATAAATTCGTATATGCCCGCCCAGCACGCGCAAAATCAGATCCCTGTTCCCATCTTCCGGATGCTGGGCAGCGATCCGGTGCGGCAGTACGATAACGGCCTTGGCACAACAAGGCAGGGTGTAGTTACACTGGAGCCTGTTTACAAATTTGGCGGCGGCGATTCGACCTGGGTAAACTGGTTTTTTAAATCATTTACCGATGATCCTTCGCTCGGCTTTAATTATACACAAGCCGGACAGGAAAACTCATTTACCTGGGATGCCATGGCCAAAGGCTTAGAAATGCAGATGCCACTGATTGCCAAACTACGCGACGAGCATAAAGTAAGGGTTGAAACCCTGGAGCGATCGGGCCGTTGGTTTAAAATGAAATACCCCGTTACACCGGCCACTTCATTTACGGTAACAAAAGATATACCCGGCAGCGATTTGAAAACCCTTTGGTATAACAGCCGCTTTTACCGAATTAACCTGCTTTGGGAAAAGGGCAGCCTGCGCATCCGCGATATTCATTTATTTGATGAAAAATTCCCATCGGTTTACGAAAAACAAGTGGCTACATCAAATGAGTGTACCTTTTTTACCCTGCCTGTAGTAGACGGCTATATTTGGAGTAAACCCGATCATATTGCCGGCTTACGGCTTAAACGAGTGGAACTTGGAAAAGAGACCCTGGCAACCGGGCAATCGCCCATATTTAAAAACACCGGCAAAAACAGCCTGCATATATCATGGCGACTGAATGAAGGCGGCATGCTGGAAATAGATTTGACCGAGAAGCAAATTAAAATATACATGGATAGCAAGGCCGAATATAATTGGTATCTGGACATGGATGTAGCCCCCGGCGCTGCAACACCTTACACTAACATCAACCCGAAGCAACTGAACTGTAGGTTTGAAAACACAAATTATAAGCTAAAGGCTTTGCAAGGAACGTTTTCGAAACCGGCCAACGGTTCCGCCTGGCGCTTAACACCAGAAGGGGATGCAGTTGTTCTGGATTTGGGAACTGCATTACAGCCAGGCATCCGGTAAGTTATTCTGCCATCTATACCCGGCAAGCTTACCGGGTATAGATGGCAAATTTTTCTTCTTTTCCGGCAACAGGTGTCATTCCTTTAATATCCTTGCGTTTAATTCAAAGCATCGCCCTACGCAGCAAAGGCCGCCAAAGCCTTCTCTATCCTGCTGATGGTTTCTGCCTTGCCCAACAAAGCCGCTATATCAAACACGTGCGGGCCAAACTTGCCACCAACCAACATAATACGGAACGGAAGCATTACATCGCCAACTTTCAGCGCTTTTTCTTCAGCAAGGGCCTTAAATTTCATTTCAAGGTCGTGGGCTTCGATGCTGGCTTCGGCGGTTAATAAGGAAATAAGCGCGTTAAAAAAATCGGTTTTGGCATCTGTCCATTTAGGCTTTACAGCGTTAAGGTCATATTCTTTCGGCTGCTCAAAAAAGTAACCGGCCTGCTGGTAAAAATCAGGCAATACAACACAACGGTCTTTTACAAGGTTAATTACTGTTTCCAGTTTTGCATCATCAATTACAACGATACCTTTATCACCCAACACCCGGACAACTTCAGACTTCAGACTTGAGACTTCAGACTTCTTTATCCACTCGGCATTGAACCATTTGGCCTTTTCAAAATCAAACTTAGCGCCCGCTTTGCTCACGCGCTCTATCGAAAACTTTTCTACCAGTTCATCCAGTGTAAATAACTCCTGGCCTGTACCATCGTTCCAGCCAAGGGTAGCCAGCAGGTTTAAAAATGCTTCGGGCAAAAAGCCAAGTTCTCTAAAGCCTGGTGTTAGTTCGCCTGTTTTGGCATCAAACCAGCTCATGGCGTATACCGGGAAACCAAGGCGGGCGCCATCGCGCTTGCTTAGCTTGCCGTGGCCATCCGGTTTTAATATCAGCGGTAAATGCGCCCATTGCGGCATATCAGCTTTCCAGCCTAAATACTCCCAAAGCAGCAAATGCACCGGGGCAGATGGCAGCCACTCTTCGCCGCGGAAAGCATGCGAGATTTTCATCAGGTAATCATCAACTACCACCGCAAGGTGGTAGGTTGGCATACCATCGGCTTTCAGCAATACCTTATCATCAACCAGGTTGGTTTCAAAACTCACATGTCCGCGAATCATATCGGTAAAACTCACCGTTTCATCGGCCGGCATTTTTATGCGGATAACATGCGGTGTGTGTGCATCTAACAGTGCATCAACCTCATGCTGGGGCAACGATACCGAATTCCGTAATATACTGCGGTATGCCTGCCCATACTGAAAGTTGGGGATCTCTTTTCGGTTTTTGTCCAGTTCTTCGGCAGTATCAAAGGCATAATAAGCATGGCCCTGCATTACCAGGCGTTCGGCATATTCCCGGTAAATGGCTTTGCGTTCGCTTTGGCGGTAGGGGGCGTAATGGCCGCCGGCAACCGGGCTTTCGTCGGGATGCAGGCCACACCATTTAAGGCAATCTAAAATATATTCTTCGGCACCTTCCACATAGCGGGTTTGGTCGGTATCTTCAATTCTCAAAACAAAATCGCCATGGTGTTTTTTGGCAAACAAATAATTAAACAACACGGTGCGTACGCCACCCAGGTGCAAACCACCTGTAGGGCTCGGTGCAAAACGTACTCTTACTTTTTTATCGGTCATAGTTGGGCAAAGATAAGGTTATTTTAGATGTGCAAATATGAAGCAAGTGTGCAGATTTCAAATTACAGATGTGCAGATGGCCGGGCCGCACAAGATAGAATTCTCTTTATTTATCGGCCTTTAAATAATAATCTAATAATTTACGTTAAGGATTAGTTATCATTAATGCTTTTTCACATTTAAAATCTGCACATCTGTAATCTGCACATTTAAATAAAAATCCCGTTATTTGAACCGTGGCCAGTATAAACCCGTATCAGCAAAAAAAAAGGTGGAAGTATTTACTGCTCGCATTTGCGTGTGTTATTGCCAGCGGTTCGTTATTTTACACCAGTTACCTGGTTAAAAACATAGCCAGGTCCGAGCGTACCCGTGCGCAGGTTTGGGCCATGAGCATGCGGCAGATCCTGAACTCCGACGACAACGATTTCTTAAAATACACCATTGCCGTTCGCGATAGCCTGGTGGTGCCCGCCATTGTTACCGATGCCAAAGGAGATATCCGCTTATCCCGCGGATTGGATACCACCAAAACGTATATCGATTTGCCTTCGCCGGGTAAAAAATACGACTTGAAGTATTTTAAGGACGAGCTGGAATACATGAAAGGGCAGCATGAACCCATCAGGCTGCAAATACTGGGCGAAGAAAACTTTGTTTATTATAAAGATTCGCCACTGTTAACACAACTCAAAATTTTTCCATACGTACAGCTGTCTGTTATCGCCGTATTTTTACTAATGGCTTATACGGCCTTCAGCTCGTCGCGCAAATCGGAGCAGGATCAGGTTTGGGTGGGATTAGCCAAAGAGACAGCTCACCAGCTGGGTACGCCCATATCATCATTAATGGCCTGGATTGAGCTGATGAAAGAGAAGTTTAACGCCGAAGACGATGTGCTGGTTGCCGAAATGGAAAACGATGTAAAACGGCTGGAAATTGTTGCCGACCGTTTTTCAAAAATCGGTTCGAAGCCTGTGTTGGAAGAGCATGGCGTTTATGCCGTGGTTAAAGACTTTGTAGATTATTTTAAAGTACGCGTCAGCAAAAACATTACTTTTGAAATGAGCGGCAACCCTCACCTGAAAGCGGGTATTAACATTCCGTTATTTGACTGGGTAATTGAAAACCTGCTAAAAAACGCGGTTAACGCTATTGACGGCAAAGGCAGCATTAAGGTTGAGATTAGCGGCAACAAGGTAAAAAACCAGGTATTTATTGATGTAACAGATACCGGTAAAGGTATCCCCCGCTCTAAATTTGATACTGTATTTCAGCCGGGTTATACCACCCGCAAGCGTGGCTGGGGCCTCGGCCTTTCGCTCACCAAAAGAATGATAGATAACTACCATAACGGGCAAATTTTTGTAAAAGACTCGGAACTGGGCAAAGGCACAACGTTTAGGATCGTATTAAAAAACACGCGCAATGATAAGCAGACCCAAAAGTGATGAGTATTCACCATTTGCCACCGGTTACATAGGATTGGTACCTGATGAAAATGTGATTGAAAAGCTGGAACAGCTAAAGGAATCAAGCTACCAATTATTTAGCAGCCTTACCGAAGAACAGGGTGCCTACGCCTATGCCCCTGGCAAGTGGACGGTTAAACAGGCGCTTGGGCACATGATTGATACCGAACGCACCTTTGCCTACCGCGCCATGGTTTTCTCGCGTAACCATATTGAATTGCCCGGCTTTGATCAAGACGTTTATGTAGCCAATACCGACGTAAGCCACATTAGTATTAAAGACCTGGCAGAAGAATTTAAAGCCACCAGGCTGTCAAATGTTTACCTGGTCAAAGGGTTTAGCGAAGAACAGCTCTTGCGCGCCGGCATTGCCAGCAGCAGCCGCTTTACCGTACGGGCATTTGTATATATGCTGGCCGGGCACGAGCTGCATCACCTCAATATTTTCAGGGACAGGTACGGGATTGGGTAATTGATGGAATTTGAAAATCGGCTTTGCAAATGCTACTAAAACCACAAAACATAGTTAAGCGCCATTACAAAAAAGTGTCCGGAGGTTCCATCTGCACATCTGAAATCTATAATCTGCACATCTCCAGCTCTATCCCTCGTTCCGTTTCAAAATAAAGGCCATCAGGTCATTAATTGGCTGTTTGATGATTTTGCCGGTTTTTACACCTTGCGAATGGCAGAGTGCGGCAAGTTCGTCTTTAAAAAAGAAAGCTATTGACCCTACAAAATGACATTTATATTTGTGGTACTCAGGGTACGATTTGATATTGGTTTGGATAAACTCCAGCAGGCCCCGTTCCAATATCTCCTGGCCATACGCCGTTGCTTTTATCTCACTTACAAATTTTGAAAATGACGCCAGGTACGTGTTGCCGTTAGGCTTTTGGTATACATTTTTTATAACGATATCTTTATTAAGGTGATAGGCGCTTTCAAATCTCGAGTTAATTTCGACAGGCATGCGGCCATACAAAAAATCAGTTATCAGGATTTTGCCAAACCAGGTGCCTGATCCTTCATCGCCCAACACATAGCCTAAGCCGTGCTGCCCCTCAAAAATCTCCTCGCCATCAAAAAACGAGATGTTTGACCCGGTACCCATAACGCAACAAATCCCTTTTTCATGGCCGCAGGTAGCGTAGGCGCAACCCAAAAGATCGCTATCCACACAGATGTAGGCTTTTGGAAAATGCTGACTAATGGCATTAGACACAATTTCATGCCTATCGGGGCTGGAACAGCCCGCACCAAAAAAATAAATCTCTTCAATTGTGTCGCCATATGCCAGCATGGCGGGCGCCTGGTCGGCAATTATTTTGGCTATCTCTTTTTCGCCTAAAAAGTATGGGTTTAACCCTGCTGTTTTAAATGCTACTGGTTGCTGATCAGGAATGTGTAGTAACCAGTCTGTTTTTGACGATCCGCTATCGGCTACTAAAATCATGCACTAAGTTCTTCGAGGGCCTTTAAAGTTAATGGCTTATGGATAAACTGGGTAATATATTTGTTGTTTGCCGATTGTTTCATATCAACAGGATCAAGCGATGACGAAAGCATGAATATTTTGATGTTTTTTTTATCGATATCCAGCAAATCAAACTCCCTTAAAAACTCAAAACCACTCATTGTAGGCATACGGATGTCAAGGAAAATTACATCGGGTGTAATAATTCCAAATCGCAGGGAATCAATCGCTTCTGTTGGCGATTGGCGCACAACTATCGTTTCGGCAAAGTTACTTGCCTCCAAAACCTTGCGCGTAACAAAGTTGTCGATGTAGTTATCATCAATCAACAGACAGGTTTTGTAGGGATTGGACATGTTTTCAAATATATGTGTTTTTATATTTAAAATAAAATAATCCCGCTATTGAATATTTATGCTGCTTGTTATCTGTTTTAAAGTAATTTCTGCCTGTTTTGATTGATACTGGGCAGCAAAAAAAGTTGATTGGGCCGCAAGATAATTGCGCTGCGCTTCCCGGATTTCGAGCGGCGTAATATTGCCGAGTTTATACTTTTCAAGCGATATATCCAGGTTTTTCTTAGCTATAACCACGTTTGCCTGACCTAAAGCAATCAGGTCGAGCCCCGAAACGTATGAGGCATATAAACTATTTATCTGGGCTTCGATATTAAGCTGCACCTGTTTAGCGCTGATGTTGGCATTATCTATCTGGATCTTCGCGTTTCGCTCCTTGCGGGTCTGGTTAAAGCCATCAAAAATATTGATGGTTGCAGTAAGGCCGTAATTTAAACCATGCTGGTTTTGCTGCAGCGTAAAGCCGGCCGGGGTCTTATTATCGCTGAAAGTATATCCTGTTGTCACAGCCACTTGCGGATAGCGGGTTGATTTTACCTGCTTAAGGTTAATCTCGGCCAGGCGGCGGTTTATCTGGGTTGATAATATGGTTGGGTTCTGCGATTGCGCGCTACTTAAAATATTACCCAACAACAATTTATCATCAACCACAATTGTATCGGCAACCGAAAAATCGGTTTGCAAATCGCGGATAAGGATTTGGTTAAGCTGGATTTTACTCGTTTTAAATACCTGGTATTGGGTAACCAGGTTGGCGGTATCTGTATTTAAATTTACCTGGGCGTTTAACACATCAAGCTTTGAGGCGCGGCCAACATGAAACTTATCATTGGCATAGCGCAGCTGCGTGCGCGAAATTTCTATCGCACCCTTCAGGGCCTTTATCTGCTCGTTTTGGCTGATGAGGTCATAATAAGTAGTTATCACGTTGGCTACCGTCCGCTGTATGGTGTCCTGCAAGCGCAACGAACCCAGCTGGTCAAGTTGCTTTAACTGGTCATACGTGGCAAACATGTTAAAACCATCAAAAATTGTCCAGTTAAGGGCAACGCCGTAATTGATGCCCGTGTTGGGGGCATTATGGATATTATTAACTGTGCCGTCTGAGCGGGTTTGCTTGGTAGTTAAGCGGCTGTTGGTTGATGCAAAATTACCGTTAACCTTTGGCAAAACGCCTGCATTGCCAAGCGTAACATTATTGGCCGCGATGGTTTTGTTGTTTTGCGAAAGCTTTATATTATAGTTGTTTTTTAAAGCTATTTCTACCGCGTCTTTTAACGTAAGCAGCGGTGCTTCCTGCGCCCATGTGTGCATTCGCAGCAGGGCGCAGCAACAAAGCAGGAAAGCTGTTTTTTTAATGATCATATCAGTTAAAGATTTTCAATCAATTTCATTTCTTTTTTTTCTGGCTCTGTTTCTTCTGCAGGCTCTTCATCCGGATCGCGGCGGGTTTTTGATGCGAAGATCACATACATCAATGGTATAATATAAAGGGTTAATACTAACGAGAACAGCATCCCGCCCATAATAACAATACCCAACGACACCCTGCTTTTTGCACCCGAACCCAGCGCGAAGGCAATTGGCACCGAGCCTAATACAACGGCCAAACTGGTCATAAGTATTGGGCGCAGGCGCGCTGTCGCGGCTTCAATAGCGGCTTCGTACTTGGCGACACCATGTTCCATGCGCTGGTTGGCAAACTCCACAATAAGGATCCCGTTTTTGGTTACCAGCCCCACCAGGGTGATGATACCTATTTCGCTGAAAATGTTCAGTGTTTGATTAAACAGCCACAATGATAAAAATGCCCCCGAAATAGCCAGCGGTACGGTGAGCATCACGATGAATGGATCCATAAAGCTTTCAAACTGTGCAGCCAAAACCAGGTATATCAGCAAAAGTGCAAAGCCAAAAGCAAACAAGATATTTGATGATCCTTCGGCATAATCCCGCGATGGGCCGCTAAGGGCGGTGCTGAATGTTTCGTCGAGCAGGCTTTTGGAGATGCGGTCCATCTCGGCAATACCATCGCCAACTGTTTTGCCAGGGGCTAAACCAGCCTGTATGGTTGCCGATTTATAACGGTTAAAGTGATAAATAGCCGGCGGCGTGGCGCCTTCGGTAGTTTTAACCACGTTATCCAGTTGCACCAGGTTCCCTTTGGTGCTGCGCACGTATACCGATCTCAAATCAAGCGGCTGATCACGGTTGGCCCTGTCAACCTGGGCTATTACCTGGTACTGCTTTCCGTTTATCAGGAAGTAATCCAGGCGACCGGCGCTATAATACAATTGCAGCGTTTGCGCTATATCATCTACAGAAACACCCAAATCACGTGCCCTGTCACGGTCGGTTACCACCCTTAATTCGGGCTTGGTAAATTTAAGGTTCACATCCGTTCCCTGGAAAACAGGGCTACGGGAAACCTCGGCAAAAAACTTTGGCAGTACTTTTCTTATCTTTTCAAAATCCTGGTTTTGTATAACATACTGTACCGGCAATGATGTACGCGCGCCGCTGCCACCACCGCTTATGGTTTGCTCCTGCACAACAATAGCCCGGGCGTCGGGCATTTTGCTCAGTTTTTTGTTCATCCAGTCGGCAAGTTGTTGTTGGGTGCGCGTACGCTCGTCGGGCGCTACCAAACCAACGCGGCCGAAACCGGTGTTTGCTGCGCCGCCGCCGCCAAATGAAGGCGAAACGATCTCGAGGTTAATATTGGCTTCCGGTATCGAATCGGCCACCATATTTGAAACCTTATCCATGTACCGGGTCATGTACTCGTATGTCGCGCCTTCAGATCCGGTTACGCTGTAACGCAATAAGCTTCTGTCGTCAAGCGGAGCCAACTCGGATGGAATCACTTTCACCAATACACCAATGATTAACAACGACGCTGCCAGGATAACGAATGACACCCAGCGCACTTTCATAAACTTGATAAGCGTTTCGGTGTATGATGTGGTCATGTTCACAAAAAACGGTTCGGTTCGCTCGTAAAATTTCGACTTTTTATTGTTCTTACGGATCAGCTTCACGTTCAGCATCGGGGTTAGCGATAACGACACAAAGGCCGATATTAAAACTGCCCCGGCAACTACCACCGCAAACTCGCGGAACAACCTGCCTGTAAAACCCTGTAAAAACACAATAGGTAAAAACACAGCCGCCAGCGTTACCGAAGTTGATACTACCGCAAAGAAAATTTCGGCCGACCCTTCAAATGCTGCCTTACGGATAGCCATCCCGGCCTCTACTTTTTTGTAAATGTTTTCTGTTACTACAATACCATCGTCAACCACCAGCCCTGTTGCCAGTACAATGCCCAGCAGGGTTAAAATATTAATGGAAAAGCCAAACACATACATGATAAAAAAGGCCCCGATCAATGATACCGGGATATCTATCAGCGGGCGGAAAGCGATAAGCCAATCGCGGAAAAACAGGTAAATGATGATAACCACCAGCACGAAGGAAATAATGAGTGTTTCCTGCACCTCGGTGATTGACTGATTGATAAAACGGGTATTATCCAGTGCCACCTTTACCTTAATATCGGGCGGCAAGTCTTTCTGGATCTGTTTTAAACGGGCATAAAAATCTTTGGCAATTTGAACGTAATTCGCTCCAGGCTGTGGTACAATGGCCAGGCCAACCATGGGTACACCCGATTCCTTAAATATGGTTTCCTCATTGGCCGATCCTAAAACCGCGTAGCCAATATCGCTCAGGTGAATAACCCGGCTGCTATCGGCACGGATGATGAGGTTGTTAAAATCTTTTTCGGTTGATAATTTACCAAGCGCCCTAATGGTTACTTCTGTGTTATTCCCCTCAATTTTACCGGCAGGCAGCTCCACGTTTTCTTTGGCCAGGGCGGCGCCAATATCGGTAGCCGTAAGGCCAAGGGCCGACAGTTTGTTAGGATCTATCCATAAGCGCATGGCGTACTGGCGCTGGCCCTGTATATTAATAGTACTTACACCAGGTATGGTTTGCAGGCCTTCCTGCAATACGTTTTCGGCATAATCATCCAGTTGGGTAATGTTACGCTTGTCGCTGCTCACGGTAAGGGTGATGATCTGGTCGGCGCTGGCATCGGCTTTGGTTACTACGGGCGGGGCGTTAATATCCTGCGGCAGCTGGCGCTGTGCCTGCGCTACTTTATCGCGAACGTCATTAGCCGCTGTTTCCAGATCAGCGTCCAGGTCAAACTCTACCGTAATATTGCTTGATCCAACCGAACTTGTTGATGATATATTACGGATACCGGGCACACCGTTGATCGATTTTTCCAACGGCTCGGTTATCTGCGATTCAATTACATCGGCATTCGCACCCGAGTAACTGGTAGATACCGAAATAATTGGCGGATCGACCGACGGGAAATCCCTCACCCCTAAAAATTTGTATCCGATAATGCCAAACACAACAATAACTACTGACATTACTGTTGCCAATACCGGCCTTTTTATACTTACTGAGGATAAACTCATGGCGTTACTTTATTACTTTAATAATTTTTAAAGGAACTTTCGCCCTCATTTGTATCAGGCCCGAAACCACTACGCTGTCGCCAGGCTTTAAACCATCAATCACCTGGATTTTTGTATCTGTACGCAAATCTGTTTTTACCGGGCGGGCAACGGCAATCCCGTTGTGGGCAACGTAAACAATACTGCTTTTCAAATCGGGGATAACTGCCTCCGTAGGTAACAAGATAGTTTTGGGGATTTGGTCGAGCGTTAAATTAATTTTGGCAAAGCTGCCTGCGGTTAACAAGCCTTTGGGATTTGGCGCTTTGGCCCGTACAGTGATTGTGCGCGAGTTAACATCAATAGAAGGTTCAATAGCGTAAACATTTCCTATAAAGTTTTCCCTTGAACTTTCGGTATTAAACCTGATTTTGCTGCCTACGCCAAGTATGGTCAGGTATCGTTCAGGAACCGAGAACGTGATTTTCGCAGGGTCGATATTTACCAGCTGCGCAATAGGCGATGCCGGCGACAGATAACTGCCGGGGCTCACATTACGCAACCCGATAGTGCCCGAAAACGGCGCCCGGATCTCGGTACGGGATATTTGTGCCTTAATTACATCAGCAGCCGCTTTTAACGAGTTTAGCGAGGTTAACGAAGTATCATACTCTTCCTGGCTTATCGCTTCCTTTTGCAGTAATACCTTATTGCGATACTCAACTTGTTTGGCCAGTGTTACCTGGTACTGGTTTTGAGCCAATGAGGCTTCTAAATCCTGGTTATATACTTTAACCAGCAACTGGCCTTTTTGCACTTTGCTGCCCTCGTTAAAATA
The DNA here is from genome assembly GCF_056401935.1 of Mucilaginibacter sp. P4_D1. Lineage (NCBI taxonomy): Bacteria > Pseudomonadati > Bacteroidota > Sphingobacteriia > Sphingobacteriales > Sphingobacteriaceae > Mucilaginibacter > Mucilaginibacter sp. P4_D1. Next base: position 380,446 of record NZ_JBFUIJ010000002.1, read on the forward strand.
AATCCCGGTAATGTTACCCGCTGTCTGGCTTACCAGGTTCACCTTTTCGTTAGCATCAATACTGCCGGTTACATCAATAATGTTATTTACGGCGGTATCTTTCACAATCATGATGTTCACGTTTACCGGGCCGTTCTTTTTCTTGCCGCTTTTACCGCCGGCTTGTGCTGCCGCGCTTTCTTTGGCGCTTTTGCTAAAGAACTTGTTGTAAACTAAATAAGCAACCAGCAGTGCCAGCGCCGTGTAAATAATATATTTTGTTTTCATATTTAATCAACAATCATTTTGTGATCTTTAAATTGGGTTCGGTTGTAAAGGGCTTTATATTTACCTGCATTTTTTGCAGTACGCTTTCAAATATTTTCAACTCATGCGCAGATATGCCTTTGGTGATATCAGCGTTGATGTGCTCAAAAGTTTCTACAATTTGCGGCACGGCCAGCCTGGCCTTTTCGGTAACCCTCAGCAGGTGTTCGCGACGGTCATTCGGATTGCTCTCGCGGTAAACAAAGCCCTTTGCGGTAAGCATGTTAATAATACTTACCATTGCCGATTTGTCTTTATCCAATATTTGCGCCAGCGCGTTCTGGGTAAGCTGCCCGTCGTGGTAGTATATAAGCGATAGAATAAAGTGGTACCGGGTAACATCCAGGTGGGCGGTATGCTTTGCCAGTACATTCAGGTATAACTTACCTAAACGTATCAGTTTCCGGGATATGGGTTCTATCAGCTGCATCTTAAATAAGCGGCAGCAAACATACTGACCCACAAGGTTAATTAGTTGCATGTATCAACCATTTTACACGTGTAAACAAGGCCGATATTTTAAAAAAATATAATTTTTATAACTTGCACGCATGAAACCAATTAAGCTGACCGCGACTGTATCATTAATTTTACTTTTTATGAATGTAAACGCCAGTAAGGCGCAACCCCCATCGGATATATCATATACGGTTTCCTTTCCCGAAGCCCAGGCCCATTATGCCGAAATAGAGATGAATATCACCGGGCTTAAGCAAAACACGCTCGATCTTAAAATGCCTGTCTGGACACCCGGATCATACCTGGTTAGAGAGTTTGCCAAAAACATCGAGGCCTTTAGCGCCAGCATCAATGGCAAAATTGTAGCCTCGCCCAAAATCAATAAAAACACCTGGCGCATTACTACAAAAGGTGTGGCGGCTGTTACTGTCAAGTATCGTGTTTATGCCAACGAAGTATCTGTACGTACCAGCTATATTGATGTAACACATGCTTTCCTTTCAACAACGGGTATATTTATTTATCCCGCAAATATGTTGCATTCGCCATCAACTATTACCATTACCCCATATAAAGACTGGGCTAAAGTTTCAACCAGTTTAGAGATGGTTAACGGCAACCCATTTGTACGCCACTCGCCCAATTTTGATATTTTGTTCGATTCACCTATCGAAGTAGGCAACCAGGATGTTTTTGGTTTTGATGTTGACGGTGTTAAATATGAAGTATGTATGTACGGAGGCGGCAACTACGATAAAGAACGCATTAAAAAAGATATGCATGCCATTATTCAGCAGGAAGCAGCCATATTTGGCGAAAACCCCAATAAACATTACACTTTTATTATCCATAATCATTTGCGTGGCGGAGGCGGAATAGAGCATCTTGGCTCTACTGTTTTGGGCATTGGCCGCGATAATTATGGCAGCGAAAAAGGATACCAGGGTTTCCTGGGCCTGGTAGCTCATGAGCACTTTCACCTTTGGAACGTGAAACGTTTGCGGCCTATTGTTTTAGGCCCCTTTGATTACGATAACGAAAATTATACCACCAATCTTTGGATTGCCGAAGGCTTCACAGAATATTACCAGGAGATAGCAGTTCGCCGCACCAATCTTTATCCGCCCGAAAACTACCTGGAGCAGATAGCCAACGAGTTTAACGTGCTAGAAAACCTGCCGGGCAAAAACGTACAAACCGTAGCCGAATCGAGCTTTGATGCCTGGATAAAAGGATACCGTCCCAACGAAAACTCAAACAATACCACTATTTCTTATTATACCAAGGGCGCTATAATTGGCATGATGCTGGATTTGGAGATCATCAACAACTCGGCCCAAAAACACAATCTTGACGATGTAATGAAGTACATGTATGTAACCTATTACAAAAACAAAAAACGTGGCTATACCGATGCTGAGTTTAAAAAAGGATTTGAAATGTTTGCAGGCAAAAAGCTGGATGATTTTTATAAAAAATACATAAACGGACTTGACCCTGTTGACTACAACAAATACCTGGGTTACGCCGGCTACAAAATAGTTGACGAACTGGCCGGTAACAATGATGCTGCCCTGGGTATTACCACCGGCACCACCGCAGCCAAAAAAGTAATGGTTACCAGTGTAACCCGTGGCACCGCGGCTTATATTGATGGCATTAACGTTGGCGACGAAATAACAGCCATTGACGGCAACCCCATATCCGACGGCTCAAACCTGATAACCGGCAAAAACCCCGGCGATAAAATACAGGTAACCGTTAACCGCGACGGGCAATCTGTTACCTTGCCAATAACATTGTTGAAAAGTAACAGGGTGAAATATAAGGTAGTACCCGTTGATAGCCCTTCAGCACAGCAGTTGGCCGTGCGTACGAAGTGGCTGAGTTTATAACTACGCTATTTAGATTATTGAAAGCTCCGGGATATCGGGGCTTTTTTTGTGATAACGAATGACAAAAACCATATCTTAAATCCGGTTAAAGTCACGGATGTTTTCTTCTTAAAGTATATATGTTTATACTCGTACTATAATTAAATCTTTATGGGTAAAATTAATGTTGAAGGTGTTGAAATTGCCATTTTTTCTCAAAATGATACCGATTACATATCACTGACAGATATGGCTAAAAGTCAACATGAAAACATCATCATTACAAAATGGCTTAGTTTAAAAAATACAATTGAGTACCTGGGCGAGTGGGAGGCGATGTTTAATGAAAAGTTTAATTATACCGATTTCGGTACAATTAAAAACACCGCAGGAGGAAATAACTTTGTGTTGTCGGTAAAAGAATGGATAGAAAAAACAGGCGCGATTGGAATTACAGCAAAACCAGGGCGATACGGGGGCACTTACGCCCATAAAGACATCGCATTTCAATTTGGCATGTGGATAAGTCCACGGTTTCAATTATTATTAGTAAAAGAGTTTCAACGACTAAAAGACGAGGAGCAAAGGCGCCTTGGTTCGGAATGGGACTATAGAAGATTTCTGTCTAAAGCGAATTACACGATCCATACTGCGGCGATAAAGGATTTTGTAATTCCCCAATTAAACCTCGAAAAAGATAGAGAGTGGCTAATATATGCAAGCGAAGCCGATTTGCTAAGTGTAGGAATCTTTGGATTTACGGCAAAACAATGGCGAGAGACCAATCCCCAACTACACTTAAAAGGGCTAAACATGAGAGATTTAGCAGATGCCCATGAATTGCTCGTTTTATCTAATCTTGAGGGATATAATGCAATATTAATTGAACAAGGAATTGATAAATACCAACGATTGCTCGCATTAAAAAAAGCAGCCGAACAACAGCTTAGGGCACTACGAAAATCTATCTATACCGAAGAAAAAATAAAAAGCCCTTTTTTACCCGTCGGGAAACCGTCAAAAAAAACGGATAAATAAAAATGCCATCACCCGCCGCATTAAAAAAGATAAGGCCTATACAGCTTATTGCTGTTATCTTCTTTACCGTATCTGGTGGGCCTTACGGCCTGGAGCCGTTGTTAAGCTATGCCGGCAATCATGCCGCATTGATTATCCTGTTAATTACTCCGCTTTTGTGGGATGTGCCTGCCATATTAACCGTATTGGAATTAAACAGCATGATGCCGGTGAACGGCGGCTATTATAAATGGGTAAAACACGCCCTTGGTACCCGCTGGGGTTTTTATGAAGGATGGTGGACCTGGCTTTATACGTTTGTCGACCTGGCCATTTACCCCGTACTGTTTGTAATGTACGCCTCCTTTTTTTACCCCGAACTGGCTCAATATAAAATACAGGTTTGCTTGCTCGTCATCTGGGCATCAGCGGGCTTAAATATATTGGGCATTGTACCGGTGGGTAAAGCAAGCTTGTTTTTAAGCGCAATTGTGCTGGCACCGGTGGTCATTGTAATTGTGCTGGCCATTCATCATCATACAGGGCCATTAACGCTGCCTGCGCCATCTTTTAAAGGCCTTACATTTCCATCGTTCGGAATGGCCTTGTATACGGTGATGTGGAACTGCCTGGGCTGGGATAACGTAACAACCTATGCCGAGGAGGTAGAGCAGCCGGTGCGCTCCTATATCATATCCATAATCATCGCGTTTACGCTGGTTATAGTGGTTTACTTTTTTATCACCTGGGTAGCCCAGCAATCGGGCATCAATCATACTAAATTTACAGATGAAGGAATGCCGGCATTGGGCGTATTGATAGCCGGGCATTGGCTCGGCGTTGTAGTTGCCGTAGGAGGTATGGCGAGTTCCTTAGGTATTTATGCCGCTGTGTTATTATCCGTTTCGCGGGTGCCGCACGTAATGGCCCAGGACAAGTTGCTGCCGGCCGGAATCAACCGTTTACATAAACGGTTTAACACGCCCTTTGTATCCATCATTATTTGCTCGCTGGTGGTGAGCTTCATGATATTATGGAAACTGGGCGAGTTGTTTATTATCGACGTAACCGTATATGGGGCAGGCCTTTCTTTAGAGTATATTTCGCTGGTAAAACTGCGCATAAAAGAACCCGACAGGGCAAGGCCTTTCAAGATCCCCCTGGGCGTGCCGGGGCTTTGTATCCTTTTAATGCTCCCTGTTCTGGTATATGTGATAGCCCTGGCCGGAACATTCTCTTCAGAGGGCGATGCCGTAAAGGCGTCTGTATTCGCCATTATCGCACTGCTTAGTGCCGAGGTTGCCTGGCAGCGCATTGCCTTTTTCGCCCGGCTAAAACGATGGTATAAAAGAAACTGGTCGTAAATAGCCTTGCTATATATACGTGCGCTTTTGTAAAGATCATGTTATCCATCACATCGCCACCGCCAAAGCCTTACCTTTATTAACCATTTATAAAGTTATGCAGAAATCCCTTTTCTCTTTTACTATCATTGGTTCCTTGCTTTTATTCGGTTCTACTTCGTTTGCACAGCGTCGCCGGGCGGTGAAGCCGGCTGGTCAGCCGGCCGAGGTACAAATTACACCCTATAAAACTACCGTTATTGCCAATGGTACCGACGATGTAATGATTAAAGTGGTGGTAATTGACAGTAAGGGTGACGAAGTAAAAACGGCCAGTAACCTTATCCATTTTTCGGTACAGGGTGATGCGCGGATAGCGGCAATAACAACGTCTGGCAAAGCGGATGCTGCAGCTACTATAGCCGATACATCGGCGCGGGCCAATATGAAAAACGGCCAGCTTTGGGTAAAGCTAATTGCCGGCCGTACCCGTGGCCATATAAAATTTGAGGCAAAAAGCGATAGCTTATGGACCGGATCAACCGAAATTCACACCGTACAACCCGGAAGCCCACATAGGGTAACCAACGATAAGTACGTTGCCAAAAAGGTGACTGACAAAATATTGGGTGCTGATATCTCTTTCCTGCCGGAACTGGAAGCAAAAGGGGTTAAATTCAGCGATAAAGGCGTTGAAAAAGATGCCATTCAAATATTGAAGGAGCATGGCTTCAATTACATCCGCCTTCGTATTTTTAATGACCCTGCCAGGCCCAAAGGATATTCGCCAACAAAGGGGTTTTGCGACCTGGATCATACCAAGAAAATGGCTAAACGTGTAAAAGCTGCGGGCATGAAGCTGCTGCTCGATTTTCATTACAGCGATTACTGGGCCGATCCGCAGCAGCAAAACAAACCGGCCGCCTGGGTTGGGCAGGATTTTATCACCCTAAAAAAATCGGTTCAAAATTATACCACGATGGTAATGCAACAGCTGAAAGATCAAAACACCACGCCCGAAATGGTGCAGGTTGGCAACGAGATTAATCATGGCATGATTTGGCCCGACGGGCAGATTAACAATCTGGATAGCCTGGCGCAATTGATTTACTCCGGTGTAAAAGGAGTAAAAGCCGTTAGCCCGAAAACCATTATCATGGTGCATATTGCCTTAGGCGGCCAAAACCTCGAGTCGCGGTTTTTCATGGACAACATGGCGGCAAGAAATTTACCGTTTGATGTGATAGGGCTGTCGTACTATCCCAAATGGCATGGCACCCCCGATGATTTGAAAGCCAACATGGCCGATATGGCCCAACGTTATCATAAACAGGTTATGGTTGCCGAGTACACTCAACTAAAGAGAGAAGTTAACGATATTGCATTTACAGTACCTGGCGGCAAAGGTATTGGATCATTCATATGGGAACCGCTGAGCACCTGGGAGCAGATTTTTGACAGGGACGGCAAATCAAACGCGCTGATTGATGTGTACCCGCAAATTGCGCGCAAATACGGCGTTAAGCCATAGTGTTAAGTCTAAAGTAACTCATAAGTCTAAAGTTGATTTTTTTGAATTAGAACTTAGGGCTTGGGGCTAATACAATCCGCCAATTTATCGTTGATACCCTAATAGAGGCGGCTTTTATAATCAACCTCAATTAATTACATTTGAAAAAACACCACCTATATGAATATTAAACAATTTTGTTTTTTATTATTATCCGGCGCCGTTGTATTTACGGGTTGTAAACACGATAAAAAAACGGAAGAGGCCGCCAAGGCCGTCAGCCCGGAAGAAATCAAAGAAAAAATAGCGGTATTGGCAGCCGATTCGATGATGGGCCGCAAGCCTTTTACCGCCGGGGAGAACAAAGCCATTGCCTACATCTCATCTGAGTTTAAAAAGGCCGGGTTAGAGCCGGGAAATAATGGCAGTTACTACCAGGATGTTCCTATGGTTGAGGTTACCAGCACGCCATCGCCAACCATGGAGATTAGTGGAGGCAAATCGCCATTAAGCCTGCATGTTACCAGCGATTTTGTGGCTTTCACCCGTCGCGAGGTGGCTAATGTTGAGCTTAAAAACTCTCCTTTGGTTTTTGCAGGATATGGTGTTGTAGCACCCGAATATCATTGGAATGATTACGCAGGGCTGGATGTAAAAGGAAAAACGGTAGTGGTGCTGGTAAATGATCCGGGCTTTAAATCGGGGCGGAAAGGTTTATTTAAGGGTGATACCATGACCTATTACGGCCGTTGGACCTATAAATTTGAAGAAGCCGCCCGCCAGGGTGCCGCTGGGGTTATCATAGTTCACCAAACTGTGCCGGCAAGCTATGGCTGGAGTGTTGTTTCGAACAGTAACTCGGGAGCAAAACTTTATTTGACACAACCCGACAAGCACATGAACCGCTGTAAGGTTGAGGGATGGATTACCGAAGAGGCTGCCAAAAAGCTTTTTGCAGATGCCGGCATCAACGGAGATCTTCGCTCCATTGCCCGCGATAAAAATTTTAAGGCTGTTTCGCTTAACAGGGCTGTTAACTTAACTGTTAACACCAAACTAAAATATTCTACATCTCATAACGTCATCGGCATTTTAAAGGGTAGCGCCAGGCCTACCGAATGCGTGTTGTATACCGCCCATTGGGATCATTTAGGTATTGGCAAACCGAACGCAAAGGGCGATAGCATTTACAATGGGGCAATTGATAATGCCGATGGCGTGGCATCCATTATCGGGATAGCCAACGCGTTTAAAAAATCAACGGCAAAGCCGCAGCGTTCCATTGTGTTTTTAGCGGTTACGGGCGAAGAGCAGGGCTTATTAGGCTCTGAGTATTATGCAACGCACCCTATTTATCCCCTTAACAAAACCGTTGCCGATTTGAACATCGACGCCATTGGCGATTATGGCGAAACCAAAGACATTGCCATAACCGGCAAAGGGCAAAATGAACTGGAAGATTATGTTGGTGCAATTGCACAACAAGATGGCCTTACCACAGTTGGCGACCGTACACCCGGCTCTGGAAGCTACTACCGGTCAGATCATTTCAATTTTGCCAAACTGGGTGTACCCGCGCTTGATATCAACATTGGCAGTACCAGCAAAGCACATGATGGTACCTATGGTGCTGATAAAGAAAAAGACTATAACGAAAACCGCTATCATCAGCAAGCCGATAATTACACGCCCGATATGGATGCTACAGGCATGGCCCAGATAGCCGATATCCTTTTCAGGATAGGTACCAAACTGGGTAACGAAACTACCTTCCCCGGCTGGAAACCCGGTTCGGAGTTTAAAGCAGCAAGGGATAAATCTATGGGTAAATAAACTTCTGCAGAACGCCGAAGGCTTAAAGCAACATAAAATGGCCGGCTGCTATAGCTCCCGGCCATTTTATATTTATAGGGCAACCCTTGGCCTGTTAAACCAAATGGCCGCGCTCTTTGAAAAAAGCATAATGATAGCAGTAACTTCTAACAGGATCTCTCCTAGAAACAACCCCATTACTAACGGGCTTAATTTTACAACCGGATTTTTTTGGAAGAAAACTACCGAAGCCCATATGAACGATAGCAGGTTAAAAACAATAAAAATCAATGTTACTATCCTGGCCCATTTGCGCCCCTCGCCTGTAGCAAATATAATGTATATAGCCAAAAGCAATTGGGTAATAAACTCAAATGGGTGGATATGATCAAGCGAGTTATTGGCCATTTGAATAATCAATGCTAAATAAAGCAACACTACACCTCTTTTTACGGTAGCAGGAACATTGCCTTCCGGATGATTATTTAAATAAAACCTGTTTAAAAGCTTGCCCGACATTTATTCGGCTTTTTTAAACGCGTTCCATCCTTGCGCCTTTAACGGGTGCGAGTTCCCTGATGTGGTGATCAGGTTACACCCGGCAGAAGCCTCGGTAATATGCCCGATAATAGTGATATCCATTTTAAACTTTATCTTATCGTAGTCTGTTTGTTTTACCGTGAACAGCAGTTCATAATCTTCGCCGCCGCTTAACGCGCACACTGTTGGATCAAGGTTAAACTCGCGGGCTGTTTCGTAGGTCATCGGATCAAGTGGGATCTTTTCTTCGTATAAATTACAGCCTTTGTCGCTTTGCTTACAAATGTGCAGTATCTCAGAGGCAAGGCCGTCAGATACATCTATCATTGCCGTAGGTTTTACCTCGATGCTTTTAAGCAGTTCCACAATATCGCGGCGGGCTTCCGGTTTTAGCTGGCGCTCAACGATGTAATCTTTACCTTCCAGGTCGGGCTGAATATTGGGATTTTCCAAATAAATCAGCTTTTCGCGTTCCAGTAATTGCAGGCCGGTATAAGCGCCGCCCAAATCGCCTGATACGCAAATCAAATCACCTTCGCCTGCCCCGTTACGGTAAACAACATCAGCGTCGTCGGCATAACCTATTGATGTTACACTAATTACCAGCCCCTGTTTTGATGAGGTGGTATCGCCGCCAACCAGGTCGACATTATATTTCTCGCAGGCTATGTAAATGCCTTCGTACAGTTCTTCAATTGCTTCCAGCGGAAATTTGCTCGACATGCCGATAGATACCGTAACCTGTGAAGCAGTGCCATTCATGGCGTAAATGTCGCTCAGGTTAACCTGGATTGCCTTGTAGCCCAAATGCTTTAACGGAGTGTAAGCCAAATCAAAATGAATGCCCTCCAGCAGCATGTCTGTGCTTACCAGAACTTTTTTACCTGCAAAATCAAGCACGGCGGCATCGTCCCCTACTCCCTTATTGGTACTTGGCTGCGTTAGTTTTATATTTTGGGTTAAATGGCCTATCAGGCCAAATTCACCTAATTCTTCCAGATTTGTTCTTTCCTGATTTTCAAACATGTTTTTTGTAATTACGCCGGCATCTTGCCATCAATCAGCAAAAATACAATTATTCCCATTAGGTAAAGCGACGGAAGGTAAGGGTTTCGGGAAAACGCATTTAAATTGGGTTAACATAACTTAACACATTTCAAGTAAAAGTCTTCATAAATATTTGCCAATCAATATTTTATCGTTTTTGCAAGGTTAACACTAAATTGATGCTTCATGCAAATTAAGCGCACACAAATATTTGCGCTTGTTATTGGTCAAAACAGGTGCCCAATGGACATGGATCCTTTAATCGGAACCAGGGAATAACGCCAGTCATCGTTTGATGCTTATATCTTCTTCACCTCCTAAGCTTCTTCCCTTAACTACCATTAAATAACGGTTCATCGCGCTAAATAATTAGATTCATTTGCCTTGGTAAAGCCTTGAATTTGTAATTATTACGATAGACAATTCGATAATATAGTATTACTATAGTTTATTAATGTTTGGTTAATATCAATTGCCGATTTTTGCCTCATTAAAAACTATCCTATGAAATTAAGAAATTTATTTATCTGTATTGGCTTAATGCTGGCCGTGGCCAGCTGTAAAAAAGACCTGCAAAACCCGCACATCCCGCCCGGCGATACCACGATTATCCAGCAGCCGGTGCCTTATATGGTTGTTGAAAATTTTGAAAACGGCAGCAAAACAGCCTATGCCATTGCAAACGTTCAGCTGAGTACCGGTTTGTGGAGTTTTAACGACGCATTGATAGGCAGCCTGGCTGCTGATGTTAAAGATGGCAATAAAGCAGTAAGGCTGCGCACCGGCGATATCACCATGAAATTTGATGTAAAAGGCTTAAAGCAAATCAGCATCAAACATGCCAAATATGGGAATGATGCAGCATCAACCTGGCAACTGATGATGTCGACAGATAGCGGAGCTACCTTTACGCAATTGGGAACAGACATCGCCGAAAACAGCACCAGCCTGGTTACCGACTCATTTAAAGTGACCACTACAGCAAAGGTCCGTTTTCAGATTAGGAAACTGGGTACCACCCGCATAAACATTGATGATATTACCTTCAAAGGACTTGGCGATCCGGGAATTATTGTCGGCCCGCCCGATACCGGCGGGAGCGATACTACGGGCAACACCGGTACAGCAGCGCCCGACAGAGGGGTTATTGCCGGTACCGATGCACAGCCAACAACCGGCGACAATAGCAACATTTTGCTGGGCAACCCATCAGATGCACAGCCTGCTATTGTTATGGCCAATAACTACCTCATCGATCAAAAATATTACGAAGAATCATATAATAGCACACGCGGCACGCCAAATTGGGTTAGCTGGCATCTTGATGCTACCAATATTACCAATGCCTCTGCCCGCCTGGATAATTTTGCCGGTTTTAACGGCTTACCTACAGGCTTTTACGAGGTAGAAAGCAACAGCTATTCTGGCTCGGGGTTTGACAGAGGGCATAACTGCCCTTCGGCCGATCGGACAAGTTCGGTTAATGCCAATTCGGCCACATTCCTAATGACCAATATGATACCGCAGGCGCCGCAAAACAACCAGCAAACCTGGGCTAACCTTGAAAATTACCTGCGCGAGCAGGTTGTAGCCGGGAATGAAGTGTATATAGTAATGGGGAGTTACGGAACCGGCGGAACTGGCTCAAATGGCTCTGTAAGTACTATTACCAGCGGCCATGTAACGGTGCCAAGTAACGTTTGGAAAGTGGCAGTTGTTGTGCCAACCGGCGATGGCGATGTTAACAGGATTACAACAACCACAAGGGTAATAGCCGTTAATACACCCAACGTTAACACCATTAATGCCGACTGGAAACAATACCGCGTAACCGTGCGGGACATTGAGAAGGCTACCGGTTATAACCTGCTATCAAACCTGCCGCAAGCGGTGCAGGATGCCGTAGAAACTAAAAAGGATAACCTGTAACAATACTCGCAAACACAAAAAAGGCCCTCCTTTGTACTTTAAAGTTAGTTATAAAGCGGGGCCTTTTTAATTAAAAAATCATTATTGTTGGCTTTAATTCGATCGTTTTACCCGATAACCAACGGATATAATTACCTCCAGGTTATAAAAAAAGTGTCGTAGTTTTTACCATCCGGGGCAGTTGTTCGGAAATTCCGAACAACTAAATTTTCATTAAGTTCGGCCTCTCCAAAATATTTTTTACATGTTCGCTTATAGTCGGTTTAGCTTTTAGTGCTGAAGTGGTTACATTCTCCGCTTAATGCCTCTTACAGTATAAGCATGGCCCCTTTTAACGGAATTTTTTAGTTATTATCGTCTGCCTTATCTTTTGCACCCTTATCCTGGCCCTTTTGTAATTTTTCCTGCGCTTTTTTGATGGAATCTTGTTTGGCTTTGGCTGCCTTTTTCTTTTTATTAAAGAACCCTTTTAGCAGGAAATTTGATTGCGCCGCTTTCAGGTCTTCATTTAAAGTACCGGTGGTTGCATGCACATTTTGCATCGTTGTTTTGGCCTGCCGCACAGTACTTTCCAGGCTCCTGGATAGGTTATCGTTATTTAATAGCCGGCCAATACTACCTTTTCCACTATTTATTTTACCTACAATCTCTGCCAAGTCGCCGGTCATCTCTTCGGCATTATCAGCTACCCTGGTTAGTTTGGTTATTATCCTATCCACATCAACCGGGTTTACTGAGGCCAGCCGGCCCCCATCTGCAACCTGCTGGTTACTGGAGATGCCGCCGGGAGCTAAAACCACCAGCTTATCGCCCATTAAACCATCGCTGCCGATACTTAGTTTCGAGTCGGTTTTTACAAATTGCCTTACCTTGTCGTTCAAGGTAAGATCAACTCTAACCGAGCTGTCGGTTACAATGTTGATAGATTGTACCACGCCAACGTTAATACCGGCAAAGCGTACGTTGTTGCCCACCTGCAGGCCGTTTACATTTTTAAAGGTGCCATAAACGGTAAAGGTGGAGTTAAACATACTTTTCTGGCTCCCGATAAAAAAAACTGCGAGTCCCAGTATCACCAACCCAAGGAAGGTAAAAAGGCCTATTCTTATTTTTTGTGATGATGTGGTTTTCATGTTGTTTCGTTAAAAAATGATCTTACAAGTTCGTTATCAGACTTATGGAGTTCTTTCCAGGAGCCCTCGGCTATATATTCGCCATCGTTCATTACTACAATCCGGTCGGCCACAATACGTGCACATTCCAGGTCGTGGGTAATGATGATGGACGAGGTTTTATATTTTTTTTGCATATGCAATATCAGCTCGCTTATCTCGCGAGATGTTATCGGGTCAAGGCCGGTGGTAGGTTCATCGTAAAGCATAATTTCGGGGTTTACAATCAACGTACGGGCCAGCCCTACCCTTTTGCGCATCCCTCCCGATAGGTCGGATGGCATTTTATCTATCGCATCAAGCAATCCCACGTTGTCTAATACCTCTTCTACTCTTTTATCAATCTCGGCCTGGTCTTTAAGCTTAAGCACCCTGGTAAGCGGGAATTCGAGGTTATCCCGCACCGTCATGCTATCATATAAAGCCCCGCTCTGGAACAGGAAACCTATTTTCATACGTAGCTGCTTTAATTCCTCGTCGCTCATCTGGGCCACTTCTTCTCCAAAAACGGTAAGTTCGCCGCCGTCGGGTTTAAGCATACCTACAATACATTGTATGGTTACCGATTTGCCTTGCCCGGATTTGCCCAGTACTACCATGTTTTCGCCCCGTTTCAGGTCGAAGTTGATGTTCTTCAATACTTCCTTGTCACCAAAAGCTTTTCTGAGTCCTTTTGCGTGTACAACCACCTCATCTTTTGATGCAGATGGCTTTTCTTTAGTTTCGATATCTTCTTTTTTTGCTGCCATCTCAATGATAAAATAGTAAACTGGTGACTTGTACCGCGATGGCATCAATAACGAAGATCCAAAGCGAAGCGGTTACCACAGCAGAATTTGCCGCAATACCTACGCTTTCCGTACCCTTATTGGAGTGATAGCCTTTATAGCATCCCACAAAACCGATGGCGAAACCAAAGAAGATGGTTTTTATAACCGCGGGCAAAAAATCCGAAAAATCAAGAGAGCCTATACACTTCTGAAAATACAGCGTGAAGCTTATTTTATCGTTAATATTAAGGGCAAGGAAACCACCCGTCAAACCTATTACATCGCCAATTACCGATAATAATGGCACCATTAAGCTGGTTGCTATAATGCGGGTTACCACCAGGTACTGTATAGGGTTGGCGCCCGATACCTCCATGGCGTCTATTTGCTCGGTAACTTTCATGCTGCCCAGTTCGGCGCCGATGCTGGAGGCTATTTTGCCTGCGCAGATAATGGCAGTAATTACGGGGCCCATTTCGCGGATAAAAGATACCGCGAGGGTTTTAGGCAGCATACTTGCCGCGCCAAGGGCAACAAGCGATGGTCTGAGCTGGAGAATAAGTACAAAGCCCATGATGAAGGAGGTAATGCCCACCAACATCAGGGACCTGTAGCCAATTTCGTAACATTGCCGCACAAACTCCGACCATTCGAAGCCGCCTGCAAAAATATTTCTAAAAAATCTGCCGAAGAAAACACATTGTTCGCCAATGTTTAACATCCACTTGCGCCAGCCGGTAATTACCTGTTCTGCCATATATTAGGTTATAATTTGACATACAACAACGTATTGTCAAAATGTTTTGCAGTTCAGAAAAAATCGGCTCTTGGCGGTCGGCTTGCAGGATTTATGACATGGGTACGTCAATGATCAGGTAACGGGATTCTTCTTCGGCTTCAATTGTAAATGAACTACTATCATGAACACCTATAGCATCGCGTTTGTTTAACAGGATGCCATTTATTTTAGCAAGGCCATTTAACAAGAACACATAAGCGCCGTTGCCTGGCGTTTTTATGGCATAATTTAAAGCCTTTCCGGCCTCGAAAGTACCCATGCTGAAAGTGGCATCCTGGTGCAGCCAAAGATTGCCGTCGCTCCTATCGGGCGATACCAGGATGGTGAGTTCATTTAGCTTAAACTGATCAGTAAAACTCTTTTGATCGTATCGTGGTGTTACATTTCGCTCTTTCGGAAACAACCATATCTGTAAGGTTTTAGCTATTGCCGTTTTCGACGCATTATATTCTGAATGATAAACACCGGTTCCGGCCGACATTACCTGTACATCACCGGCATTAATAACGCCTTTGTTGCCCATATTATCCTGGTGCTCCAGGCCGCCTTCCAGCGGGATAGTCACAATTTCCATATTATCATGCGGGTGCAGGCCAAAACCCTTGCCTCCGGCTATAATATCGTCATTTAAAACCCTAAGAGCTCCAAAACTCATCAGTTCGGGGTTATAGTAAGGGCCAAAGCTGAATGAGAAATTTGCCTTTAACCAGCCTATATCATTTTTTCCACGTTCGTTTTCGGGGTAAAATATTGTTTTCATTGTTATGTTTTCCTTTTTATATGTTTAAACATCAATATATGTGCCAAGAGGCCGGCTTGGCAGGTTAATAGGGCGGCGAAGACTCACCCGACGAGGCTGCGCCCCCGTTCAAACCACCTCATATTTACACTGATTTAATTATGTGTATTTTTGCAAAAAATTAAGTATCAATGGCAAATAAAGCTATTATTGCAGGTTCAACAGGACTTATTGGCAGTAAATTGCTCCAAATTTTGCTGCGTGAAAGCTTTTACGACGAAGTTTTGATCCTTGTGAGGAAAAAAATCGATCTCGATCATAAAAAACTAACGCAGCTGGTGGTCAATTTCGACCAGTTGGATAGCTATGCCGATGCGCTAACGGGGCATGCTTTATTCAGTTGCCTTGGTACAACCAATGCCAAAACGCCGGATAAAACAGTTTACAGGCATATCGATCATGATTATCCTGTTCACCTGGCACAATTGGCCTTAAAGAATGGTATCGGGCAGTATCACCTGGTATCATCCATAGGTGCAGATACCGGTTCGTCGTTTTTTTATACTAAAACCAAGGGCGAAACAGAAGTAGATATCCGGCAATTAGGGTTAACTGGGTTATATATCTACCGCCCATCAATGTTAACTGGCAACAGGCAGGAAAAACGATCAATGGAAAAAGCGCTGATCGCTTTCTATAAAATAATAGATCCCCTGTTATTTGGCAGCTGGAAAAAATACAGGAGCATAGCCGGCGAAACGGTGGCTATGGCCATGTACAAACAATCAACAAAAAACAATACTGGCACGTTTATATACGAGTCTGATCAAATAAAGCAACTATCGTGAGTACTTATCTATCTGCCGAGAACCTTGGCCATCAATTTCATGACAACTGGTTATTTAAAAATATAACCATAGGCATTAACCGCGGCCGCAGGGTTGCATTGGTTGGTGTTAACGGCGCCGGCAAATCAACCTTATTAAAATTACTGGCCGGCTATATAAAACCGACTGAAGGCAAGGTGGTGCAGGCGCGCGACCTGAATATGGGCTACCTTGAACAGGATCCCGGCTTTAAGGATGCCGTAACCATCAGCGATTATATTTTTCATGCTGATGATGTACAGCAGCAAATGATTCGTAAATACGAGGAATTGCTGGAAAACGACCCTGACAATGCCAAGGCGCTTGAAAAGATCATGGAAGAGATGAGCGAGGTTGACGCCTGGGAGTACGAGTACAAAATAAAAACCATTTTGGGCCGGTTGGATATCCACCATCTTAACCAGCATATCAGCACACTATCGGGAGGACAAAAGAAACGTTTGGCTTTGGCCAAGCTGCTGATTGAAGACCCGGACATTTATATTTTAGATGAGCCTACCAACCACCTGGATATTGATACTATAGAGTGGCTGGAAAAGCTACTGACCGACGGATCGAAAACCATATTGATGGTTACGCACGACAGGTACTTTTTAGATAACGTTTGTAACGAGATATTGGAGATTGACCGTGGTAAGATAGTACCGTACAACGGCAGCTACGCCTATTACCTGGAAAAGAAGGCCGAGCGGGATGCAGCTGACGAAGCATCGTTCCAGAAAAACAGCAACCTTTTAAGGAAAGAATTGGAATGGATGCGCCGCCAGCCACAAGCACGCGGTACTAAATCAAAAGCCCGTATTGATGCTTATTACGACCTGGAAGATAAAACCAAACAGGGTGGAGCCCGTGAAAAGGTTGAACTGAGCGTTAAAACAGCACGCCAGGGAAACAAGATCATGGAGATGGAGCACCTGTATAAAGGCTTCAATGGCAATACTTATATCGAAAACTTCAGCTACGTATTTAAAAAAGGCGACAGGATTGGCTTAGCCGGCAAAAATGGTACAGGTAAATCAACCCTGCTAAACTTAATCACGGGAGGCTTACAGCCTGATAAAGGAACCATTGTAAAAGGCGAAACCACGGTTATCGGCTACTTTCACCAATCGGGAATTGTTTTTAAAGAAGACGACCGCGTGATAGATGTGGTAAAAAACGTGGCCGAGTTTATCACCATGGCCGATGGTAAAATGATTTCCGCCTCGGCCTTGCTCACTTTGTTCCTGTTCCCTCCTGCCAAACAGTATGGTTTTATATCCAAACTAAGCGGTGGCGAAAAGAAACGTTTGCAGCTGATGAGCATCCTGATGAAGAACCCTAATTTCCTGATCCTGGATGAGCCTACCAATGATTTGGACATTGATACTTTGAATGTATTGGAAGAGTTTTTAACCAACTATTCGGGTATATTAATGATGGTATCGCACGATAGGTACTTACTGGATAAACTAACCGACCAGCTATTTATTATGGAAGGACAAGGTAAGGTGCGCATATATAACGGCAACTATTCATCATACCGGGTTGAGCTGGATGAAGCCAAACAACAGAATAAAAAAGGCAATACCGCCCCTACTCCTGTTGCTACTCCTGTTGCTAAAAAAAGTAAATTAAGCTTTAAAGAAGCTAAGGAACTGGAGACTATAGAAGCAGAAATTACCGTTATAGAAAACAGTATAAAAGCTAAAACCGATGAGTTAAACAAGGTGGGTATTGAGCTGGCAAAGCTAAATGAAACCATAGCGCAGATAGCTGATTTGAATAAAAAACTGGATACTAAAAGCGCCCGCTGGATGGAACTAACAGAATTAAGCGGAGTATAAAATGAAACTATCAGATATCATAGCATCTATTGGTGTTATCATTTTATTGATAGCCTTTGTACTTAATTTACTGAATAAACTGTCGTCAGACAGCAGGGTTTACAAGCTGTTGAACTTTATTGGTGCAGGCACTTGTTGCTACGCATCTTACATGGTAAGTTTTTACCCTTTTGTTGTTTTAGAGGGTGTTTGGGGTACTGTGGCACTGGTTTCTTTATTGCGGGTTCCACGTGGAACGTCAGTTTAAAAGGATATTATTTATAGCTCCTATAACACACAAATGCTATACAAATGAGATACTATTAAACAATAAAGTTGCATTTTTATGTAATAAACTGATACTTTTTAATACAAGTATTACAAGCGACAGGCTGATATCGATACTCATGTTCCACGTGGAACATGAGTACAAAACAGAGCCGTCCTGTCACGATATATTCAGTTTCAATCCTCGTAATTTTATGTTCCACGTGGAACATAAAAAGGATACCATCATTAGTTCGGTATTAGCAAAAGAGGTACCAACTGTAGTTTAAATAGATACTAATCGGCACCGATTAAAACCAATTACAGCGTATAACTCATTCAGATTTTATTCGTGTGATTCGGAAAATTCGAGATAATTAGTGTTACAAATTTGATTGTTCCACGTGGAACATGGAGGTATAAAATGTTTAAGAAATATAACGTTATTGTGGTTGGTGCAGGGCATGCAGGCTGTGAAGCAGCGGCAGCAGCAGCCAACCTGGGATCGTCTGTTTTACTCATCACCATGAACATGGGCGTGATTGCACAGATGAGTTGTAACCCCGCTATGGGCGGTGTTGCCAAGGGACAGATAGTGCGCGAGATTGATGCATTGGGCGGCTACTCGGGTATTATCACCGATAAAACATCTATCCAATTCAGAATGCTCAATCAATCAAAAGGCCCTGCTATGTGGAGCCCAAGAGCGCAAAGCGACCGTATGCGATTTGCGGAAGAATGGCGTTTAGCATTGGAGCGTACACCAAATGTCGACTTCTGGCAGGATACTGTTTCGTCCCTTTTAATCAAAGGAAATACCATTGCAGGCGTACGTACTTCATTAGGTGTCGAGATAGAAGCCGACGCGGTTGTATTGACTAATGGTACCTTTTTAAATGGTATCATTCACATAGGCGAAAAGAAATTTGGAGGTGGCCGGGCCGGCGAAAAATCGGCAACCGGCCTTACCGAACAACTGACTGAATTAGGTTTTGATGCCGGCCGGATGAAGACCGGTACCCCTCCCCGCATCGACGGACGCAGCCTAAATTACTCCCTGATGGAAGAGCAATGGGGCGATGAAGAACGTGGTCGTTTCTCCTACACCGATGTTGAAATGATACAACAGCAACGCTGCTGCTGGATTACTTATACCAATACCAATGTACACGAAACGTTAAAAGAAGGCTTCGAAAAATCGCCAATGTTTACCGGCCGCATCAAAGGATTAGGCCCAAGATATTGCCCATCTATTGAAGATAAGATTAACCGTTTTGCAGAGCGCGACCGTCACCAGATTTTTGTTGAGCCTGAAGGATTGAACACGGTAGAGATTTATGTAAATGGTTTTTCAACCTCCCTGCCCGAAGATGTACAGTATAAAGCATTAATTCAGATACCAGGTTTCGAGAAAGCTAAAATGTTCCGCCCGGGATATGCCATCGAGTATGATTACTTCCCGCCTATCCAGTTAGGGCTCACTTTAGAAACCAAGTTGATCAGCAATCTTTACTTCGCCGGGCAAATCAATGGTACCACCGGGTATGAGGAAGCGGCATCGCAGGGCTTCATTGCAGGCATCAACGCGCATCAAAAAATCAACGATAAACATGAGCTGATCCTGAAAAGATCCGAATCATATATCGGTGTATTGATTGACGACTTGGTAACCAAAGGCACCGAAGAACCTTACCGCATGTTTACTTCAAGGGCCGAGCACCGCTTGTTATTACGCCAGGACAATGCCGATATCCGCCTATCCCCTATGGGCCATGATTTAGGTTTGATAAGCGACGAACGTTTGGATAAGGTAAATCAGAAGATTAAAAACTCGGATGATATTGTTGCCTACACCCGCACCAAATCAATCGACCCATCTGCAGTAAATGGTTTATTGGATGAGCTGGGAACATCGGCCATAAACCAGGGTGCCAAACTCTTCAATTTGCTAAGCCGCCCGCAGGTTGGTTTCAACGATCTTAAAAAAGCGGACACCGGGTTGGAAGAATTATTATCGGCCTATGACAAAGAAACAATTGAGCAGGCTGAAATAAAAATCAAATATGAGAGTTACTTTATAAAAGAAATGGAAATTGTTGACCGGATGAAAAAAATGGAAGACCGCGAGATCAATCCAAATTTCGATTATCACACTTTAGTTTCGTTATCAAAAGAAGCCCGCGAAAAATTGATGAAGATAAAACCACGCACTTTAGGCCAGGCATCCCGAATTTCGGGCGTCTCGCCGTCGGATATTTCGGTTTTAATGGTTCACGTGTCCAGATAATCTATAACTAACTGATAATTAATAATTTACAAAAAGTCTTTTTAAATCAATTATTTTAGATTTTTAATAGCAGGATTCGTAAAAATATAAAAATCGCTTATATCGCCTAAAAACCATGTTAAATCAAAAACCGGCTAATTTTTACAATTTTTTCTTTTACATTTTTGTCGCTTTGGTCATTTTTGGCTGCGCAGCCCAGCAACAACCGCAGGGAGGCCCCAGGGATGTAACACCGCCGGTTTTGGTGAAGGCCTTGCCGGCCAACAAGACCCGTAATTTTGCCGCCAAAGAAATTAACCTGGAATTTGACGAGTTTATAAAACTGGCCAACCAGTACACCGAAATTACCATGAGCCCCACCATGGAAAAACAACCGGAGTACACCGCCAACAAAAAACACCTGCGCATAGTTTTTAAAGACACCCTTAAAAAAAATACAACCTACGTTATCAATTTTGGAAAAGGCATCCAGGATGTAAACGAAAGTAACGTAATGAAAAATTTCACCTACGTTTTTTCAACCGGTCCGCATATCGATTCGCTCAGCATCTCCGGCAACGTAAATAACACCCTGACCCAGGAAAAAGAAAAAGACGTAACCGTAATGCTTTTCCCGCTAAAACAAGACTCCCTCCTGTTTGGTAAAAAGAAACCATCAATTTTTACCACTACAGATTCATCGGGTAATTTTAGTTTGAATAATTTACATGAAGACCAGTACCGCATCTACGCGTTAAAAGAAGCAAGCCCCGATAAAATTTTTAATAACGATAATGAACTCATCGCTTTTTTAAAGAAACCAATCAACCTTAAATCTGATACAGCAAATATCAAACTAAACCTGTTTAAGCAATTCCCCGAAAAATTCAGGTTCTCAGAAAAACGATTTGACGTGGATGGAAAAATGCTGTTCGTGTTTAACAAGGCCTTGCAAAACCCATCGTTAAAAATAATTTACCCGGCAGATATCAATAACCAAAAATACGTTGAGTTTAGTAAGACCAAGGATACTGCATCAGTATTTGTAAAATACATGAACTTCGATTCTATCCGGGTGGCTGTTTATGATAACAATAAACCGGTTGATACCACCTACCTGCTAAAGCAGAAAAAAGAAACCTTCACCAGGGTATTCAATTTTAAATACAATATATCAAACGATAAGCTGAAACCAGGTAACGATCTTAAAATTACCAGTAACCTGCCGGTAGACGTTATTGACAATGCGCAGATCACACTAAAGGAGGATTCTATTGGCCTGGGCTCATCCGATTATACTTTGCAAAAAGATACCGGTAATGTTAAGAGTTTAACGCTTAAATACCGCTGGCGGCAAAACGCCAAATACGAGCTTATTTTTAATCCCGGTGCATTCACGGATATATACGGCGATAAAAATAAATTTACTTCAAAAAAATTCCAGCCTGATAAGCCCGAAAACTATAGCTCGCTTACGTTGAAAGTTACCTTACCCGATACCTCAAAGGCCTACGTTGTTGAGTTGCTGAATGATCAAAAGGTAGTATTGGAAACAACCCCTATCAGGCGAAGCGGCCCTGTAGTTTATAAAACTATTTTAACCGGCAAATACTTCATCCGGGTAATTTACGATGAAAATAAAAACGGCCGTTGGGACAGTGGTAACGTGCACCTAAAAAAGCAACCCGAAAATACCTGGGTAAACGAAAAAGAGATTACCCTGAGACCCAATTGGGAGGCCGAGGAGCCTATTGTAGTGCCCAGGGAGCCACTTACTCCATAAACCAACCCGAATACATGATATAGTTTTTTGGAAGCTGCTTAAGCAGCTCTATTTGCTGATCTGTTAAAGGTTTTATTTTTTTAGCAGGCATACCGGCATATAAAAAACCCGACTCGCAAATGGTATTTTCCAATACTACTGCACCGGCAGCTATGATCACAAACTGGTTAACAACCGCATGATCCATTACAATGGCACCCATGCCCACCAGGGTATGGTCATGCAGTGTACAGCCGTGCACCAGGGCGTTATGGCCTATAGATACATTACTGCCAATATTGGTAGGCGCCCTTAAATACGTAGCATGTATCACCGCACCATCCTGGATATTGGTGTTATCCCCTATCCTGATATAATGCACATCGCCACGGATAACCGCGTTAAACCAAACCGAACAATTACTGCCCATTACCACATCCCCAACAATGGTGGCATTTTCGGCGATGAAGCAATCTTCGCCCCAGATCGGGCTTTTATCTTTTACAGGTAGTATGACCATTTTAATTATTGAATTACTGATTTATTGAATTATTGATTGGAGCTGCACTCTTAGCTAATTATTGAATTATTGATTGGAACTGCACTCTTTAGCTAATTATCAAAATAATTAAATGCTTTCAATTACTTACTTTACGACTTATTGATGGTAACCGTTTTTCTGGATGCTGACACTATTTTTCAGAATTTGGTTAGCGTCATCCATCAAAACTGCAATATCGGAAAGTTTAATGATTTCAGCTTCGACTAATACCTCCATCCAAAATACAGATTCATCCGCTTCTTCAACTACTATGGATAACTTGGCATGAAACTCTGAGACCGTGCCCGGCAAGCAGCCCTATAATTTGCACCCACAGACGAAGACGAGCGTAATAACTGTCTCGCTATTAGTTTCGCTTCCTCTATTTTGGGTAAAGACTTGAAAAGCTTAATATTATCGACGACAAATTTCTTTGTACGTTTTTTAAACATCTCGGCAAACTCAATTCTGCTAACATCATTCATGTATACCTAAGCTAATTCAATAATTCAATAATTCAATAATTCAATAATTCAATAATTCAATAATTCAATAATTCAATAATTATTTTTTATTGTTATGTTTGACTACAAAATAAGCGGAAATAGCTCAGCTGGTAGAGCATCAGTTTCCCAAACTGAAGGCCGCGGGTTCGAATCCCGTTTTCCGCTCTTATACTTAAACCAATATCCTAAACTACCTTAATTTCGAGTAATCATCAGGTAAAACCTGAAAAAAATCGTTATGACGGTATTCGATACTCATACTACTCAAAATCTCCGTCCTCTACAAACAATTTATCCAACTCCTCCAAAAACTCATCTGTATCATGTACGGCCGGGTTATACGTTTTTAGCGATTCAGTGGTCAGCGGGTATTCATCCATAAAGTTAATATCATCCAGCTGATATAGTTCAAACTCATGCATGGTATCTTCAAAACGGATTTGATCCATACCCCAGTACTGGATATATTTGGCCCTTTTAACAAATGCTTCTTCTAAAAATTCTTCGTTATTAAATATTACGCCTATTTCTATAAATCCATCCTGCGCTATTTCAATTTTGTATTGCTCTAAATGGTTTAGCAGGGTAAATTTATCGGTATAAATGCCGTAAGTAGGTTCGTCATCAATATGATGATAAATGCAGGCAACTTCTTCAGGTAATTGCAGTGTAAGTGTTTTAAATAAAAGCCACAGCCGGTTATTATCTATATTGATCTCGGCCGAAAACTCGAAGGGGAGCTCATCGGATGTATTAAGCTTCAAGGTATATCCCTCCACAATATTGGCATGTTCCCGCTCGGCAATACGGTTTAGTATTTTTTCATCCTTTGGTACCTCATCAGGCCGGGCAGTACGTATGGTAGGCGGTAGTAGTAGTGGTTTCATTAAAAATTTATACTGTAAGTAGTCATATTACCACCCATACTAACAATAACAGACTGCCAATCCTAGGTACGAAGGATGACAGGAAATTGAACATGTCATTGCGAGCGATAGCGTGGCAATCTAGTAGCGGGCATAGCGAATTTGCATAGTTCGCGATTGCGTCGTTCCTCGCAATGACATAGTTTTATCTTTTCATTTCTGAATTGCAGATCACGAATTTATTCACCCCTTTACAACCCCAACCTCGCCGATATCTCCAGCATCCTCTCAATTGGTTTCACAGCCTTTTCAATAATATGCTGTGGTACGGTAACCTCAGGATATCCATTTTTTAAACACAGGTACAATTTTTCAAGTGTGTTGCGTTTCATGTGCGGGCAATCGTTGCAGGCGCAGCTGTTATTTGGCGGCGCCGGAATAAATATCTTATCCGGGTTCTCTTTTTGCATCTGGTGCAGTATTCCGGCCTCTGTAGCCACAATAAACTCTTTTTCGGGGTGAGTACTTGCGTACTTTAAAATACCCGTTGTAGAGCCTATATAGTCGGCCATTTGCAATATCACTTCTTCACATTCGGGGTGCGCCAGCAGCTTTGCGCCGGGGTACCTCTCCTTCAGTTTGGTGATCTTTTCGCGGCTGAAAATTTCGTGAACCATGCAGGCCCCGTTCCACAATACCAGGTCGCGGCCTGTTTTTTTGGCTACGTAAGCACCAAGATTTTTATCTGGGCCGAAGATGATCTTCTGATCTTTCGGCAGGCTTTCTACAATCTGCACCGCGTTGCTTGATGTACACACAATATCGCTTAAAGCTTTCAGTTCGGCAGTACAGTTTACGTAGGTGATCACCAGGTGATCGGGATAATTTTCCTTAAACTTTTTAAACAAATGTGGCGGGCAACTATCTGCTAATGAGCAACCTGCCTTTACGTCTGGTAGTAAAACCTTCTTTGCAGGCGAAAGTATTTTGGCAGTCTCGGCCATAAAATGTACCCCGGCAAAAACGATAACATCGGCATCGGTTTTGGCAGCCTGCTGCGATAGCCCAAGGCTATCGCCAATATAATCTGCAATATCCTGTATATCGGGATCCTGGTAGTAATGGGCCAAAATGACTGCATTTTTTTCCTTTTTGAGTTTTTCAATTTCATCAAACAAGTCAAGGGTTGGGTCGATGTATTCGTCCACAAATCCCGTCACATTTATTTCTTCGAAGATATCCATTTCAACAAATCAATTAATAACAACTAATTTTATATATAAATAAAACTATTGTTTGTTATGGTGTTAGTTATGTGCAAAAGTCATTTAAAAAAATGCTTTAAAAGTTGTTTTTCACTTTTTATTAACATTTTTTCACAGGTTTTTATTTTCTATTGAATTGATCCTGTGATTTGTATGACAATCAAATTTTAATTTAAAAAGTTATTTGTTAATAATTAGGTAACCTGTAAAATGTTAGCTTTAGTGTTTAAACTGCGCAAAAGTCGCTGAAAAATTATTCACTTTCAGCATCAAAAGTGGAGTTCTCCACACTTTGATTATTTGTTAGCTATTTGTTTACACGAAATTAACATGTTTTATACCGGTTATTAACACAAAGTGTACTTTTACACATATATACATAAAATATGACCCGAAATGTTGATTTTCTGATCGTAGGATCAGGCATCGCCGGATTAAGTTTTGCCCTTAAGGCAGCCAAACACGGTAAGGTGCTGATAGTTACAAAATCAAACGAAGACGAATCGAACACGAAGTATGCCCAGGGCGGTGTAGCAGTAGTTGTTGATAAAAAGGAAGATTCTTTTGAAAAGCACATCGAAGACACTTTAATAAGCGGCGACGGCCTTTGCGACCGCGAAGTTGTGGAAGCCGTTGTTAAAGAAGGTCCCGAGCGGATTAACGAAATTATTGATTACGGAACCAATTTTGACAAGACCAACGAAGGCTTTTACGACCTGGCAAAAGAGGGTGGCCACTCCGAATTCAGGGTATTACATTATAAGGATGTAACCGGGCTGGAAATTGAAAGGTCGTTGTTGGCCGAGATCCACAAGAACCCGAATATTGAGATATTAACACATTACTTTGCTGTCGACCTGATTACCCAGCACCATTTGGGCCAGCTGGTAGGTAAATCGAGTACCGATATTACGTGTTATGGTATTTACGCTTTTAACACCGAAAGTAATGTTGTGGAAAAGATCCTGTCGAAAGTAACCGTAATGGCATCGGGCGGTGCCGGCCATATTTATTCTATCACCACAAACCCTACCATTGCCACCGGTGATGGTATTGCCATGGTTTACCGCGCCAAGGGTAAAGTAAGGAATATGGAATTTATCCAGTTTCACCCAACTGCGTTATATAACCCGGGTGAATATCCGTCGTTCCTGATATCTGAAGCGGTGCGTGGTTTTGGCGGCGTATTAAAACGTACCAATGGCGAAGAGTTTATGCAGGAATACGATTCGCGTAAATCATTGGCGCCAAGGGATATAACAGCAAGAGCCATTGATGCCGAGATCAAAAAATCGGGCGAGGATTTTGTGTACCTGGATATCCGCCATCGCAGTAAGAAAGATATTTTAAACCATTTCCCTAATATATATGCCAAATGCCTGGAAATTGGGATAGATATGACCAAGGATATGATTCCCGTTGCACCGGCCTGTCATTATATGTGTGGTGGTATAATGGTTAATCACGTTGGGCAGTCATCAATATTAAGGTTATATGCCTGCGGCGAATGCTCGTCAACCGGTTTACATGGCGCCAATAGGTTGGCATCCAATTCGTTATTAGAGGCTTTGGTTTTTGCGCACCGTATTTATGAAGATGCGATAGGAAAATTTGAAAGTTTTGTGATCCCCGAAAATATTCCTGATTGGGATGAGCATGGCGTACAACTATCAAACGAAGACATCCTGGTAACCCACAACGTGCGCGAAATGCAAAAGCTGATGAATGATTACGTGGGCATCGTCCGCTCCGATTTCAGGCTGGAACGCGCCATGCGTCGTTTAGGTTTATTGTACGAAGAAACAGAATCATTCTACAAAAAAACCAAGCTATCTGTAAAACTCTGCGAGTTGCGTAACCTGATCCAGGTATCATTCATCGTCGTAAAATCGGCCATGTTAAGGAAAGAAAGCCGTGGGCTGCATTATACTACAGATTACCCCGTGCATGCGGAGGAGGTTAAGGATACGGTGTTTTAGGGGGAATCCTAATAAAACTGTTGTCATTTCGAAACGAGGTACGAGTGAGAAACTATATCTTGAGCGTAGCGAAAAATCTTATACGCTGTGCATCGCCTTAGCCTTTCGTAATGCAGGGTGTATAAGATTGCTCCTCACTCCAGCACGCAAGCCCACTCGGTTTGTCGAAATGACAATTGGGTATTTGTAGTCCCCTTTTTCCCAAAAAATTTTTCCCGCCTTCGGCGGATACCGCATTTACCGGCCTGGCGGTTTTTTCCGCCCTGGTATTTTTATAGCCTTTTATGCCAATAATTTGACCAATATTGTATTTCATCAAAATATGATCAATATTGCCTGTTCAATACAACTTTTATGAAAATAAGATTAGCAATAGCGTTTATTATACTGGCCGCGGGCGAAAGCTATGGGTACGCAAAATCAACAGATACCATTTTTGCAGCGCAGTTAAAACCTATCGGGCGTACCATAATCAACGGGCAGAATCAATTGGAGCTGATTACATCGGCAGCACATTTTGGCTTTAGCTTTAAGGGGACAGCGTGCGCGATATATGCCACAATTGCTGCAACCGGCCAGCATAATTACCTGCAATATGAGTTGGATGGTGTTTACCAAAAAAGGATCAGGATTGACGGTGGTGTAACCGCGCCGGTTATCATAAAGGCGGATGACCCTGGTAAGCACAGTGTTTGGGTATATAAAGCAACCGAAGCACATACCGGTGCAATAATCATTTCAAAAATAGCTGCCCCGGGTATAAAAAGCCTGGCGATACCCAAACTTCCGTTAATTGAGTTTATAGGTAACAGCATTACCTGCGGCGCTGCGGCCGATGATTCGGAAATACCCTGCGGAACCGGCGAATATCATGACCATCACAACGCCTATATGGCTTACGGGCCAAGGGTAAGCCGGGCAGTAAATGCCAATTTTGTTTTGGCCAGTGTAAGCGGTATTGGCATTTACCGTACCTGGAATAGGAATGGCCCTTCGATGCCGCAGGTATATGAGCATGCCGATTTCCAGGTAAGCAACCTGCAGAAATGGGACTTTAATACCTATATCCCTAAAATTGTAAGCATAGCCTTAGGCACAAACGATATGAGCAAAGGCGACGGCAGCGCCCGGGCGGCTTTTGATACCCTGCAATTTGTGGCCGATTATGTAAAATTTGTGCAGCTGGTAAAATCAAAATATTCCAAAGCGCAGATAGCCTTGCTGAGCAGCCCCATGATACGTGATACATCGAACACTATTTTACAGCACTGCCTAATCAGCATCAAAAAGCAAATAGATATCATTTACCCCAATGATAAACCGGTAGCCACCTTCTTTTTTAAGGCGATGGATGCTCACGGCTGCTCGGGCCATCCCAGCGTGGCCGATCACCAAATACTGGCCGATGAGCTTAAGCCATTTTTTAAAGGGTTGTTGAAAGCGAACCGACAGTCGCAAAAAAAGGGGAGGTCAAATTGGTGACCTCCCCTTTTCCATATTTTTAACCCGGATAACTACGCGTTCCCTTTCGGCTTGGCCGGTGCTTTTTTAGCGGGTGCAGCTTTCTTAGCCGGTTTTTCGGTTTTTTCAACTTCGGGATGATCAATAACTAAGGGCAATTCCTGCTGATGGCCTTCGTTAACTATTTCGGCTGGTTCATCATCAAAACTTTCGGGCCTGTTTATTTTTGCATGTTGTTCTTCGGCAACCGCGGCTAATCCGGTTGGCAGTTCGGCCAGGATGGTGCGACCGCCTTTTACCACATCGCCAATATTTACCAAAATTTTGGTTCCTAAAGGTAAAAATACATCCACGCGCGAGCCAAACTTGATAAAGCCAAACTGCTGGCCCTGCTCAACAATATCACCTTCTTTTACATACCATACTATACGGCGAGCCAACGCTCCTGCAATTTGCCTGAACAAAACCGACACACCCTCGCTATTTTGTACACAGATGGTAGTACGCTCGTTTTCTGTTGACGATTTTGGATGCCAGGCCACCAGGTATTTGCCTTTGTGGTATTTAAAATAACTTACCACACCCGCAATTGGGTTACGGTTTACGTGCACATTAACCGGCGACATAAATACCGACAGCTGGATGCGTTTATCTTTTAAAAATTCGGTTTCTTCGGTTTCTTCAATCACTACAACTTTTCCATCGGCAGGGCAAAGTACAGTGGTTTCGTCGGTGTTGATGTCAAAAAACGGGCTGCGGAAAAACTGTACGATAACCAGGAAAAAGAATCCCGATAAAATATAAATAAACCATTTAAGCGTATGCGCCTGCGGAAAGTAAAACTGTACAACCGCGTTAAGTACAAAAATAAAAAGTACCGTTATGGCTAATGAGGTGTATCCTTCTTTATGAAAAGTCATATTATAGATGATTTATTACAAAACTACTAATTTGAAATGAAGTATAAGTAAGCATAAACAATAGGCGCGGCCATTAATAATCCGTCGAACCTATCCAGCAGGCCGCCATGACCGGGTAAAATGCCGCCGCTATCCTTTACGTTGATGCTGCGTTTAAACATCGATTCAACCAGGTCGCCCAGGGTACCGAAACACGAAATAAGGATAGCTATGGTTACCCATTGTTTCCAGGTAAGTTCGGTATAAAAGTGGCCAAGTATTAAAGCGGCAACGGCGCTGATGATGATGCCGCCAATTAAGCCCTCGTAAGTTTTTTTAGGCGAATGACGTTCAAACAGCTTGGTTTTGCCCATTTTGCTGCCTACCAGGTAAGCGCCGGTATCGTTGCTCCACAAAATAATGAGGAAGGCCAGCGGGATATGGAAGTTAAAAACAGCGCCCGCGCCCATAAAAGCCATGGCGTGGAAAAACATGAATGGCACTACAGCAAAAATTATCCCCAGGAAAGTAAAGGCAATGTTGGTGAACGGTGCAGGAGTTTTTTTATATAATTCCTGTATAAAAATGGCGCTGAAAGTAAGGGGTAATAAAAATATTAAACGCCAGGCGGGGAAGTAAAAATTAGCGGCAACCAGCAAAAAAAACAAGGCACCGTTGATAATGCCGGTTTCGCGGCTGGCTGTCATGCCTCCCTCCCGCACCAGTTTATAAAATTCGAACAGGCAAAAGGCGGATAATAAAAGGTAAAACCCGCTGAAAACGTATGAGCCCAACAGGTTTGAGGCAATCATCACGATAATAAAAAAAAAGCCGGTGATGGCGCGTAATTTCATAAACTAATTTGATTGAGGATCATGATCTCGATGGCCTTGCTAAAATCCTCCTGGTGAATGTAAACTTCAATATCGCCGAAGGCACGGTGCGATGAATCTTGTTTGTTTAATAAAACGGTATCGATATGATGGCGGATAAGTACTTGTTTAACAATCTCTGATTGATAAAAATTGGATGAACTAAAAATTTTGACCCAGTTTTTTTCCATTAATTACTCAGCGCCGGTTTTTTTTGCATCGATACATTTCTATATATAAAAAGCAAAAATAATACAATTATCAAGCTAAAAGCATAGGCCCATAAATTAAATACGTGCTGATCATCGGGATTAAGCTTAACTATTTTTTGATTATACAGATAAGTAATAACCACAGCCGAGCCATTATTTAAAAAATGGCCCCAAACACCCGTCCAGATGCTGCCGCTATAGGCTACAAAATATCCAAATATGGCGCCCAAAAACACCCGCGGCAAAAAAGTAAAAAACTCCATGTGAAAAGCACTGAACAGGATAGCAGTTATCCAGATGGCGGCATGTTTGTTTTTGGTAAGGCGTACAAAAATGGTTTGGATAACCCCGCGAAACAAAAACTCTTCGGCAATGGCGGTAAGCAGGCCAACCACAAACACCGCCCAAAGCATGCTCCAGATGTTTTTCATGCTGAGCATAGCTTCAGTAGCTTTTTGTGCCGATTGCTCGGCCGCCCGCATCCACTCTTCCAGTCCTTTTAACGAAGCGGGTAAAACCAGCTTTTGATTAATATCGGTTAAAGCCTCCATTATGGGATTTGAAAACAGCATAATGGTAAATATCAGCAGCAAAAACACCGGGTTGAAGTTGAAGGAGGGCTTCAGGTACTCGCGGGTATTGTTCATAATCAAGCGGGCGAAAATTACCGGAGCCAGAAACAGCGGGATAGTTGTGCTTACTATTTGCAATATCCACAACGCCGAACCCAGATGTGGGTTGCCGGTATTAAATGCGAAGGTATCGGTAAGGGTTTTCATCCCAAAAACAGCCATTATAACGCCGGCTGCTATCGCCGAAAAAACGATTACCAGGCCAACAGTTACCCCGGTAATGGTTAAAAACTGCAGGAAGGGATTAATGGTATTTGTTTGCGGAGTGTACTGTTTTATAGGTTCTTGTATCATTTAGGGTAATTTTCGTATTTTTGCAGGGCTAAAGATAAGCATGTCTGTACAAATAGGAAATATTGATTTAGGAGAGTTCCCGCTGTTGTTGGCGCCGATGGAAGATGTGAGCGATCCTCCCTTCCGTTACGTGTGCAAGCAAAACGGTGCGGACATGATGTATACCGAGTTTATCTCGAGCGAAGGCCTCATCCGCGATGCAGCGAAAAGCCGCCAGAAACTGGATATTTTTGAGTACGAAAGGCCCATTGGCATCCAGATATTCGGCAGCGATATTGATCATATGCGCGAGGCTACCGAAATAGCATCCCTTGCCGGGCCCGATTTGATGGATATTAACTACGGCTGCCCGGTAAAACAGGTAGCCTGCCGTGGCGCCGGCGCCAGTTTGCTACAGGATATTGATAAAATGGTGGCCATGACCAAAGCGGTTGTTAACGCTACCCACCTGCCCGTAACTGTAAAAACCCGTTTAGGCTGGGATGATAATACCAAAAATGTTTATGAAGTGGCCGAAAGGCTGCAGGATGTAGGCATAAAAGCCCTCACTATTCACGGCCGTACCCGCGCGCAGATGTATAAAGGCGTGGCCGATTGGTCGTTAATAAGGGATATTAAGAAAAACCCGCGTATAAAAATCCCCATTTTTGGCAATGGGGATATCGATTCGCCCGAAAAAGCGGCCGATTGGAAAATGGAATTCGGCGTTGATGGTATGATGATAGGGCGTGCGGCTATTGGTTACCCATGGATTTTCAGGGAAATAAAACATTTTTTTAATACCGGCCAGCATTTAGATAAACCAACCATTACCGAACGTATTGCAGCCTGCTCAACCCACCTGCAAAAATCTATAGAGTGGAAAGGCCCAAAAACGGGCATTTTTGAAATGCGCAGGCACTATTCAAACTACTTTAAAGGGATTGAACACTTTAAAGAATTCCGGATGAGGCTGGTAACGGCAGGCAATTTAGAGGAGGTGCAACAGATACTGGCCGAGATTGACGAAAAATATGCCATAGAAATGGCTTAATATTTGTTCGCTTTCATTATATTTGAATTTAACGAGACAAAATCCTCATGGTTACCACTATTACTGACGGTGTTAAGGTTTCCATAGAAACCATATATCAGCCCGAGTATTCTAACCCGGCTAATGATCATTTTATGTTTGCCTACAAGGTAAGCATCGAAAATATGAGCAATTATGCTATCCAGCTAATTAGCCGCCACTGGTATATTTTTGATTCCAACGGCGCCAAGCGCGAAGTGGAAGGCGAAGGTGTGGTAGGCCAGCAACCGGTGATAGAACCAGGCCATGCGCACGAATACGTTTCGGGCTGTAACCTTAAAACCGATATGGGCAGCATGAAAGGCGAATACCAGATGACCCGCCTGATGGATAACGCCAGCTTTAATGTACAAATCCCGGAGTTTTATTTGATAGCGCCGTATAGGATGAATTAGCCCCCGGCCCCCTGAAGGGGGAGGAAGAAAATATAAAGCCTGGATGAGTGATTGTCCGGGCTTTTTTGTGGGTGGAAGTGGAGTTTCCTTTAAGATGAATAATTAGTATAAATTTGTATTATGTTGATTTTATTAGATATAGATGGTGTATTAGTCCCTGCAAACTCGTGGAGAGAACCAGAGTTCATGGCCGATGGCTTTCCTATGTTTAATTCAAGATCGGTAAAAGCACTTCAGCGAATTCTTTCTGAAACCAACGCATCTGTTTTATTAACAACCTCGCATAAAACGAAATATAATGTAGCGCAATGGCGAGACTTATTAAAATCAAGAGGAATTGAGCCCCGAAGAGCACAAAGACTGACGACAAACAGTTTGCAAACAAGTCGTAAAGATGAAATATTGCAATGGTATGAGAAAAAGCATGTAGCCAACGAGGAATTTGTTATTATCGACGACGACAAAAGGTTAAATGATTTGCCTGAAAATATAAAAAACAACCTGGTCTTGACCAGCCCTTCAGTTGGCTTAACCGATGATCTTGCCGATGAAGCTATTTCCATTTTGCATATGCGGCAGCGGGAAATACTTGCATAGCCTAATTGTCCGGGCTTTTTTGTGGGTAAGAAAGAAACAAACGCTACACCAATTCATGATCACCGGAGTGAGTAAAACACCTCAGGTCCAAATCACCCCCGCAATTGGATTATTCGGATTAAAAATTCAAAGTCCAAAGCCTTAGCACTTTTGTCTTTAAAATCAGATTCAGAAAGTTCAACATAGCCAAGTTGTTTAAGCCATCTGTTCAGAATATAAAACCATTCTTCTTCTCCTCGCTCGTAAAGGTTTACAATATCGTCGGTATGTAGCAGGACTAAATCCTGTGCCCTTAAAAATTTCTGTGTTTGACTATAAACGAAGACAATACTTTTTTCTTCATAACCTAAGTTCAGATAAAAGTCAATAAAATTTTGTTTGCTTTTATTCATCCTGTCTTTAGGATTGTTTTTAATTCCCTCTTTCCATTTGTTGTGAGCTTTAAAAAGTGAATAAAAGAAATAAAGAATGGCATATACCAATACAATCGCAAAAAAGCTGAAGATAAAAATTAAACGATGGGCCATTATAAAACAAATGTGCTATAAAATTTAGATTTTGCAGTAATAAAGAATAGGGCACAAAATAACTGCCAAAATTTTGGCACAGGAGTTATAGGTTGAGCGATGTTTTGCCCTTTTCGTTTATTAGGCACATTGAGCGGACCTGCAGTGCCCCGCATAAGACTGCGCCAGCAGATAGTCGTTGATTGAATTATCGGCAGCTATCGCCCTCCTATCGGTTTTCCTTCGCACTTTCCGCCCACCCTTAAAAATCCAGCAATTTATTCTTTACTACATCGGCATGCTGTTCATCCGTCAGATAAACAACCTCGTCTTCGTACGGAAGTATGTAGAAACTTCCCGCCAAATTATTTTCCTGGCCTAAGTGTTTAATGAATGAGGCAAACGCATCACCCAGCCATCCGTTCGCTGTATAGAATGTGTGAGCGTGCAACCTTCCATTAAATAAATATTGCAATTTTATGCCGCCTTTTATTTTTTTCTGGGTGATTTTGGTTGGATTAAATGCACCATGGGTAATCCCGGCAAGATTCTTTAAACCCTCACTATAGGGAGCCTGCGGGCTCATCATCTCCGAACGTAAAGAATAGGTTACCCCAGGAAAATTTGATAACAATTTATTGATCGAGTATCGGTTATCCGCTTCGGCATCATCAATAGCCTTTGCTATTTCAGCTTCCGAAAGATGTGCAAAAAGGCCAATCTTTCTCCAGCCGGCTATGGTACTATCAATTCTGCCCGAAGTTAGCGTATTGTCATAACTATCCATGCTTACAAGCATGTAGGACATGCAGGGATCTTTCATAAATATTTCGGCCTGCTCTGCCTGCAGTGCAATAAGGGCGATATGCCGGTAAATACCGTCCTGGCGGGCACCCATACTGAACATGATATTATGCAGCCGGAATGGTGATTGCTGATCTGCCAAAACCTTATTGAAAATGCGGTAAAGGAAACCGGTAAATGCATAGGTGGGTTGAATCCCTTTCTTGTTTCCATATTCGAAAGTATTGCTGGTGTGCTTATAAACACGCCCGTTGCAGGTTAAACTCACCTTATATTTAATTTCCGGCATACCGGGTATTGATGAAGCCGAATCACGGGCTGTAGTGTAACTAAAGTTGGTAAAATTAAGCCCAGGCAGTATTGATGCAATATCCCGGTGCATCTGCTCCAGCCAAAGGTGCGGATCATCAGGATATTTTTTAAGGTTGAGCGTTCGGTCCAGCGTGCAATAGTCGTTCAGCTCAAATGCCGATTCTATTTTGCCAGTCCGGATATCGTTCTGCAGCCGCACGAACGACGAATCATTTACTATGCCGCTTTTGTGTAATTGTTCTGCAACCGGCATCAATTTGCCCGGAGCCAGCCACTCCAGCCGCGAACTCATTTCTACCAAACTACCTGTCAATTGTACTTCGGCTACGTAAAGGCCGCTATCGATATCTTTAAGCGTGTGCGAATAAACCCTATCGGTGAGCAATCCGGCTTTATTAATTTTATTCAATAAAACGCGCAGGGATATATTAATACTGTCCTTGTTTTTTATATGTTTTATATAGCTATCACTATAAGAAAAAGAAATACCCGTTTTACGAGGGTTTACATGAAATACTTTTTGCAGCATAATGCCGTGCAGGCCCGCAAGAATGGCAATACGGTACGAAACATCATTTTTATACCTTTTAAGGTCTGTTTTCAGCGCCGCCACCTGTTTTGCCGATATTACCCGGAATTTAACAAGGCTGTCAACAGCAGCCGATGGCGACTGGGCGCAAACCTTGTTGAATAAGCCGCAAAAAAGGACGAGGATGATAAGGCGGCGTTTCATAACTATGAAGATAAGCATTGTAACGTGATTTACGAACCGTGTAGCCAATGTGTTTGCCGATAGGCGATGATACCACATGGGGACTATAGTCCGGCTATCGGCAGCATGGTACTTTCTTATTTGTCACTTTGTTTAGGCTTGGTACCGGCGCCGCGCACGTTCGAAATTTTATTGAGTACATCAAACCAAAATGGTGCGCCCATCATAATTGCCGCAACGGTAACAGACAGTCCTACAAGTTTAGAAAGCACAAAAAAGATAATATCCCATCCCTGTAAATTGAATTCGCTGGCATTCCAGCCCAGGGGCAGCGAATCTTGCAAAACTGCTTTGGTTGCACTAATATCGGCAACTTTTTCATTCATGGTTTTTACCAGTTGTTGGGCAGATACCTCCAGTTTTTGTTTTGTCGCGGTATCTTTAACCGTTGTGGCAAGTTTGTTAATATTGGCAACCTGTTTTATATAGGTACTATCCTTAATGGCAGCATCAGCTTTAATTGCAAGGCTGGCCCTTGCCTGGGGGTTATTGTACAGGTATTTGGCAATTTCTATGGTATCGGCATTTAATGCAATACATACAATAACCCCGGTAAGCAGGGTAAACCTGCGAGTATATTGTTGTTTTAGCGTACCGGTAAGGCTGTTCATATTACTATCGTACCAGTTTTCCATTTTTGACCGGAATAGTTCAATTCCTCCGGTGGTTTTAACGGTCATGGCTTTAAAGGTATCTTTTGCTTCGGTTGCGTAGATGAGGAAGGTGCGCCTTAGTTCGTCGGAAAGAGCCGTGGAACTGCTGATGGAAGAAATAATCTCGTCGATAGATTTAGGGCCGGAAATGGTAGAAAAGGTGAAAATCTTATCCAACAAAGCAGAAACAAAATTCTTAGCATCAATATATGATGGGGCCTTGTTTGTAGGCGACAATGCTGTTAAAGCACAGTGGTTCATGATCACCTGCCCCAGCGGCGTTTTAATTCCCTTAGCATCTGTTATTTCGGTATCGAAAATACGCAGCAGCCATTCGCCCAATATTTTTGCCCTCACCATGGTGACGGTTAAAACAATTTCGACTATCGAACTTGAAATTATACTTAAAAGGAAAAAGATAAAAAATAAACCTATTACAAGGTCAAGTATTGGGAACCCGCTCATCGTGAAAAAAAATTTAGGTTAATTAATAAGATACCGCGTTAATGTTTTTTAATGATTTTAACCAGGTTTAAATATTTTGCTTAGGTATTGTAAATCAAGTAATTCAGGGAGTCTTACTAAGTCAAACTTAGCTAATCATTAATTTACTACAAAGAGATATCTTAAAAATATTTTCAGTATAAATTAATTGGGCAACGGGCGAGCGGCCTTTGTGATAGATTGTTTGTTTATAAAGACAACTCCAAAAATGGCCGCCGAAAAATATTTATCGCCGAAATGTTACTCATCGATATAATAATTGTAATCATCATCGTCATACCTTTTCACGTCTGCCATCGGGGCAATGGTTTTGATAACGTCTTTTTCAATGATAACATCGCAGTATTCTGAATTTAACTCGTTGCAATGCGGGCAAAGCTCATTTTCCAGGATACCGTAAGCCCTAACCCTATCCAGGCCGGGAGCGCCAATATCATAGCGGTGATTCCCGCGGGCCAGCTTATCGTTTACTTTATATTCGTATTGCCAGGTTTCTGCAAATTTAAACTGAATCCTGTGGGTAAATAATTGCCCGCAGTGCTCACACTTAAAATCGATAATTAGGGTGTTGAATGTGCCCATTGTTTATTATTTGGCTTGATGTTCTTTTGCTCCGTTTAAAGTACAAAATCCTGGATGAAACGGGCACACAGGGTTTGCATATTCATTACTTAACATGGTGTTTACCCGGCAACTCCAACAACGGCTTTGGAGCTTTATTTTGAATTAAGAAAATCCTTGTATTCTTCCTGAATCATTCCGGCCGAAACAAACCTGGTTTCTGTAGCCGCATAACTATTTATTGCAAACGCCAGTGCCTCATCTATGGATTCGAAATTATCGATAATATAAGGTTCATCAGGATCTAACGGATCAAAATGGTAAATATCTGTAAAGAGCTCATTGCCATCATCAAAACATTCAATATAGCATATACTATATGTCGCATTTCTTTCTTTATCAATCCGTAGCCATTTCAAAACAGTGTAACCATCGTGTTTTTCATGATTTATCCACTGCTCAACAGATTTTCCAAGTTTTAAATTGGATTTCAATTGTTCTTCGGTTAAATAGCGCATTGTTCTGTTACAATTGATTGTATGGATTGGGGTTCGCGTGTCCGCACGAAGCCCGGTGATGTAAACAATAATGAGTGAATTACGTGCGGTCTCCCGAATACCTTTCTCCTATTCTTGTCTCTAAGCTAACACTTATTTAAACTTTTTTGATACCGCCTGTAACCTCCTTCAAAACCATGTTGTCAAAGCTTACAAATACACCAGTTTGGGTGATTGAAAAAAGAACTTTATTAACTTATTAAAACTTAAATAAAATGGACACCGGGAATTTAGCAGTATTAATGGTAATCATTGTTTCACTTGGTCTGTTTGTAATGATATTTGGAATAGTATATCTTAACAAACGCGAAAAGCTGGCAATGATAGAGCGGGGTATGGACCCACGCAGTTACAAGCCTCAATCGGCACCTTATCAAAACTTAAAATGGGGCCTGTTACTTATTGGGGCCGGCATAGGATTGTTTTTAGCTTTTGTTTTGGGCCATACGATTTTCCATAGTATAGATAACGATGATATTCCGGCACTTTACTTTTCACTTATAGCCATATTTGGCGGTGGCGGCTTGTTCCTATCATACCGGATAGAAAAAAAGGAAGTGCTGGATAAAGAAGACGCAAGGGCCGGGAAATAATTGACTGAGCCAATTAACAAAAAAGGCCTTTCTGATCACCGGGAAGGCCTTTTTTGTTTGTGCCGGGAATGAATTAAGCGACGACAGGTTTCTTTTTAACCCAAGGTTTTATGATGATAAACAGGATGAGCAAAACGGCTATGCCGCTGCCGGCCATGGGCAGGTAATCGCCGTGCATCACATAAAAAGTAAGGTCGGAATTTAGGTTGATATCTTGTTTGATGGCCGTTTTGGTCCACCATTTGGTTTGCTGCACAACATCGCCCCGCTGGTTAATAAATGCCGAAATCCCCGTGTTAGCCGATTGGGCTACCCACCTGCGTGTTTCGATGGCGCGCAGTTTGGCATAATCCAGGTGCTGATCTTTGCCCGATGTGTTTTCCCACCAGCCATCGTTGGTAATAATGGCTATAAATTGCGCCCCCTTTTTTACCGAGCGTGCAATATATCCCCCAAAAATAGATTCATAACAGATAACCGGATCGACACCGATACCGCTTTGCGAATAAAAAACATCGGCATCTGCCTGGCTGCCGTAGGCCCCGGTTGCGCCCCCAAGGTGCTCAAAAACAGGCTTTAAAAACGATAAGGCCTTGCCAAAAGGCAATGATTCGGCCCCCGGCACCAGCCGCGATTTATGGTAAAATTGCGGGTCGCCGTCGTTTTCAATATTCAATGCAGTACTAAAACTATCTGCATAAACGCCAGGTTGTTGCGTTGGGCTTGCGGTAACTGTTTTGCGGGTATTGTATAGTTTGTAGGTTTCGGCCCCGGTTACCAGGTTGCCGTTTTTATAGTTATGCAAAAAGGCG
Source organism: Mucilaginibacter sp. P4_D1 (assembly GCF_056401935.1). Lineage (NCBI taxonomy): Bacteria > Pseudomonadati > Bacteroidota > Sphingobacteriia > Sphingobacteriales > Sphingobacteriaceae > Mucilaginibacter > Mucilaginibacter sp. P4_D1. Next base: position 420,415 of record NZ_JBFUIJ010000002.1, read on the forward strand.
TGCGCCTGCCTGTAGTAAGGGTTTTGCTGTATCCGGTCTTCATCTATATAATCGGGGATGGCCGTTTCGGGCCATAAAATAAACTCCGTATTGGGCTGCGCTATGCCCTTTGAAAGGCTGACCATAATATCAATCTGGGTGGCCGTGGGAATGGTCCCCTCCTTTTCATACGGATCGATATTTGGCTGAACAGCAACAATATTTGATGGATTGCTTTGCTCTGTGTAGTTATAATAGGTATATAACGAGAAGCCGAGTGGCAAAACAATGGCCACCACAAACCCGCTGATAAGCTTTAACCTCAATTGTTTGGTTTGTGCCTCGCGCAGGCCAACGTAAATTAAAAAGACCAGGATGTTTACTACCCAAATCCAAATGGTGCCACCATAAACGCCGGTATATTCGTACCATTGAATCCATTGATGGCTAACAGCAAAGCCATTGCCCAGCGTCATCCAAGGAAAGTTTAAATCCCAGCTTTGGTGCAGGTATTCGTACCCTACCCATAGGCAAACCAGGCCGGCCAAGCCCCAGCTGCGGGTGGTTAACAACCTTAAGCGGTAATATAGCCAGCAGGCAGTAGCCATAAGCAATGGGCCTAATGAATAAGGGATCAGCGTAACCGGGATGGCTGCCACGTTGCCAACCTGTTTCAAGGCGTTGTAAACCCAGTATACAGATCCTACATTCCATACAAAAAAGCCTATGAATGCAGTATTGAAAACCAGTTTTCCTTTTTTGGCAGATGTAGATTGGATGATGTTCTCCATCGCCAGCAGCATGGGCACAAAGCCGATAAAAAGAAGGAACGTTGTATAAGGTGTTGGCGGCCAGGCTATCCACAACAATAAACCGGAAAGTATGGCTAAGGGAAGATTTTTTTTCATTAATAAGAGTAAGAGGGATCTATTTAAAGGTATCGCCGGGGTTTGCAAATTTATCGGCGTTGTACTTGTCGGAATTTCCTTTTGGGATAGATAGCGAATGCCATTTTGATCCTGTTATCATTTTGCCGATAAAAACAATCTGGCCGATATGATAGGGATAATGGGCCAGCTGTCGGTTTATAGCATCCTCGATACGGTGCGGCTCGTTGCGAATTTTCACTGTTTTTTCCCAGTCTTCGGCGGTTAACGAGTTTAGGGCGTTAAACAAACAATCCCAACCCTGCTCCCAGGCAGCCATGATCTGTTCGCGGGTATTAGTTGTTTCTTCAAATTCTGTGTCGCGGTTTCGCCATTCTTTCTCGCCATCGGTGATTAAAAAATTGGTCCATCGCGAGAGCATGTTGCCCGATAGGTGCTTGATAATAACGGCAATGCTGTTGCTTTCGGCGTTAAACTGCCAAAACAGGTCGGCATCATTTAATTGCGCAAATGTTTTTTCGCCYAACTTTTTGTAATAGGCAAACTGTGTGATGGCACTCTTCAAATAAATATCCATGGCTATTCGTCGTCGTTATCGTCGTCTTTGTACTTGTTCTTTGCCGGCTTCGGTTCGGCACCGGCCACACACATTACAAACTCGCCTTTTAGCGGATGTGTTTCAAAATATAATTTTACTTCGGCAACCGTTCCCCGCACGGTTTCTTCGAACATTTTAGTGAGCTCGCGCGATACCGAAATGAGCCTGTCGGCACCAAAATACAAGGCCATTTCGTCCAGCGTTTTCAATAAACGGTGCGGCGACTCATATAGTATGATCGTGCGCTCTTCTGTAGCCAAAAACTTATAGCGGGTTTGGCGTCCTTTTTTCAACGGTAAAAAACCCTCAAAACAAAATTTATCCGTAGGGAACCCCGAATTTACCAGTGCCGGCACAAATGCAGTAGCGCCAGGGAGGCATTCCACATCCAAATTGAATTTCAAAGCTTCGCGCACCAGGAAAAAGCCCGGATCGGATATCGCTGGTGTACCAGCATCGGATATCAGCGCTATGTTTTTACCCTGCAGCAAAAATTTAATGATCTCGTTTGACGACTGGTGCTCATTATGCTGATGATGGGCAAATACTTTCTGGTGAATGTCAAAGTGTTTTAACAGTGGTGCCGATGTACGCGTATCCTCGGCCAAAATCAGGTCTACCTCTTTCAACACGCGAAGCGCCCGAAGGGTGATATCTTCTAAATTACCTATTGGTGTTGGAACTAAATATAATTTGCCTGGCATGTAGTTGTAAGTTTTGAGTTTTGGGTTTTGAGTTGAGTGATGGGTTTCGGGCAAATTAACTATTTACAAAAAACTCATAACTCAGTACTCCAAACTGATAACTCGTTATATCTTTGCCTAAAAAATAAAATAATGCTGCAAGTTAGTTATATCCGGGATAACCGGGAACAGGTTTTGGAACGTTTGGCTGTAAAAAATTTTAAACAGCCCGAACTGGTTGATGAGTTAATAGGGTTAGATGACAAACGTCGCTCCACCCAAACCAGCATGGATAACGTTTCGGCCGAGGCCAATGCAGCATCAAAACAAATTGGCGACCTGATGCGTGCCGGTAAAAAAGCCGAGGCAGAAGAGATTAAAGCCAAAACCGGTGCCTGGAAAGAAGACATCAAAAAATTTGGCGATCAACTGGCTGCTACCGAAGAAGAACTTTACCAAAAACTGGTGTTGCTACCCAACCTGCCACATAGCTCGGTTCCCAAAGGCTTAACGCCCGAAGAAAACGAAATTGTTTTGGAGAATGGTGCAAAGCCGGAATTACCAGCCAACGCCCAGCCACACTGGGAACTGGCTGCAAAATATAACCTGATTGATTTTGAACTGGGCGTTAAAATAACCGGCGCTGGTTTCCCCGTTTATAAAAAAAAAGGGGCCAAACTGCAAAGGGCGCTCATCAATTATTTTATTGACGAGGCTGAAAAAGCGGGTTACGGCGAAGTAAGCGTTCCGCTGATGGTTAATAAAGATTCTGGTTTTGGCACCGGCCAGCTGCCTGATAAAGAAGGGCAAATGTATTTTGTAAATGAGGATGAGCTATACCTGATCCCTACCGCCGAGGTGCCTATCACCAATATCTTTAGGGATGTAATTTTAAAGGGGGATGATTTGCCAGTTAAACATTGCGGGCATACGCCATGTTTCCGCCGCGAGGCAGGTTCTTATGGGGCGCATGTGCGCGGGCTAAACCGCCTGCACCAGTTTGATAAGGTAGAGATTGTACAGGTGGTACACCCGGATAAATCATACGAAACATTGGAGCTAATGAGTACCCATGTACAGGGTTTGCTGCAAAATCTTGGCTTACCATACCGTGTGCTACGCTTATGTGGCGGCGATATGGGCTTTGCATCGGCTTTAACTTATGATATGGAAACCTGGAGCGCGGCGCAACAACGTTGGCTGGAAGTATCATCCGTATCAAACTTCGAGACATTCCAGAGCAACAGGCTCAAACTGCGTTTCCGCAATGCCGAAGGCAAAACACAATTAGCACACACCTTAAATGGTAGCGCACTGGCATTGCCACGCATTGTTGCTACGTTATTAGAAAATAACCAGACTGAAAAGGGGATTAAAATACCAGAGGTATTGGTGCCTTATACTAAGTTTGAGTGGATTGATTAACTTTTTGCAACAGTATCATAAATTAAATAATGTCATTGCGGGCGCAGCGCGGCAACCTCATCGCCAACAAATTTAAAGCGCTTGCAATGACATTTATCCATAGCACTCCATTATTAACTTTTTGCTTACGTTGTGCAATGCGGCTTTGTAAATCGTTGGTTACGCCAATGTAGAAGACCGTATTGGCTTTATTGGATAAGATGTAGATATAGTATTCGTGAACCTTCATGATTGACGTGCATGGCGGCCAAGGTTGGCGACGAGGTTGCCACGCTATCGCTCGCAATGACAAGGGGGTAAATTTATTTGCTAACTTGATGCTTTTGCCATCAAAGCCATAACCGGGGCGTCGAAAATATTGGCGAAGGCATTTACAAAGCTGTTGCCCTTTTCGGCGTTTTTAAAATCTTCGGGATAAAAAATGTAATCAACCCCCAGCACTTTTAAAAGACTATCAACCCTGGTATGTTCTTTTTGCTTGTAACAGCAAACCTTTATTTTATTGTAGGCTGGGTTTGATTGTAAGCGACGCAATATCTTTTCTATGTCGGCGTTTAAATGATCGTAGTCAAAAATTACCAGGTTGGGTTTCTGCTCGTGAATGGATGGGAAAATATGACTCGTCGTCGAAATATGCTTAAATTGTTTATTATTCGGCAACAACTCAACCGAAAAAGTATCGGGAGCAACCAATAGCACATTCTTAGACCGTACTCGGATCATGATCAATCAATTAAGGGGACTTAAAAGTAATTGTTAAAGTGCACTTTGTCAACAAATTATTGCTTATTTTAAAAAAATAATGCAAAAAAGTATAGTTTGTTGCAAATTTAATAGGTTGACAGACACGGGGTTTCTTTTGGGTTAAATCGCTTTGCCCCTAAATTAACCCTCGTCGGCCATGGCGACTTATACGGGAGAAAAACACAAAATGTTACCGAGGCTTGGTTGGTTTTTACGATGACACCGGTGGCCCGAATTTATACTATCCTCTTAGCGTTATCTTTCACAAATGTATCCCAGCCCGAGTATGATTTTTTACTGCCCGAGGCAGATTTTGTGCTTGTACCCATCCTTTGAAAAGAATGGCAAACGGCAACAGCCAGGCCATCGGTAGCATCTAAAAAATCGGGCGTTTCTTTAAACTTTAACAAGTTTTGCAGCATGGCCGCAACCTGCTCTTTAGTGGCATTTCCGTTGCCGGTTATTGATTGTTTTATTTTGCGGGGAGCATATTCTGTAATATCTAAATTGCGCGATAGTGCCGCCGCTATGGCCACACCCTGCGCCCTGCCCAGTTTAAGCATTACCTGGATGTTTTTACCATAAAACGGAGCTTCGATAGCCAGGCAATCTGGATGGTAATTGTCAATAAGGGCAACGGTTTTTTCAAATATGCGCTGTAGCTTCAGCATATGGTCGTCAAGCTTTTCCATTTTTACCACACCAAGGGCAATAAGCTCTATCCTGGGGCCGGTTTCTTTCACCAGGCCATAACCCATAACGGCGGTTCCGGGGTCGATTCCTAAAATAATACGCTCTTTTGTGCTGGCCTGTTGCATACCCCTCAAAGGTAACCAATCAAAGTAAACTATTGTGCAAAACGGCTATATATTGCTCCCGCGATATCATTCGCGCGCCCATAGATTCCAGGTGGCTGGTATGCACCTGGCAATCAATCAGTTTAAATTTATTGGTTTGGCACAGGTAAATTAACGCTGTTTTTGAAGCGTTACTTACTTTGCTAAACATGCTTTCGCCACAAAAAACATCGCCCACCCAAACGCCATAAAGCCCCCCAACCAACTGGCGCTGCTCCCATATTTCAACAGAATAAGCATATCCTTCAGCATTCATGTTGATGTAGGCGGCAAGCATATCGTCGGTAATCCAGGTGCCGTCCTGCCCTTCGCGCGGCGCAGTTGAGCAGGCTTTTATAACATCGGCGAAACAGGTATTGGTTGTAACCCTGAATCGGTTGGAACGGAGTATTTGTCCCATTGATTTGGAAATTTTTAATTCATCGGGATACAGCACAAAGCGCTCATGGGGCGAATACCACAGGATAGGCGAATCGTCGCCATACCATGGGAAAATGCCATTTTGATAAGCTAACAACAGCCTTTGGGTTGATAGGTCGCCGCCTACAGCCAAAAGCCCGTCTGGTTCGGCCAGATCGGGCTCAGGAAAAAGTAAACGTTCATCGAGCCTGAATATCATCAGGCGCAAATTTAAGCTTTGCGGCGTATCACCAGTTTTTTATTTTGCGCTTTAGCAATGGCGTCAAAATAGGTTTGCATTTCGTTGTATTTGGTTGCAGGGATTACATGGTTGGTTAAATTGAATTTGGTGCTATTAATTACCTGGTTTTTAGCAGCGTCGTATGTGTACTTAACCTCATAGGTACCGTAACCAAATTTGAGGCTTTGGCTGGCTGGCAAGGTTTCAACCTCGAAGCCCTGGGGAAGGTCGATAGTGGTAACGCACGTTTTTAACATCGGGTTATCAAAGTAATAATCATACTTGCGTTTGTCGACAACCGGAATAGTTAACTGCCATAAATCAAAAACACGTGGACGGTAAAACTGCTTATCTCCAGACGCAACGTCAACAAATTTATCGTATTCCAATTCGATATTTATCTCTTTAACGCCGTCCTTATCTGTTGAAGGTTTGAATTCAAAAACGGAAGGTTGTTTCATATTGAGCCGTCGTATCATTCTTTGTTTTTGGTCGTCGGTTTTTAACGACGCAAGGGCAATATACCCGTCCCTGTAATCGCCAGTGCTCGAAATCTTTATCTGCGCCCTGGCTCCGCCATCTGCATCTAATATTAAGTGCGCTTCGCTATTAAACTGGTTATCGGTATCCTTACTTTTGGGGGTACAAACCAATTTACCTCCCGTTTCTGTTACTAACAAGGCATTCCGGTTTTCGGTAAACGACCCTAATTTGCCAAATGGCTGAGTCATGCTTGTACATTCCAGCCATGTTGTATCGCTTTTAAGCGGCACACACAAAATTACATGGTTAAATGGGTCGCTTGGGAACGAAGGTTCTGCTGGCTCTTCATTTGTGCCGGCATTTATTATCGTATAATAGGACGGAATATTAACGGCCTTTAACAGTGCATACATGTAATTTGAAAGCGCCTTACAGTCGCCGTATTTTTTTTGATCTACAAAAGCTGCCGGAAATGGCTTTAGGCCTCCGATGCCTAACTGTATACTTACATAACGCATATTCTGCTGCATATATTCGTATAAAAATCTGACTTTTTCTTTGTCGGTTTTTATATCGGCCGTCATTTTCCTAATCGCATCAGCTCTTTCCGGACTTAGCGTACATACATCGGCATTTAATGCAAGCTGCCATTTACCGTAGCTTTCCCAACTGCTTATATCCCCCGGCAGGCCAGCAAACTGAAAAGAGTTAGTAGCAAACAAGATTTTGGGAAGTACCTGCCATGCTAACGCATCGTCTTCGGGTTTAATAGCCTTTAAGTTGCTTACCTGCCAGGTATACTTGTCCAATTCTCCATCTTTGGTTTTTTCGGGCTTAATTTGGATATGCTTGTTCATATATCTAAAGCCCAATGATGGGTTAACGCTTATCTTGTATTCGGCAAATTGAACAGATTTTTCAGAGCCTTCAATATTCCACTCGCTTAAATCAAGATAGCTGTTCATGTCTTTTTCATAGGTTATCTCAATTGTTGCGGGGTAGCTCGCAATGGAATGTTCCTGTATCAAGACACGATCATCTGTAACGATTGATATTCCATCAACGGCTGCATGGTCATAAAAGTCGCTTTTCCGATATTTTTTTATCTGTACGCCCGCAGCATTATATATCATCATTTGAACATTATCTATGCTGGTAAATTTTTTGTCGTAACCTAACACCAGGGCGGCGTTGCCGTCGCCCTTTTCATTTAAAACAGCAATAATACTATGATGCTTTTTTACCATATGCCCTAGGCTCTTTACAATCACTTCGTCGCTTGAATAACGTACAACAGCATTTGCATCCTCCTTCAACGAATCGGGTATTGTTGCCGCGATATAAAGCTCTTTAGGGATGTTTTTATCCTGGCTATGCCCCTGGGTGTATAGCGCACATAAGGCTGCTGTGGTGAGCAGCAGCCTGGTGTAATGTTTAATAAACATAATCGTATTAGCCTTTTTTAAGTACAATCTGCTCGTTAAGCATATCATACATTTTTTTACAAAACTCACGGAACTCGGGGTAGTTCTCCTTAAAATACATCGACTTTTTATGATCGATGCTAAAGCGAACCATTATTGATCCATCCTGCTCGGCAACCATGCGTTTAAAAACTACAGTTCCATCGGGTATGGCCATGCTGATGCTTTTGGGCATTGCATCAATTTTATATCCTGTCGGAATTTTAAAAATGCCGGTTATTGCGTAGTTATCGCGGTAGCCAAAATCAATATCGGTAAAGCGGTTTTCGGCCAAAAACGGGTTTGTTTTAAGGCCGGTAAACAGATTTGAGTTAAAATAAATGTAATTATCATCGCTGCCCGTAAGGTCGAGGTTAAAGTTGAGTTTTTGACGCAACGGCAGCGTGTCAATATCCATATTCTCAAACGTAAGCGCCGATATTTTAAGGTTGTTATTTTCCTCGCGTAAATAGTCGTTATATTTTTTTTCGCCGTCGGTTTTATACTTTTTGGTGTATTTTATTTTGTTGTAGCTAAAGCTACTGATATCGGCGCTGCCGCTCATTTTGCCATCGGGCTTAATTTCGGCATTCAATAAAACAACCTGGCGTACGGGCTCCGGTTCCTGTAAAAACGAAAGTTCATATACCTTGTTGGCGTCATCAATATAAAAGCCAAAGGAGTTTAAAAAGTTATCGGGCACTCTGTTGTAAAGGTTGTATTTGCTGGTTGCATCAAGGGCGTAATATTTAGCACTATCAACCGGGATATAGGCAATCATGCTGTTAAATTGATAAACGCTCGGGTAGCTTGGGTTTATGCGGCCGTTTGCACGTGTGCTTACCATCATGGGGTAAACTTTTAATCCCGCTTTTTTTAACAAGTGGTAAAGCACAACATTTATTTCGGTAGAGTTACCCACTTTTTTCTCCCATGCTTTCGGCGTTCCGTCTGTACTGTTAATGTCGTAAATATCATTCCACTTCATCGTGTTTTTAACCTCGTTAAAAACATAGGCAATTTTTTCATCATCAGTTTTAAGGGCTTTTGCCTTGTTGATGATTAACTCTTCGCCTGTTAATTTCCTGTTTAGCTGCCCGCCAAAATCCTCGTTATTTATCCTGTTTTCGCCAACTTTTTTCCACGAATCCTGGAAGTTGGGATAGAAATAACCGGGAATGCGAATACTTAACAACTGGAAAAGGATACGTTCAGAATTATCATTGCGGGCGTCCATATAGGGCTCATCTTTTAACGATGGAATATTGGCCATAGCCTCGGTATGGGTATTTGACGAACTGGTTTTATCAATTACGTAAGGCGAGTGCAGATTTTGCAACCTTTTATAAGTTAAAATATCCGGGATGTTAGTATCTAATTCGCTGTATCTGGTGGGGAGGTCGCTTTGAAAATACCAGTCGGGAAAATCGCTCACAGAGGCACTGGTTAAGCGGTATTTATATTCGATGATACAACCGGGTTTTACATTTGGAAATGAAAAAACCAGCGCCGAGTAGTACTTATCTACGGCTTCAGTAAAGATCTGCTTTTTATCTACCTTAATAATTTCAACGGCACCATTGGTTAAATTAATAGTTTGAGCCTGCAGGCCGGTTATATATTGTGAGCGATTGGCGCTATAATATTTTATGCGGATGTTGGCCTCATCCTTACCATTATCGTTAAAAATTTTGATGCGCTTGTGCCTGTCGGTATTGATATTGTATTGCGTATCAAAATACGTATCGCCTTTATCGAATAGAATTTCGGCGTTGGCATCGGGCTCAAAATCGCATTTGGTCATTTCCAGGTCGGCCTTATCAACTTTACCGAAAGATTGGGCGGTTGGCAAGGGGGCAGTAGTTTGTGCGTTTGCGGTAATTGCTAAAGATCCCAGCAATAGCAGGGAAAAGATTTTGTTCATGTCAATAAGGTTTAATCAGTACGAATATAATAATAGGAAAATGATTCTTGTTAAAATAAATAAAACAATTTATTTATTTGTTTGTAATTGGGCAACGTGTTTTTGGCTGGGCAAACGCATTTAAATAGTTAACGGCGATCAGTTTAGTGTTAACCATGTTAAAAATGCAAAATATTGATTGTGAAATACTTATAAAAAAATGTCTGAAATGTGTTAAGTTATGTTAACCCAATTAGATGCGTTTGCCCTATGTTTTTTGTAAAACATATTTTATTAGTAATGACAGTCAATTACCTTTGTATGTGCTATTTTGGCGTTAAATAGGCCCGTTTGTGCTATATTAGTAAATTGGCACCGCGATTGATATACCATAGTTAATGAAGCAAAAATTTTATGATACTGCTGTGAAGCAGGAAAAAGCTGTTTTGGTTGGCGTGATGACACCCCACGTAACCGATGAGCAGGAGAAAGAATATTTAGAGGAATTGGAGTTTCTGGTTGCTACGGCAGGCGGCGAAACAATAACTCATTTTACCCAAAAGCTACAAAGGCCCGATAGGGCTACCTTTGTGGGCAGCGGCAAGCTGGAAGATATTAAGGCTTTTGTTATTGAAGAAGAGATTGATATGGTGGTGTTTGACGATGAACTATCACCATCGCAATTGCGTAATATTGAAAACGAACTACAGGTAAAGATTCTTGACAGGAATAACCTTATCCTGGATATTTTTGCCAATCGCGCGCAAACCGCCCAGGCCAAAACCCAGGTAGAGCTGGCCCAGCTACAATACCTACTGCCACGCCTTACCCGTTTGTGGACTCACCTTGAGCGCCAGAAGGGTGGTATCGGTATGCGCGGACCGGGTGAATCGCAGATTGAAACCGACAGGCGTTTGATTTTGAATAAAATAGCCTTACTGAAAGAGAGATTAAAGCAAATAGACAAGCAAAATGAGACCCAGCGCAAAAACCGTAGCCAGATGGTGCGTGCTGCGTTGGTAGGTTATACCAACGTTGGCAAATCGACCATTATGAACATGGTATCCAAATCGGAAGTGTTTGCCGAAAACAAACTGTTTGCCACATTAGATACAACAGTAAGGAAAGTGGTGCTGGAGAATGTCCCCTTCCTGTTATCAGACACGGTTGGTTTTATTCGCAAGCTACCTCACCAACTGGTAGAGTGTTTTAAATCGACCCTGGATGAAGTGCGCGAAGCAGATATTCTGGTTCACGTGGTAGATATTTCGCACCCTAATTTTGAGGATCAGATACGTACCGTTAACGAAACCCTGAAAGATATTGGCGCTATTGATAAACGGATGATAACGGTATTTAATAAAATAGATGCCTTTAAACCGGAAGATCACCAGATAGAGCAGCAGGAAGAGCCGCTAACGCTGGATGATTTTAAACACAGCTGGATGGCCAAAAACAATAGCCCGGCCATATTTATATCTGCTACCAAAAGGGAAAACGTAGATGAGTTCAGGAATTTACTTTATGAGGAAGTGAAAGCGATACATACCGAAAGGTATCCGTATGATCATTTGTTGTATTAAACGGCGAAGCCCCCTAACCCCCTGAAGGGGGGATTTTTGATTCACTATGTCCATAAATAAAACGGCCCCTCTGATGAAAGAAGCGCCGTTTTATTTTAAACGACTGTTCCCCCTTCAGGGGGTTAGGGGGCTTAGAAATATTTCCTGGTTTATTTGCGGGATAATGTGTTTTTCCTGGGCCGTATCAAAAAGCAACTTTATCGCCTTCCTTCCCTCCTCTCCCAATTCAACAGAATATTTATTTACATATAAATCAATGTGCTTGTACATCACCTCTTCACTCATTTCCTGGGCGTGCGAGCGGATAAACTCGAGGCCCGATTTTGGGTTGGCAAAAGCAAACTCAACCGATTTACCTAATACCCTGTTTAGTTTATGCTGAACATCTGCAGGCAGGTTACGGCTAGCCACAATGCCGCCAAGCGGAATAGCGCAGCCGGTTTGCTTTTCCCAATGATCGCCCAGATCGATGATCTTTTTTAGGCCCCTATCCTGGTAGGTGAAGCGGTTTTCGTGGATAATCAATCCTACGTCAACCCGGCCTTCCAGTACCGCGTTCTCGATATCAGAAAAAACAAGTTCTACTTTGTTAATCGCCTTGGGGAAAGCGTTGCCTAATAAAAAATTGGCGGTAGTGTACTTGCCGGGGATTCCTATTTTGAGGTTCGGGTTGCCGGTTTCGAGTTGCGAGAGTAGTTTTTCCGGATCTGATTTGCAGATCAGCATCGGGCCTACGCCGAAGCCCAGGGCACTGCCCGAATCTAACAGCACATATTTATCGGCCACGTAAGCAAAGGCATGGTAGCTAAGTTTAGTCACATCCAATTCGCCGCGAAATGCTTTTTGGTTCAGGGTTTCTACATCATCATAAAAAACCTCAAACTCCAGGCCTTCGGTGTCAATTTTATGGTGAATAAGGGCATCAAAAATAAAAGTATCGTTGGGGCAGGGCGAAAAGCCGAGAGTTAATTTCATATAGGTTGTACGTGTTACGTTTTAAGTTGTACATTTTACAGCTCCACGTATAACGTACTACGTCAAACGTAAAACCTCGGCTTGCGTTTTTGAAGCTCCACGTATAACGTACCACGTCAAACGTAAAACCTCAACCGTAATTAAAGCCGAATGATTGCGTCAATCAGATCGATGGCAAAGGTATTCAGATTTTTTATGGCCAGCCCTATCTGCCAGCTGTCCCGATTACGCTTTTCAACATAATTTGACACAGCCCTGATTTGGATGCAACGCACGTTAACCTGTTGGCAGGCATAAAAGAAAGCCGCACCCTCCATACTCTCCAGTTGTGGGTTTAAGCGATCTTGAACCTTTTTTATAGAGGCATCATTCCCATGAACGGTATTTACTGTAATGGCGCGGGCTTTTTTCAAATAAAAGTTACTTTCAACCTCATCTAAGGTAGTTGTTGGTTTATAGGTAACCTCGCCAAAGCCCAAAACGTTCATGGGGATAAACTGTTCGTCGTCTTCCGCACCGGTTTCAGCAAAGGTATCGTCGGTTACTTCTACTACAAAGCCGGGTTCAATGCTTCTGTCGAAGCTGCCTGCAATACCTAAATTTATTACCAGGTCATACTTGTTTTGAGCAAAATGACGCCCCAGGGCAAAGGCTGTGGGAACCATGCCTGCGCCGGTTATTAAAACATCTATCTTGCTACCAAAGTATTTGGCTAAAGGTTCAACTTCGGGTGCTGTTGCGGCAACAATTAATATAAGCATATTGCTTTTTGTACGTTTTATTTACAGATTTTTGACCACGAATATAAAACAACTGGCCTGTTTTTGTTTTGTATATTTGCACCCACTTATTATTATGATGATACATATAACGCGCAAGGAACATTTTAATGCCGCTCACCGGATGTACCGTGAGGAATGGAGCGCTGAAAAAAACAATGAGGTATTTGGCAAATGTGCCAATCGTAACTGGCATGGTCATAATTACAATTTATTTGTAACGGTTAAGGGCGAAGTTACCCACGCTACCGGCTATCTGATGGACTTGAAAGAGCTTAAGGTTATTATTAACGAGCACGTTATTGAAAAGCTTGATCATAAAAACATCAATTTGGATGTTGAATTCATGGCGGGTAAAATGGCATCTACGGAGTTGCTTTGCATCGAGATTTTTAATCAGCTTAAGGCGCCAATTGAGGCTTATGAGGGGGTGTTTTTACACTCGGTAAAACTATATGAAACTGAAAATAATTCCGCGGAATATTTTGGCGGATAACCGGATAAAATGATTGATAAAAACCACATCCCCGACCGCGACGATGATATTGACGGTTACACCAAAATAGACAGGTATAACCCACAACTGATTGAAAACCTATCGGCTCATTATCTTGACGTTTTAAAACAAATTGGTGAAAATCCTCAAAGAGAAGGGCTATTAAAAACGCCGGAACGGATAGCCAAAGCAATGCTGTTTTTAACTCATGGTTATGACCTGGATGCTAAAAGCATTTTGAATTCGGCCATGTTTAAAGAGGAATACAGCCAGATGGTAATTGTAAAAGACATAGAAGTATACTCGATGTGCGAGCACCACATGCTGCCATTTTTCGGAAAGGCGCACATAGCCTATATTCCTAATGGCTATGTGGTTGGGCTAAGCAAAATACCACGCGTAGTTGATGCTTTTGCCCGCAGGCTGCAGGTGCAGGAGCGCTTAACCAACGAAATTCGCGATTGTATACAGGAAACCTTAAACCCGGTTGGTGTAGGCATAGTAATTGAATGCCGCCACCTGTGCATGAGCATGCGCGGTGTGCAAAAGCAAAACTCGGTAACCACCACATCGGCTTTTACCGGCGAGTTTTTAAAAGAAAAAACCCGTACGGAATTTTTAAATTTAATAAGTTCTAAATTAAGTTGATTAAGTGAATGGTTGATTAGTTGAGTGGTTTCAGAAAACAAAAACCACTCACTTAATCAACTCAATCAACCAATAAACCAAAGCAATGAAAGCATATATTTTTCCAGGGCAGGGCGCCCAATTCCCGGGTATGGGTAAAGATTTGTACGAGCAATCTGATAAGGCCCATGAGTTATTTGAAAAAGCAAATGAAATATTAGGCTTCCGGATTACCGATGTAATGTTTGATGGCACAGCCGAAGATTTGGTTCAAACAAACGTTACCCAGCCGGCCATATTTTTGCACTCGGTTATTTTAGCTACCGTGTTGGGCGATGAATTTAAACCGGATATGGTTGCCGGCCACTCCCTTGGCGAATTTTCGGCCCTGGTTGCTGCAGGAGCCTTATCATTTGAAGATGGTTTACGCCTGGTTGCCGCACGTGCCAATGCTATGCAAAAAGCTTGCGAACTGCAACCCTCAACAATGGCCGCCATTTTAGGGCTTGATGATTTTACTGTAGAAGATGTTTGCCAGCGCGCTACCGGCGTGGTTGTAACAGCAAACTATAACTGCCCCGGCCAGTTGGTTATATCCGGCAGTATTGAAGGCATTGACGAAGCCTGCGAAAAATTGCTGGCCGCTGGTGCCAAGCGGGCTTTAAAACTCAAAGTTGGCGGTGCTTTCCACTCGCCGTTAATGGAATCGGCCCGGGTTGAATTAGAGGCGGCAATTGTTGCCACCGAAATTAAAGCCCCGGTTTGTCCTATTTATCAAAACATTGATGCCAAACCTTATACCGATCCTGCTGTTATTAAACAAAATTTAATAGCCCAGCTTACCGGCGCCGTAAGGTGGACACAAACCGTGAAGCATATGTTGGAGGATGGTGCTACCTCATTTACCGAGGTTGGGCCGGGTAATGTATTGCAGGGGCTTGTTAAAAAAGTTGATAGGGCAATAGTTACCCAAAGCGCGGCTATACCTCAATAATATTTAAAAAAGGCACTATTTAGTAGTGCCTTTCGTTTTTAAACCAGTAATATCTGATAGCAATTTGACAACCTCGGGAAAAATACGTTTGTTGCTAACCCTAATTGGTATAGGGCTGTTGTTTACCGCTATTTTTATCCAAAAAACATATACGCCGGTAAATAACCTCGATCAATCGGCCCTGGCTCTTGAGGCTAACCTGCACAAAAAGGAAGCTTATATTGATAAGCTGCTAAAAGATAAAGAACAGCTTAACAAATTTAAAACCCTGGGCGATAATGACCAGGAGGCCATTAACAGGATAGAGGAATTTACTACTCAAAGGAACACCTGGTTTATAACAGCGTACAATAACCATTTAAGTTTTTGGAGCGGTATTAAAGTTTTGCCGGATAGCATAGGCAATATCCGCGAGGGCAATTCCTTTATCAGGCAGCCGAATGGGTATTATGAAGCGATTAAGAAAACGGAGGGGGCTTTTTCTGTAATATTTTTTATCCCGGTAAAAATCAATTACAGCTTTACCAACCAGTATCTTCA
The DNA here is from genome assembly GCF_056401935.1 of Mucilaginibacter sp. P4_D1. NCBI lineage: Bacteria > Pseudomonadati > Bacteroidota > Sphingobacteriia > Sphingobacteriales > Sphingobacteriaceae > Mucilaginibacter > Mucilaginibacter sp. P4_D1. The sequence goes on from NZ_JBFUIJ010000002.1 coordinate 436,071, forward strand.
AAACACGTTTGCTAAAGATTTAATAACGACAGATAATATTGAGCTTACCGATCTGGGCGATAAAAATGCTTACGATGTACACAGCATCAACAACGATTATCTTTTCTCGGTAAAACAAAAAGCCAGCAGCGTCAATTATGCATTTATATATTACCAGGCTATTTTTTGGATTTTAACCATCATAACGCTTTGTATATTAATTCATAATATTTGCTGCCATATGGCGGCAAAGGGTTATGGCTGGTTGTCAGTGGTTTTCCTGGGTTTGTACATAATCCTGCTCCGCTTTGTTAATTTATATTATCACCTGCCCGATTTTCGGGGGATGCTTAAATTGTTTGATCCCGCCATTTACCATTCCGGAGTTTTGTATCCGTCTTTTGGCGACCTGTGTATTAACCTGCTTTGTGTTTTTTGGTTTGTTGCATTCATTTACCTGCAACGGCGAAGATTGTTTACAGCTGTTTACAAAAACTCAGTTGGCTATTTTATTGTAGTTGGCTGTATTCTTTTGCTTATAGGGTTATCCACATCGCTGTTAAGGCTGTTTTATGACCTGGTTATTCATGCGGGCATCAACTTTAACGTAAACAATGTACTTGGTTTATCATCATTCAGCATTCTGGGTGTTTTAATGTTGTGCTTTAGTTTTCTCATTTTTTATCTTGTTGATGAGGTGGTTCTTTTTATATGCCTCAAGCTGGATGTGCCAAAATTGCACCAGTTATTACTGCTGGTAGTAGGCGTTGTTATAAGTACAATTGTTTTTGCCCGGAATTACGATTTTAGCTTGTTTTACCTGTTGTGGATGCTGCTGGTGGTGATGAGGGCATTTGGGTTTATTTACCAGGGCGGTAAACTTACAACAAGTGCCTTTTTGGGCGTACTTTTAATCTGCTCGGTAATTTCGGCTATTAAGTTAAACCACTTTGAAGGCATTAAAGAGGAGTCGGTACGAAAAAAGTTACTGCAACGGCTAGGCGACCCAATTGACCATTATGCCGAAAACGCATTTATAAAGGTTGAGAAGCGGATTCTTGTTGACACAACTATTGTGCGCTACTTTAAGGAAAATATACATAACAACGAGTACTTGTTAACCCGTTTTCAGAAACTGTATTTTGATGGGTACCTGTCAAAATATGTTATTAAAATACACGAGTATGATGCCAATGACCAGCCCCTGGCTAACGACGACATCCCGATAACCGGGTTTAAAGACCAGGTTGTATATAATTCATATAAGGTTGTACCAACATCTTATTTTTACCGGGGCACTGCATCGTTTGGGCGTCAGAGTTATTTTGCGATACTGCCCATAAAAAACGGGAATAAGCAATTAGGAACATTGGCCATTGAGTTTACATCAAAACCTGTTCAGGTGCTTGGGGCTTTCCCGGATCTATTGATCGAAGGGTCGTTACAATCCGAAGACGAATTTAAAGATTACTCGTATGCTTATTACTATGATAATCGCTTGCAAAGTCAACGGGGAAGTTATGTTTACACCCTTAATAACCCAGATTTTAAAGGGGTATTAAAAAGCTATATTATAAAAACCACCCGGTTCAATAATCCCGAATGGTACAATGCTTTTACAAAATACGACCACCTGATTTATAAACCCAACAAACGCAATATCATAGTAGTAAGTAAGGAAACAAACCCACTATATAACGGGGTGGCCTCTATCACTTTCTTTTTTATGGCGCTATTGGTATTTAGTGCAGTTATTATTATAGCCAGGGGCGTATGGGTACGCGTAAGGATTTTGAGTATTAAGGATGATAAAATCCGCTGGAAATTCAAGATCAATTTTGATAAGGTACTTTATAGAACCCGCATCCAGTTTGTAATGATATTTGCGGTTGTTGTTACACTGATTGTAGTAGGCTTTATCACCTTTGTATCAATAGGGCGCCAATACCATGAACAGCAGGATAAACAGATTCGCGATAAAATAAGCAGGATTGCCGAGACTTTTCAAACCGGCGCATTAAACCGATACATATACAATGTAAACGAAAAAAACCAGGTTGATTTTAACGTACTGGCCGAAACATATTCTACCGACCTTATCCTGTTTGATACCAACGGGGTGCCACTGGTTACAACCCAGCCAAAAATGTATGAGGCTGGCCTGGTGGCAAAAAAAATGAACTCCCGAGCTTTTATTTACCTGAGCAGGCTGCAAAAAACAGAATTTGTGAATGATGAAAAAATAGGAGAGTTGAACTACAAGGCCGCTTATGCACCCATAGTAAGCTCTGGCCAAAAGATTATCGCTTACATCCAGCTGCCCTATTTTTCAAATGAGGCAGATTATAAACAACGCATAAGCTCGTTGTTGAATGTGATGATAAATGTTTACGCATTGGTGTTTTTAGCCATTGGCTTATTGGCCATTATTATTGCCAGGCAAATAACCGCACCGCTTAGTTTTATACAGGAAACGCTGAGCAAAACCATATACGGCAAAAAGAACGAGCCGATAAAATGGCAACGAAATGATGAGATTGGGGCCTTGGTTAAGGAATATAATAAAATGATCTCGGCCCTTGAGAATAGCGCAACCAGGTTGGCGCAATCTGAACGCGAAAGCGCCTGGCGCGAAATGGCCAAACAAGTAGCCCATGAAATTAAAAACCCATTAACGCCATTGAAACTAGGGTTGCAACTACTTGATAAATCGTGGCGGGATAAGGACCCTAAGTTTGATCAGAAATTTGAACGTTTTAGCAAATCGTTTGTTGAACAGATAGAAAGCTTATCGTCCATCGCGTCTGAGTTCTCGGCTTTTGCGAAAATGCCCGATACCCGTATTGAGCTATTGAATGTTTTTGAAATGCTTAACCAGGCGGTAACCATATTTAAGCAGATGGATAATATGCAAATAGTGTACCAGCTGCCCGATGCTCCTTTTATGATAAATGCTGATAAAGATCAGCTATTGAGATGCTTTAACAATTTATTGAAGAACGCCATAGAAGCCACACCAGCAGATAGAAATGGGCTGATAAACATCAACTACCTTATAACCAGCAAAAATGTGTTGCTTACCATTAAAGATAATGGTAACGGAATTCCGGAAAATATGCGCGAAAAAATATTCGAGCCCAATTTTACTACCAAAAGTTCTGGTACGGGACTTGGGCTTGCCTTTGTGAAAAACTCAATTGAAAATGCCAACGGTAAAATTTGGTTTGAGACAACCATTGGCATCGGCACCACTTTTTACCTGAGTTTTCCGTCGGCGTAAGCCGAAGGCTTAAAGCAGAAAGCCCAAAGCTTTTTTTAAGCTTTCTGCCTTTGGCTTTATGCTTTAAGCTTCGTCACTGTCTCTGTAACATGTGCCAAATGATGTTTGCTATGCCAGGAGTATAATGCCAGCCCCTTTTTAAGCGAAACGGTATCACCGGATGCGGGATGTACAAAGGTGCGTTCCCATTCGTTTTCGGTAAAACTTTCAAATAAGGCAACCATGTGTATATGGATGCCTTCCAATATTTTTAATGACGATTCTACAGGGAGGCGATAATCGGGTAGTAAAGCCCAATCTGCTTCTTCGTATGGCTTTATAACAGGGTTATTTTCGGTGAGTGCCAGCTTAAAACGGGTAATCGAGTTCATGTGGCTATCGGCCAGGTGATGGATTACTTGCCTCAATGTCCATCCGCCGGTTCGGTACGGGGTATCCAGTTCCTGGTAGTTTAAACCAGCTATAGCATTACGCAATTTACCCGGCAATGTGCGCAGATCATCTATCCATTCGCGGATGTTTTCGTCGGTATAAGATGCCGGTGGTGCAAATTTCCCAATCGGGAACCTCATTTGTTCGTCTGTCATAAATGTTTAAAAAAATTAAATTAGGGATAATTTTATACTACAGCAAGCTTTAACCTAAATTAGCGTTCTGTACGTGTTAGTTAAAACGATGATAAAAAAACTGTTTTTAGTACTGCTGCTGTTAAAATGCTCCTTTACATATGCCCAAACCATTAAAACCGATATCCTTGTAATTGGCGGCGGCCCAGCCGGTGCCTCGGCAGCCATACAGGGAGCCCGCAGCAAAATTAAAACAGTACTGGTTGAAGCAGGTGCGCAATTATGCCCATCAATGCAGGCTCAAACAATGACAACTATCGGTAACGGGAGAAACCTTCAATCGGGTATTTGGGGGGAATTCCGAAAATGGGTAATAACTTTTTATAAAAATACGCCGGGCCGCGATACCGCTTATAATGCCCCGCTGAGCTTAGAGCCATACACGGGTGCAGCCATTATCAAAAAAATGGCCGATACGGTTAAAAATCTCACCATAAAATTAAATACAGTTGTTAGTACGATAAAAAAAGATGGGGACGGTTGGGTGGTAACTGTTAGCCAGGATTCAAAATCGCAACAAATAAAAGCAAAGCTGATTATCGATGCCACGCCAAATGCTTCGATAGCCGAAAAATTGAATATCAATTTTAAACCGGTTGATTTGATGGCCGATAACCATCAATCGGCCACATACCGCACCAGCATTGCAACAGGCGATGGTTATCCGGGGCAAAATGGGGATAAAAAAAGTCTTTCTGGCAACTATCCGCGATTGCCATCATATTGTATTCCGCTGAGCTCCATTGTGGCGCCGGGCGTCGGGAACCTGTTAGTTACAGGCAAGCTTTTTCCGGATGATGATATCCAATACCTGCCCAACCAGCTTATGCTGGGCCAGGGTGCCGGTGCTGCCGCGGCATTTTGCGCGTTTTTTAAAACCACCACCCACAAATTAAACGCACGCACCGTGCAGGGCGAACTGCTGGATTTTAAAAGCTACCTGCTTCCATTTGCAGATGTTGGCCAAAACGATCGTTATTTTAGGTCGGTGCAGCAGGTTGCAGCTACCGGGTTATTAAAAGGTTGGCAAAAATTGGATAGCAATACATCAGGTATGCTGTTTATGCCCGATTCTGCAGTTAACACCGCCGAGATTGAACCGGTATTAAATGATATTTATACCCGCACATTTTTATGGTTTAACAGGGAAAAACCCAAGCCGAAATTTACAGTAGAAAACACATTATCGCTTATAAGTGAAATAACATTAACGGATCCTAAAACGCTGCACACCTCCATGGGCAAAGCCTGGAAAAATCAATATAAATTCCAATCGGACTTTGATGTTAACCGGCCAATAACCCGGCGGGAGTTTGCTATATTGGTTAACCAGTTTTTAAACCCTTTTGCCCGAACGGTGGATTTATCGGGTAGGTTTGTTAATTAGACAGAAGGCTTAAGTATGGCGTATAAATGCTCGTCTAAAATAAAGCCGTTTTTAATAACCGCATTTTTACAGACAGCTTCTTTTACAAACCCTGCTTTTTCCAATACCCGCATCGATTTTGGATTGTTGCCTAATACACCAGCCTGAAGCCGTACAATATCCAGGTTGGCAAATCCATAATCTACAATCAGTTTCACCGCCTTGGGCATAAAGCCTTTTCCCCAATGCACCTCGCCCAGCCAGTAGCCGATCAATGCCGATTTTCGGTAAATATCTCCCCTTAAATCAATGCCTATTACGCCGGCTACTTCGCCGTTAATAGCTATCGCGAATTTGGTTTGCACTTCTTCGGCCATTGCAAGCCCGATAAAATCAATGGCATCTGCAAGCGTGTATGGCGATGGAAAGCGATCAAGAAGGGCATCAAAAATCCTTGGGTTATCGGCATGTTTTTGCAACGATTCAGCATCAGCCAACCGCAACTCCCGTAAAATAAAACCGTCGCCTTTAATTTCCATTTGTAACAATAAAACGTCTAAAATTAGCAAAGCAAAGCCAAACTGTTAAATTGCATCCGCGTATTAGTTGCGCGACACAAGACTGACTCATGAAAAAAATATTTACGCTGCTATTGCTGGCCAATACTGCCGGTGCTTTTGCCCAAAAACTGGATACCCTTACCATTGAAAAAATTATGCGCGATCCAAAGTGGATAGGTGTATCCCCATCAAACATTCACTGGAGCGATGATAGCAAAAAAATCCTTTTTACCTGGAATCCTGGTAAAACCGGCCCCGATGAATTGTTTGCCGCTACGCCCGGCGGTACAACGCCGCAAAAAGTAAGCATTGCCGATAGGCGCGGTTTACCCGCTGAAAACGGTAGCTGGAATAAAAAACGCACCCAAAAAGTTTTTGAAAAAAATGGCGACTTATTTTTAGAAGACCTTAAATCGGGCAAAATAACCCAGCTTACCCATACTGAGGAGCGGGAAAGCTCACCGGTTTTTAGTGGCGATGAAAGCCACATCATATTTTCGCAAGGCAGTAACCTGTTCTCCATGAAACTTAACGGAAATGGGTTGGAGCAGCTAACTAATTTTGTTAAATCAAAAAGTAAAAAAGGCAACGACGAACTTAACGAAGAAGAAAAATGGCTTAAAAAGCAGCAGCTGGAGTTGTTTGATATTGTTAAGGTGGAGAAGAAAGACGAAAAACAAGACTCGGCCGAAAGAGCAGATTTAGCGCCGAAGGGATTAAGGGAACTGGTTTTTGGAACTAAACGTGTTGGACGGATTAAAATAAGCCCCGATGAGCGCTTTGTTACTTACCGGCTCACAAAACCGGCCGACGATGTTAAAAACGCCATCGTTTCTAATTATGTAACCGAATCGGGCTTCACAGAGGATATTCCGAACCGCTCAAAAGTAGGCCGCCCATCATCAACATCCGAAACGTTTATTTACGACAGGCAGCGCGATAGCGTTTACCGGATAAAAACATCAGACCTGCCGGGCATTAAAGACGCGCCCGATTATTTAAAAGATTACCCAAAGGAGCAGGAAGCCTATAAAAAAGCGGATGCCGACAGGCAGGTAGCTATCGAAGGCGTATTCTGGAGCGAAAACTCGGCAAATGCCGTAGTCGTAATATCAGCCCAGGATAATAAAGACCGCTGGATTATGCGATTAGACGCCCTTACCGGCAAACTTAGCTTGCTTGACCGGCAGCGCGACGAAGCCTGGATAGGTGGTCCCGGAATTGAAAACTCGGCGGCGGGGAACGTCGGTTTTATTGATAACGATCATTTCTATTTTCAGAGCGAGGCCAGCGGCTACTCGCACATTTATATAGTAGATATTATTAGCGGTGTAAAAAAGCAAATTACCAGCGGTAAATGGGAAGTACAAACTCTGCAGCTATCCAATGATAAAAAAAGGTTCTACTTCACCGCCAATATCGACCATCCCGGATTAACCGATTTTTACAGCCTGCCCGTTGATGGTGGTACGCCAACAAAAATAACAGGCTTAAAGGGCGGCAACGATGTAACACTATCGCCCGACGAAAAATGGCTGGCTATCCGTTACTCCTACTCCAACAAACCATGGGAACTATATGTGCAGGCCAATAAACTTGGAGCCAAAGCGGTACAGGTTACCAAATCCATCAGCGCCGAATACGAATCGTACCCGTGGCGCGCGCCGGAAATCATCACCTTTAAAAACAGGTATGGCAGCGAGGTTTACGCCCGTTTGTACTTGCCCAAAAAAGCAGACGCCGCAAAACCGGCTGTAGTGTTTGTGCATGGTGCAGGCTACCTGCAAAACGTAACGTATTCCTGGAGCTATTACTTCCGCGAATTTATGTTTAACAATATGCTGGCCGATAACGGCTATACCGTATTGGATGTTGATTACACGGCAAGCGCAGGCTACGGCCGCGACTGGCGCACCGGCATTTACCGGCATATGGGCGGCAAAGATTTGACAGACCAGGTTGATGGCGTAAAATACCTGGTTGATAAATATGGCGTAAACCCCAAACATGTTGGTTTATATGGCGGCTCATATGGCGGGTTTATTACGCTGATGGGTATGTTCACCGAACCTGATGTTTTTGCTGCTGGCGGCGCCATTCGTTCGGTTACCGATTGGGCACATTATAACCACGAGTATACCTCCAATATTTTGAACGAGCCTTTTACAGATGAAACAGCCTATCGCAAAAGCTCACCAATTTACTTTGCCAATGGCTTAAAAGGCAATTTATTGATGCTGCACGGCATGATAGATCAGAACGTTAACTACCAGGATATTATCCGCCTGACGCAGAAACTAATTGAGTTGCACAAAGAAAACTGGGAACTGGCATCGTACCCAGTAGAAGACCACGCCTTTGAGCAACCCAGCAGCTGGACGGATGAGTATAAACGGATTTATAAATTATTTGAGGATACGTTGAAGAAATAATTTTTTATCCCGGGATCATCTGAAATTCGTTGGTTCCGGGAATTCTTTCTAGTTCAACACCAAGAGGGAGATTCAGGTATGGGATTATTGCTTTATCGTAGTTTGCAATCGTGTTTACATCATAAATCATCGTGTTATTTGGATCGTCAACATACTCCTGAGTTTCTGTACCCGAAAAGAAACGCCAGCCACTATCTAAGTGAAAATCAGACTCTTCCCGGTACATGTATATTACTTGCAGTCCATCAACTGTGATTTTATCCGTCGCCATACATCCACCCATAGATGGAATAAGTTTACTGATCTGTTCTGCTTTCAGCTTAAAGTTTTTTTTAGCATTTTAAATTGCCAATCCGAAATATTCACCCTAATTTCTGTTTAATTTTGTGCATAACCAAATTGCGCATCCCTCTCCATGAATAAATTAATTATGCTTTTTGTAATTATATGTTGTGCATGTAATACTAACACAGCAAACGCACCTTTAGTCAAAATAAACCTTACCTCCGATAAACATTCCCTCAAAATAACCGGCCTCGACCCGCTGATTGTTCAGGATATTAACCGCGATTCATCAGCCGGGAACTGGCAGAGCCTGGTGCCGGTGTACAAAATGCCAGCCGATACAGATCTGAAAAACTATCAGCCTATTCAGCCGGGCAAATACGCGGTAGCTGATAGCGTGGTTACATTTACGCCCGATACCCCTTTTGCAGCGGCCCAAACTTATTTTGTTCGCTATTATAAATATGATGCCAACAGTAAAGCCTCCGATTTTATATTAGGAAAAAATAAACTGGGCAGCTTACATTATACAGATTTGATTTTTAAGCAATAACCCTCAGGGCTGACGCATAAGAAACGTTAAAAACGGGAGGTGTTGCCAACAAAATGTTGATAAAGAGGTGATAAGTTTAAGGGTTGCGGTTGTCAAAAAGGCTTTCAAGTTTTTTTCTTTGTAAAAAAGAATATGCCCACATCCCTTCACGATCATTTCAGATGGATACCCGATCCACGCACGGGCAATAATAAGAAGCATAATTTACTGGAAGTAATCATTTTATCGGTCTTGGCAGTGTTATGTGGTGCT